>JASLVM010000004.1 GCA_030741355.1 Candidatus Poseidonia sp. | reverse complement strand
TTGGCAGGTGGCCTCATCATGGGCCCCATCGAAACCTTTGGCCTGCTTGCCAATACGCTCTCTTACCTTCGTGTCATGGGCGTCGGCGTGGCCGGTGTCAAAATCGCTGAAGTCTCCATCACCATGGGATGGGACCTGATGTGGTCGGGTGGCGGTGTGGTTTCCATCGTTCTCGGTCTTGTCCTTTTCCTCTTCATTCAAGCCTTTGCACTCGCGCTTGGATTGCTTTCCCCGAGCATCCACGCAGCCCGTCTCCACTTCGTGGAATGGATGGGCAAGTTCTACGACGGCTCCGGTCGGGTTTTTACCCCGATTGGCGGTCGCACCCTCCATACGGAGGGGCAATCATAGTCCCATGGACAACAAACTGGAGGTAGAAAAATGAACAAGAATACCCTAAAAATGAGCCTACGCACACTGATCGTTCTGGCAACGCTCGCCTTGGTCGCCCAAGGTGTTGCTGCTGCAGACGAAGCAACGACCGATTCGAGTGCAACTGACGGAATGACCGGCGACGTTGGTGTCGGACTTGCCCTTGGCCTTGCCGCCATCGGTGCAGGTTTCTCCCAAGCCGCCATCGGCAGCGCAGCTGTCGGCATGCTCGCCGAAGACGGCAGCAAGTTCGGTGTCGCTTTGATCTTCACCGCTCTCCCAGAATCCATCGTGATTCTCGGTGCCCTACCGCTCTTCCTCAACTGAGGACGACGGTCGACCGTTGGGCTCTGCCCAAATTTGAACGACGAACAATGGAGACGATACGATGACCCTAGAAACACTTGCCAACGACATCGCTGCGGCCGCTGAAAGCGACGCAAAAGCGCTGATTGCAGAAGCCAAAGCCGAAGCCAAGCAATTGCTTGCGGACGCCGAGGCCAAAGCCTCAGCCTTGCGAGAACAAGCCCAGCAGCGTGCTGAGAAAGAAGCCGAGCAAATCGCCCGAGAAACCGTGGCGAGCGCTCGACAATCCAACCAAAAGGATGTTCTGATTGCCCGTCGCAAAGTGCTCGATGCAACCCTCGAGGCTGCACGAACGCACATTGCCGACCCAGGGATGAAAGGACGAGCAGCTCTTCTCAAATCCTTGCTGGCCAGTTCCAAGAAACTCGCCAAAGGCAAGTACGTGATCCGTCCTGTCGAAGTTGACCGGGCCGCCATCTCGAAAGAGGCAGGCGACCGTAAGGTTGGCGAAAGCGTGGACGGCTTGGGCGGCTTCGTTTTGGAAGCTGAAGACGGCTCTGTCTCCTTTGACATGCGATTTGACAACATGCTTGAGCGAGCCTGGTCCAACCAACTCGCTGCTGTGAACGAAACACTGTTTGGATGAAGAAGGTGAACACATGATGCTCGGAAACACCCCTTATGTCGTCTCTCGTGCCAAGGCACGACGACAGAAGTTGGCTGACCGAGCTCGCCTTCGCCAACTCATCAACCAATCCGTCGACCAGTTGACGGTGGCAGTGGGTGATATCGGGTACCGAACAGAAATCGACTTGTACGCTGGAAAACTCTCCGGTGGCGACTTGGTTGAAGCGGCACTGACGCACAATCTCGAAGGTGAACTGACCGAGATGGTCAACATGGCCAACAGAACCATTCGCCCGCTCATTGAGATTTACACGTCCCGGTTTGAGTACCAGAACGCCAAAGCGGTGTTCCGTGCCATCCATAACGAGGTTTCTGTTGAGGAAGTTGGTAACAGCATCCTTCCAGAGATCAACGACGTCAACACGCCGTGGCTCAAAGTGGTTGAAAGTTGCGACGACATGAAATCCGCTGCTGCCTTGATGCGACGAAAGTCCTTCGGCTCAGCCCTTGCCAAAGTCCCTGAAAACGGAACGCTGGCTGACTATGAAGACGCTCTTGACCGCCATTACTACGCCGCATCGCAACGAGCCTTGCTCCAATCCAAGGGAGCACCTGCTCGCTTCTTGTCTCGATTGTTCGCCGCAGAAATCGACCACAAAAACATCGTCAACATCCTGGAAGCCAGTGCTGTTGGAATCTCCAACGAACAATTGGTCTCGTTGTTGATTCCCGGTGGGCGCCTCGTTCCAAAACGAGCGTTCTCAGCCATCGCCACCGGTGGCAAGGATGCAATGCTTGATTTGCTTCGAGCAGGCGACCGGTTTGACAACGCTGCGTTTGAGTCCGTGCTTGAAGAAGCCGATGCTACCCGCAGTCTAGATCCCGTCGTGACGTGGATGAAAGCAAGGGAATACGCCATGATGCAACGGATGAGCTACCTCCATCCTGTATCGGCCCTTCCCATCATCCACTACATCGCCATGAAGGTTCAGGAAGTTTCCGACTTGCGATTGATCGTGCGTGGCCGGCTTGCCGGTCTGTCTGCCGAAGTGCTTGAGGCGCACGTACTCTGAGGTGAAATCATGGATATCGCAGTCGTTGGTTCACCCGCCTTTACCCTTGGCTTCCAGCTTGCTGGAGTGTCCAATCTTCATAATCCCGAGAGCGATGACGAATTGCACGCCGCACTTCGTTCGCTCCTCAACAGCAAAAGCGTTGGTATCGTGGTGGTCGACTCCGCCGTGATGACCACGTTGCCCGACCGATTGAGAGATCAATTGTCGGCGTCCGTTTCTCCCACCGTGCTCGGCATCGGAACGGAGGAAGACACCACCTTGCGAGATACCATTCGTAAGGCCATAGGAGTCGATTTGTGGAAGTGAAGTTCCAACCAAAAACAGGAGGAAGAAAAAATGAGCAATGAAGGAGTGATTTACCGAATTTCGGGACCTGTCGTAACCGCGACGGGCATGAACGCAGCAATGTATGACGTTGTGCGTGTTGGCCATGAAGGTTTGATGGGCGAAGTGATTGAACTGCACGGCGACAAGGCTGTTATCCAGGTGTACGAAGACACCTCGGGTATTCGACCTGGCGAGCCCGTGTTGAACACCGAAGAGACGTTGTCCGTTTCCCTTGGGCCTGGCCTCCTGACCCAGATTTACGACGGTATTCAGCGACCTCTTGCTACCCTTGAGGAAGTCATGGGTGTTTTCATCACTCGTGGTGTTGATGCCGACGCTTTCGACATGGAGAAGACCTGGACGTTTGAACCTCAAGTGGCCAAGGGCGATGAAGTGGTCAGCGGCCAAGTGATTGGCCACGTCCAAGAGACCGAAACCATCGTTCACAAGATCATGGTCCCACCCGGCAAGTCCGGCAAGGTCAAGTCCATCGAGTCAGGCGATTTCAACGTCACACAAACCGTTTGTGTGTTCGAAGACGGCACAGAGTTGCAGATGATGCAGAAGTGGCCCGTCCGTTCCCCTCGTCCTTACACCCAGAAGTACGCACCCGACACCCCACTGGTGACCGGTATGCGCATTCTGGACTTCCTGTTCCCGCTCGCCAAGGGCGGTGCTGCAGGTATTCCTGGTCCGTTCGGTTCAGGAAAGACCGTCACTCAGCAGTCTCTAGCCAAGTATTCTGACGCACAGCTTGTTGTTTACATCGGCTGCGGTGAACGTGGAAACGAGATGACCGAAGTGTTGGACGAGTTCCCTCACTTGATTGACCCAAACACCGGTAAGCCGCTCATGAACCGAACCGTCATGATCGCCAACACCTCCAACATGCCTGTGGCTGCCCGTGAGGCTTCCGTGTACACCGGAATCACCATCGCCGAGTACTTCCGAGACATGGGCTACGACGTGGCCCTCATGGCCGATTCAACCTCCCGTTGGGCTGAAGCCATGCGTGAGATTTCGTCCCGTTTGGAAGAGATGCCCGGTGAGGAAGGCTACCCTGCTTACCTTTCTTCTCGAATTGCCGAGTTCTACGAACGAGCAGGTCGTGTTGAAACCCTCAACGGCGACGACGGCTCGGTCACGGTCATCGGTGCTGTGTCGCCACCTGGTGGAGACATCTCCGAACCGGTGTCCCAAGGTACCCTTCGTATCGTGAAGGTGTTCTGGGGACTTGACGCCGGTCTGGCTCGACAACGCCACTTCCCCGCCATCAACTGGCTGAACTCCTATTCGCTCTACCCGCAGAGTCTCGACCAGTGGTTCCGAGACAACATCGCACAGGATTTCCCCGAAATCCGTACCCAAATCAGCGGATTGCTCCAAATTGAGGCTGAGTTGCAAGAAATCGTCCAGTTGGTCGGTTCCGATGCCCTGCCTGTTGACCAGCAGTTGACCTTGGAAGTCGCCCGTATGATTCGTGAGTTCTTCTTGCAGCAAAACGGGTTCCACGATGTCGATGCATACTGCGACATTCACCTGCAGTACCACATGGCCAAGGCCATCCTTTCCTTCCAAGAAGCAGCAAAGGGTGCCATGGCAGACGGTGCTCTGCTCAACGATGTTGTGAACGTGCCCGCCCGCTCAGACTTGATGCGTGGCCGATTCGAAAAGGGCTACATTGACCGCATCGAAGAGATGGTCAAGGAAATGAACGAACAAATCGCCAACGCCGTGGAGGCCAACTGAGGAGAGGATGAAGATGACTGGAAAAGAATACCGAACCATTACCGACGTGAAGGGCCCCTTGGTCTTTTTGAACAAAACCGAGCCCGTTGCGTTTGGTGAAATCGTTACCCTCCGACTCGCCAACGGCGACATCAAGAACGGCCAAGTGCTTGACACCTCGGACGACCTTGTCATCGTTCAAGTGTTTGAAGGCACGGCTAAAATCAACCGAGAAACCGGTGTCACCTTCATGGGCGATGTCTTCAAACTCCCCGTGAGCACCGATTTGGTTGGACGAATTCTCGATGGTGCCGGCCGTCCTCGTGATGGTGGCCCAGAAATCGTGGCTGACGAAAAAGCAGACATCATCGGTGCGGCCATCAACCCCTACAGCCGACAATCACCCCACGACTTCATTCAGACGGGTATCTCTGCCATTGACTGTTGTACGACGCTTGTTCGTGGACAGAAACTCCCGATCTTTTCAGCATCGGGTCTGCCCCACAACGACATCGCCTTGCAGATTGCTCGCCAAGCCAAGCTCAAGGATTCCGATGAGGAGTTCATTGTGGTGTTCTGCGCCATGGGTATCACCGCTGAAGAATACAACTTCTTCCGTTCTGACTTGGAGCGAACCGGTGCTCTCGAAAACGCTGTGTTGTTCGTCAACCTTGCCGACGACCCAGCTGTTGAGCGAATCATTACGCCTCGTCTTGCTTTGACCGCGGCTGAATACCTCGCCTTTGAGAAGGACTACCACGTTCTGGTCATCTACACGGACATGACGAACTACTGTGATGCACTGCGACAAATTGGTGCTGCTCGTGAAGAAGTGCCTGGTCGACGTGGCTACCCCGGATACATGTACACGGATTTGGCCATGCTCTACGAGCGTGCTGGTATCGTGAAGGGCAAGAAGGGGTCCATCACCCAATTCCCCATTCTCACCATGCCTGGTGATGACATCACGCACCCGATTCCCGACCTTTCCGGATACATCACTGAAGGTCAGATTGTTATCAGTCGTGAACTCCATCAGCAGGGTATCTATCCGCCCATCAACGTCTTGCCTTCATTGTCTCGACTGATGGGTTCCTGTATTGGTGCCGAAACCACCCGTGAGGACCACAAATCGGTTTCCGACCAGATGTACGCTGCGTACGCTCAGGGTCGAGAACTTCGTGGATTGGTCGCCATTGTTGGTGAAGATGCCCTCAACGAGCGTGATAAGCAACTCTTGGACTTCTCCGGTGTGTTCGAAGACCAGTTCCTTCGACAATCTCGAGACGAAGACCGCTCGATCAACGAAACCCTTGACTTGTGCTGGACGCTGATGTCTTCCATCGACACGAAGTACCTCGTCCGTCTTGACCAAAAGTGGATTGAGAAGTACCACCCAGACAACCGCGAGTGAGCGTTCCAAAATTCGAATGACGGAGGTGAGAAAGCATGGCATTGGACATCAAACCAACCCGCAGCGAACTCATCAAACTCAAGGCTCGAATCAAGCAGACCAAGAACGGTTACAAGTTGCTGAAAATGAAGCGAGACGGTCTCTTCCACGAGTTCCGTACCCTTCTTTCGGAGATGATTGAAGCGAAGCGAGATCTGACCGACGCCTATCGTCTTGCCAAGACTCGTATTGACTTGGCCAACGCCATCGAAGGTGGTTTGGCTGTTCGTGCTGCGGCCATCGCAAACTCCGCCCACCCAGAAGTTGAGGTTGAACGCCGCAACATCATGGGTGTGGTTGTTCCAAGCGTCAGCGGAAGCAACCTCAAGTCCACCTTTGCCGAGCGAGGGATTGGTTTCATCGGCTCATCGCCTTACATCGATGAAGCCAGCGATTCCTTCAGCGAATTGATTGAAAAAATCGTAACGGCATCCGAAATGGAAGCCACGTTGAAGCGCCTTTTGGCTGAAATTGAAGCTACCAAGCGTCGTGTCAATGCCCTCGAGTTCAAGGTCATCCCAGAACTTGAGGAAGCCAAGGTCTTCATTCAACTTCGTCTTGAAGAAATGGAACGCGAGGAAACTTTCCGTCTGAAGCGATTCAAGAACAAGTGATTCTTTCTCCACCCCTTTACGAGGGATTCATGGAGGAGGGCCCACACCATGACGACAAGGGGGGTTGACCGTGAGCGAAGATTCGTCAACTTCTCCCTCTGGATTGCCGCATCACAAAAAAGCATGGTCGCAACACGAATTGCTCGGTTCGACCCTTCAATCCTACTTCACCGTCCTACGAAAAAACGGAGGCCGTTGGCCTTCATGGTGTGTTGCGGCTCTTGACGATGACGTTCATGATGACTTGATTCGCCTCAACGCTCACCTTGACCGCTTGGGTTGGATGGCGAAATTGACCAAGGACGAAGATTGGGTAGTGACCGTCTTTCCGGCCCCTGAACGCCAATTCCCTCGCCTCAATACGGTTGTTCTCTTTTGGGCTCTTTCTTTTTTGACGCTCACCCTCGCAGGCGATCTTTGGATGGCTGGCGCACGCCCTGCTGAGGGCTGGTTTCATTCCTCCTCTTTGGTCGACGCCCTCATCGGTTACACGCTGCCAGCCCTTCTCGTCTTGTTCCTTGCTTCAACTCTTCAGCGCAGGGTCGCCAAGCGATTTGGTGTTCGGAGTGGCCACCTCCTGCCCGTGCCCGATTTCACCATCGCCCTGTACGCCCTCGGGCTTTTCCCCTCCTCATGGTTGGTCTGGCCTTTTGGGATTCTGCTTCTTCCAACGATGCCGAGAATGGATGCTCGCCCTTGGCCCAACAGAGCGTCTCTGGGCTATACGGCTCTGAGCGTACCGCTGATGCTGGGTGGGGCGGGAGCCATGTTGATGTTTGCAGGAATTTCGATGACGCCGGAATATTTGGCGTCCGCCACGATGCCTCTGGTTTCTGCACCTCCTCTCTTCCTTTCGTTGCTCGCTGACGGATTTGGACAAAACGACGCCTTTGTCCGTATCTTGTGGGCGCACCCCTGGGTCCATGTTGGAGGCATGCTGATGCTTTTCGCTTGGATTTCGGTCCTGCCCGTTCCCACCTTGCCGGGAGGGCGTCTTCTCATTGCACGCATGGGTCTCTTTGATGCCCGCAGTTCAAGCACGCAAAGTCTGATTCTTGTGCTCGGTTTATTCACCGCTTATGTTTTCGGCGTGTTCGAACAGTTTTCACTTTGGTTCCTGGTTTTCGCTTTGCTATTGCCCCTGTTGTTTTTCTTTGGTAATGACCTCCGAATACCGCTTATTTTAGACGAGACAACCGGGCTTAGCGAAACCGAACACAGTCGAATGGGATTGCTCCTCCTCTTTGTCTTCGTCCTTCTCCTTCCTGCTGGCCAACCCGTATTCCATGAGACGGGATGGGATGACCCGTTGACGCATCAGTTGATTTCACCAGAACCAGCCACTCTCCAAGAGGACGGTACGTGGCTTTCCACCACGGAAGTCCGCGTGGCAAACCCCTCGGCGCTGATGAAGCCGTACGCTGTTTCGGCCTACCTCGAGCAACCCGATCAGGCATGGAGCATTTCTTGGGACTGCGACGGTGAAGAAACATACACGATTGACGGCCTGGGTTGCGGTTCTGATCTTCTTCCAAAACGGACGGCGTTTTTCTGGATGAACCTCACATGGTCCGGGGCAAACCAACCTACGATGGCGAACCTCAGTTATGTCGTGGCCATCAACGGAGAGCACGAAGCCGTTCCCGTTCAAGTGCGTCCCTCTCTTGAGGTGGTACCTGCATCGCAATGGTACGATGTCCCGGCAGGGTCCTATGTCCACCGCTGCATTGATTTGGACGGGAGTTTGATGAATTCAACCTCGCTCAACATCAGCACGGGTTTTACGCCACATGACGGTCTCCAAACGCAACTCGTCAACATACCCGGTGAGTCAACCATGGAAGTGAACCTCACCGAAGTCCCCCCTCAATTTTGTTTGGCCGGTCTTGACCCGATGGTGTTTGACCCATCAATGGCCATTCTCCATCTCAACAACCACACCTTCTCGCCGTCGTTGCCCGAGCGAAGGCCGTTGGTGGCCCATGTGCCTGCCGAGGGCTGGCAGATCGCCCCTGGCCATCCAACCGGTTGGGGTGCTTTGTTTGACGGCGAGGGAGTTTTGTCAATGGACGCAGAGCATTGCCCGCTCAATGCGAGTTTGAACACCCCGGTTCGACCTGAATCCGGTCCGTGGATTTGGGACATGAATTTGCGAACGGCTGCCCAACTCCCCTCTCTTCAACCCACGCAGAATTTGACGCTCCTGGTCCCCGATGGAGCCAACCTCACGCTTTGCAGAGACGCTTACAATCCATACCCGGACCTCTCTTTCAAAGTCGTCCAAGGTCCCGAATTGATGGTGACGTGGATGAATTCCACTTCTCGGTTTTGGACCACGCCTTGGGCTCTCGCCACCAACGGGACCCTTCTCAACACCGGCATGACGACCTTTACCCTTCACAACCCGGCCAACGAGACGGTCCCCTTCAGACTTGACCGAGGTGGTAGTTTTGGTGAAGATTGGGTCCACAACTGGGATGGGAACGCTTTGAGCCCCGGCGACACCACCTTCACGTTAACGCCCCCTGATGCTCCGCTTGCCACCATGTGGTTGACCTACGAGGCGGGCTCCGTCGTCCTGCATCTATCGAGTTATCAGTGAGGTGATGGTATGCGAGTTTCCGTTTTGGGCGTTGGTTCCATCGGCAGCATCGTTGCCTCAAGTCTTGCCTCAACCACGGCTGAGGTCCATCTTCATGTTCGTGGGGAGCGAGGGGCTCAACAAATGCTCGAGGGCCTCGGGATTGAAGGTCACCGCACCCTCAACTTTGAGCCCAACCGGTTTCTGTATTCATGCGAGGAGCTTCCACATGAACTCGAACTGAATCAAGGGTCGGACCTTGTGATTCTTGCCTGTAAATCGTACGATGTACCTCATTTGGCTCAACGGGCAACGGCGTTTTTGAAGCCGAACGGTGTTGCGTTCGCCCTTTCCAACGGCTTGGGTCATGTCGAGGTCCTGTCTCGAATCCTCGGTCCCACGCGTGTACTGGCTGCCAGCACCACTCACGGGGCGTTTACTCAATCCGACCGACCCACCTTTTGGGCGGGTTATGGGGCTGTAGCGATGGCCACCACGCCGCTTGGTCCTCCATCCGATCAACTTCAACGCGTGGTTCATCTCCTCAACGAGGCTCAATTGAACGCCCTCGTGGAGGTTGACCCTGTTGCTTTGATTTGGAAAAAGGTCATGCTCAATCTCGCCATCAATCCCTTGGCTGCGCTTGGTGGGCTGAAAAACGGAGAATTGCTTGAACCCGACCTGTTTGCTGCTTGCATGATGGTCTATCGTGAAGCCTCGGCGGTGGCCGTGATGGAACGAGTTGAACTCCCTGATGAGCACGTGTTCGAACAGCAATTGAGAACCGTCCTTGAACAAACACGGGACAACACTTGCAGCATGCTACAGGACGTGAAGGCCGGGCGCCAAACAGAAATCGGTGCGCTGAACCAAGCAGTGGTGGAGCGAGCTGAACACCACGGGTTGGCGGCACCCATCAATCAGATGCTGGCTTCACTTGTTCGTGCGTGTCATCCTTGAACAGGTCCACGTTGTAGTGGAGTCCTTTGTTTTCGGTTTGACCGAGTGCATCATGGACGACCAATTGACCGATGAGACACAAGTTGCGGAGTTCCACGATTTCCCGAGTAGGGAGTGAACCCTTCCACATCATGTCCACTTCTTTTTGCAGGAGGTCCAAGCGTCGTTTTGCTCGCTTCAACCGTTGATTGGAGCGGACGATCCCCACTTCTTCTGACATGGTTCTCACCAAACTGGTGCGGTCGTGGATGATGGGGGCGTGTTCTTTCAGCGCCCCCAAGCCGTCCGCCCGCCATGAAGGATGGGTGCCAATGTACGGTGGGGGTGGATGTTGAATGAGGTGTTGCGCCACACGTTCAGCGAAAACAACCGCTTCGAGAAGGCTGTTTGAAGCCAGTCGGTTTGCACCGTGCATTCCCGTGCTTGCCACTTCACCAATCGCATAGAGGTGGGGCATGATTTCATTTCGCTCACGGACAAAGGCGCGGCCGATATCATCAACTCGAACGCCCCCTACCATGTAATGTGCAGCGGGAACGACCGGTATCGGGTCCTCTCCAAGTCTCAACCCCTCCTCCGCTAATCGGCGAGCGATATTGGGAAACTTCTCGCTCAGTGGTTCATCAAGGTGTGAGGTGATGAGATAGACATGGTTTGTTCCGTGTTTTTTCATTTGTTGATCGATGGCCCGAGCGACGATATCCCGGGTGGCCATCGAGCCTTCGGGCGTGTATTTCAGCGTGAAGGAAAACGGATCCGGCGCTGGTGCGACTTCGCCTTGCTTGCGGGCTGATTCACAGGCCTTGTTCCATGATGCCAGACCTTCCTCGTCCAGCAAAACAGCGCCCACGCCTCGAACGGCTTCTGAGACGAGAAACGGCCGTTCAGCCTCCGTGGCAAGCGCGGTCGGATGAAACTGGATAAAGGCCAAGTGGTCGACGCTGGCGCCCGTTCTATAGGCCATGGCCAAACCATCTCCGGTGGCGACATCGGGGTTAGTGGTCTCTTTCCAAAGACGCCCAACGCCGCCCGTAGCGAGCACGATGGCGTCGGCCTCGATGTTCACGACGTTTTGCGTTTCTTGGTCCAAACACCACACGCCAGCAACCCCCATCTCAGGGTTTCCGTGTTGGCGTTGAATCAAATCAATGGCGAGCGTGTTGGGTCTGAGTGTGATGTTTGGGTGTTGGCGTGCAAAAGCGGTTAAGGCCCGCTCAATCTCTTTTCCAGTGGCGTCTTTTGCGTGCAATATTCGCTTACTGGAGTGGCCCCCCTCTCGGATGAAGGAATAGGAGCCATCGGATGTTTTCTCAAACTCAACCCCGATTTGAATCAGATCACGAATCCGGTCGCCAGCTTCGCTGATGATCGACCGAACCACCGCTTCATCACATCCGCCATCTCCCGAACGAAGCGTGTCTTGGACATGCGCTTCCATGCCCTCTTGGTTTGTTTTATCCAAAATGGCAGCGATGCCACCCTGTGCCCAGTTGGTCGAGGAATCTTTGGGGCGTTGTTTGGTGATGACGGAGACGTTGTGGCCTGCTTCAGCCAGTTTTGAGGCGGCAAACAAACCCGCGATGCCGCTTCCGATGATGGCGATGTGGGCCAAGGCCTTCTCCTCCCGTGGTTCAGCCTCCGCTTTCCCCTTCTTGACCATGATGGCTTGCTCGTACGACCTCTTTCTCGTAATCACTATGAATCATGGCGGGTTGGAAACGATGAGGTCCTAGCGTGTTTCGTCTGCCGATGAGGAAAATTATCACGCTTTTCGGCCTCTTGATGATGTTGTTTGTCATCGTTAATGTCCAGTTTGGTAGCGTTGCTCCTCAAGTCATCGACGGAGCCGACGGCTACAAACTGGATGCTTTTTTGATGTTCGACCCCAGTTGTGCGTTTGACACGGTCGAGCAGGAACTCAAAGACACAGGGACCTCCTATTGCCTCGGTGAAGTGGGTCAGTGGTCGGGGGCAGATGTCCTCATGCTCATGGAGGGCCTGTTTTTGTTCGTTTACGGTTTTGAACTTCCACAAAACAAAGGATGGGCACGCCGATTGCGAAAGTTGGGTTTCATCATGGGCTCGGTCCTGTGTACGCTTGCCGTCCTGGATCGACTTTCGTTGCTACCCACATCGGCCAGCTCCGAGGGTTTGGCTACCATGTTTCCTTTCCCCGTCCAGCCTTGGGTTGTCCAGATCATGTTTGCCGTTTTGGGTGTCATTATGATTCGTGGACCCAAATATTGGGAGGCTGAAGCGGTCGCACAAACTCGAGACAAACTCGATCGCCGCCGTGAAAAAGCCGGGGTCTTCCGTACGTCATTCTTCAACGCAGAAAAGCACGACAAGCGAACCATGGAACGTGTTGAGCGCTCACGCTTCTTGCAATCCGACAAGGGCCTTGCCATGAGCCGACGACGCAGCAAGTTGCTCGTGATGGCCACCTGTCCGTATTGTCAGGGTGCGGGATGTAAGAAGTGCAACCAAAACGGTGTCTTTTGATGCCGTTTCGGCGAAGCGAAGAGAGTCCCGAAAACCGAGGCACTGAGCCTTGATTCTTCGTATTGTTTAAAACCTGTAAAGCGCCGGTGGCAAGAAAGTGATGGAATGAAACTTCCATTGCAGGAGGGATAGGGATGTATCTGAAATCACTTGAGGTGCTGAATTTCAAATCGTTCAAGGGCGAGGTGACCGTCCCGCTGGACCGCGGTTTTACCGCCATCACCGGGCCAAATGGCTCGGGTAAATCCAATTGTGGCGACGCGATTCAATTCGTTCTTGGGCCCAAATCTAACCGGGTCATTCGGGCCCAGAATTCCACCGATCTCATCTTCAATGGCGGCAAGAATTCCAAACCCGCCCGTGATTGCTCGGTCACCCTGGTCTTTGCCAACCCTGTCATGAGCAACGGCCGGCGCCGTCTTCCACTGGACAAGGAAGAGATTCGAATGTCTCGCAGCATTCGCTTGACCGCCTCAAACAACCCGGTTACAACCTACAAACTCAACGGAGAAGACAGCACACAGAAGGTGTTCCACCGACTTCTTGGCGCAGCAAACGCACGTCCGGACGGCTACAACATCGTGCTCCAAGGCGACGTGACCAGCCTCGCAAAGATGACAGCAAACGAACGCCGCAAGGTCTTGGACAATGTCGCTGGCGTCACCTCTTACGATGATGAAATTCGCAAAGCCAACAAACAGAAAGAGATGGTTGAAAATTACCTTGACCGCATCGGATTGCTCGAAAAAGAGCAACTTGAACGCCTCTCTACTCTTGCGAAAGAACGTCATGTTGCGCAACAGGCCAAAGAGGTCAGCGATGCGATTCAAATGACCAACGCCATGCTTCTTCAATCACGCTATGCCACCATGAAGAACGAATTGAAGTTCCACATTGAGCAGCGCCAAAAGTATCTCGATGAAAGCCAGGACCTGTTGGATGACCACAAAGCAACCGAAAAGACGCTGTTGGAACTCGATGATAAAATCGCAGAAATTCAAAAGGAGATCAACCTGCTTACCGGCGGAGAAACCTCTGAGTTGGGCCAAGCCATTCAGGCTCTTCAAGTGGCGATCGAACTCAACAACGACCGACTGCTGGAAGCGGCTCGGGAAGAAGAGGAAGAAGACGAGGAAGCGTTGACTGTCACCCAGCAACTCGACGAAGCAAAGGAAGAACTCGAGACGTTCATCACTGGGCTTCAATCAGCCAACGAGGCCCTTGCAGAAGCACTGAACGAACTTCAAGAGGCTCAAGATGAAGAACAGCGCATCAGAGCGGCTCTCGCCACGGCTGGCGAACAAAACCAACACCTAACGGATGCGTTGGCATCCGCAGAGGGCGTGGTTCAAACTCATGAATCACATCGCCAAGAAGCGCAAACGGACGTTGACAAACTTGCTGTGGAAGCGGACTTGGTTGGGGACCAATTGGCCAAAGCTCAACAAGAAAGTGAGGAGATACGACTTGCTCTTGGCGAGTTGGATATTCGCTTACAAGAAATGGCCGAGGATGCCCCGGAATACGACCGTGCATCGCTTGCGCAACAATTGAACGAAGCCCAACGGGCAGAATCTCAACTGGCCGAGGACCGGACGCGTATTGAAATCAAACTACGAGAGGCAGAGCGTTCACTCTCTCTGGCCAAAGCAGAAATGGAGCAAAAGTCTGGTGCAAAAGGCTTGGCTGGTGGTGCGAGCGCCGTTCTTGCCGCTCGAGATAACCAACAATTGCAAGGCATTATCGGAACCGTGGCTGAGCTGTGTGCGCCAAAGGACAGTTCACACGACGTCTCGCTCGCCACCGCTATCGGAGCAGGTATGGCCTCGGTGGTTGTGGAGACCGACCAAGATGCTGCCAATGCTATTCGGTGGCTGGCTGAAAACCGTGCTGGCCGAGCAACCTTCCTGCCGTTGAACAAACTCGCCAGTTCTCGTGCGGGAGGAAAAACCGTCATGACCGCAAGGAAAGATGGCGTTCTTGGCTTCGCCCACGAAATGCTGGATTACGACCCTCGCATCGATGTCGCCGTACGCTTTGTACTTCGCAACACACTCATTGTCGAAAACATGAGCATCGCTCGCAAGCACATGGGTGGGACACGATTTGTCACGCTTCGTGGTGATGTCATTGAATCCGGTGGCGCCATGGTCGGTGGTGCAAAGCGGAAAATGAACATCTCCTTCGGAGGGCGAATCCAAGGCGCCACTGAAGTTGAGAAATACACTGCAGAGGTGGAGAAATACCACTTGATGGAACGTACAGTCTCCGAGGCCCTTCGTGAGGCAAGAACCAATCAGCAGAGCATCCGCAACAAAATCAACGCCATGGTCGATGATACTTATGCAACGGAGTTGCGTGAACTCAAAGCGGAAAAGAAGCAGGTGGGGCTCGCACATCGAAAAGCGATGGACGTCGTCGCAGGTTTGGAAGGCAAATTGGACGAGGTTCGCCTCAGTGCCCAGGAAGCGATTCGAGCCCTCGACGCAGCGGACCGCACACTCAGCAGCGCCCAAGAAGCGCACGAAGCAGCGAAGTCCGCTTTGGAAGCAGCCAGCCCCGAGCATCTTCGTGAACGCATGCATGCTGCCAACCTTCTCCGCGTGAAAGCGACCGGTGCGAAAGAAAAGTCCGAGGAGATCATCGCCAGCGGCGCCACTCACCAAACGGTGCTTCAACGAAGGGTGGATGAGACCCAACTTCGGTTGGAAACGCTTCATGAGAGCAAAGAAGCCCGCATGATTCGAGTTGACGAACTAGAGGCCACGTTGGCCACCGACAAGGTGGCTCTGAAGGCCAAGAAAGACGAGCAGGCCGTTTACTTGGAGGAAAACCAAGGCCTTGAACAAGAGCGACAAGAATTGAGCGACCAGCGTGCAACGCTTCGGGTTCGCAACGAGGACCGCCTCAACCAAGCGCAAAATCATCGTCGTCTTGCCGAAGAGTTGATGCGAACCATCAGCGAGAAAGAAGCTGAAGTTCAATTGATGGCGCAGGAGTTGATTCAGGCTGACCTCTCTTTGGAGGATTTGCCTGACGACCTCAAGAACGTCGGTGAATTGGAGCGACAACTCCGAGGGTTGCAGCGCAAGATGGACAACTTCGGAAACGTCAACATGATGGCCATCGAGCAGTACGATGAATGTCAGGCGCGACTCGATTTGATGAAGGATGAATTCGCCACCCTCCAGTCTCGCCGAAAACACCTGATTGAGGTCACCGAACAACTCGAATCCCAGCGCAAGGAGCGGCTGCTCAACGTCCTCGAAAAGGTCAATGAGAACTTCAAGAAATCCTACCATGAATTGTCTGACGGTGGCCGGGGAGAACTCTTCCTCGAAAACCCCGATGAACCGTTCAAGGGCGGCTTGGAATTGTGGGCTCAACCACGTGGAAAATCCTCGAAGGTAAGCCGTCAGCAACTTTCGGGTGGTGAGCAATCCATGGCGGCTTTGGCGCTGATCTTTGCTATTCAGGATTACGACCCAAGTCCGTTCTATTACTTTGATGAGGTTGACCAAAACTTGGACGCCTACAACGCTGAGCGTATCGCCAAGATGTGTCGAAAGCGTAGCAAGCGAGCCCAATTCATCATGGTCACGCTTCGCAAGGTTTCCCTCAAACTCGCCGACCACCACATTGGAATCACTCACGGTGGCGACGGTTGCAGTCGTCGTATTCTTGACTTTGACAGAGAGCGTGCCATCGCCTTGGGTGAAGCGGCTCTCAAGGAGGCCCAGAAGGATGCTGCCAAGAATGAATCTCGCATCATGGACGCTGTTGCTGCGGCCGAAGACATGCCGACGGTTCCTGACCCGCTTTCAGTTCCCAAAAGTTTGGGTGGTTTGCTATCACACATGCATGAGGACGCAACTGCGGAGGCTCCGTTGGGTGGCTTGATGGAGCGCACTCAGGAATTGACGGAAGACATCAACGAGCGAGCCGAAGTGGCCTCAAAAATTGCTGAAGAAGAGAACGGACAGGATGCAAACGCCGTCGAAGTTCCGGAAACAACGGTCGAAACAGATGAACAGTGAGGTGAATTGATGGCAGAACAACAGAGCATGCTCGATCGATGGTTCCTCCAGCAGGAAGTCATCGACCAACTCCTCGGTCAAGGCGAGGAGCGAGAGGATGCCGTTGAGTTTGGACAGCGGATTGCTGCCATCGCTGCCACGGAAGAGGCAGAACACCAGAGTCTTCACGACCCCTTTGACCGTTCGGTGGCGTTGGTTCTCTCTTTGGTTCGAGAAGAGGAATTCAATCCTTGGGACGTTGACCTTTCTGCCTTCTTGAACGTCTTCGCACAGCGCGTAAAGGAAGGTGAAAACCTCGATTTGCCAGCCTGTGGGCGACTTATTCGCCTTTCCTGGGAAGTCCTGCATCACCAATCAGCTGTTCTCTTTGACAAGATTCAACCGGTGGAAGACGAGGTTTGGGAGGACGATGGCGGCTTTGGTTGGGAAACTGAATACGACGACGAAGCCTTCTTCTTCACCCAATCTGTTTTGGACGGTGGTGCCGATGATGTGTTGTCATCGCTGTTTGATGAGCGGGTCCGAAGAGACGAAGGTCGTCCGGTCACTTTGGCAGAATTACTCTCTGCGTTCAAGGACGCAGCCGACGACGCCGAAGCCCTCAAACAACGGGAAATCAATCGACAAGAGCACGAACGTGAGTTGAGCGAATACCTCGACAATGTTGGTGGCCGCATGCACAACGAAGATCTTGAAGGCGATATTGAGCGCTGCTGGATGGCCCTCAAGTCAACGTGCGCCGAAGCCGGTTCAGCAACCGTTCCTTTGGTGGCCGTCATTGCAAAACTCAAACCCGTGCTCAAAGCCACCTTTGGTGAGGCGCTTGAAGACCCACAAAGCGAGGCCTTTGTGGCGTCGTTCATCGCAGGGCTATTTTTGACACATCGTCGTATGGCCAGCATTTCTCAGGATGGTGAAGCCGTTGAGAACATCATGATCGAAGACCTTTGGCCCCAACTTTCAGTGTTTGAAGATGTCTTGGAGGCGGTGGAGTCGTTGATGGCAGAAGACGCCGAAGCCTTGGACGGTGAAACCACGGGTTCAGAGCACCGGATGGAAGCCATCGCCGAGCGGGCCCGTGTCGCTGAAGAACGTGCAGCTCGCCGTCAAGCCAAATTGGAGGCTAAGGCTGCGAAGGAAGCGACCAAGGTGGAACTCGACTCATCGGAGGAGATGGAAGTCAACCCCTCTCCTGCAAACATGCTTGACGAACACGATTGGTTGGTGGAATAGGAGGGAGAACATGGCTGAATTACCGTTGGAATCCTTGATTGAAGCCACCCTGTTCAGTTCCGGGAAATCCATGTCCGTGGATGAACTTTCCAAAGTCTTGGGCTATGATGAAGACGAAATGTTGGATTGTCTCGGGTCGCTCCAGGCCACGTTGAAGCGGAGAAAAGGCGGTGCACTCCAACTCGCAGAGGTTGGCGATAGGTGGGCCCTTGAGGTGAAACCAAGCATCGCAGAACACCTGCCGAGAGAGACGAAGACCGACATGCCTCCCAAGTTGCTCAAAGCTGCAGCCCTCATTGCTTACCACCAGCCCATGCCCCAATCACGGCTGGTTGAATTGCTGGGTCAGAAGGCTTACGATTACGTTCGTGAACTTGCCCAGCACGGTATGATCGACCGGAGGAAAGACGGGAATACACGACGCCTGGCCACGACCCGACGTTTTTCTGAAGCCTTTGGTTGTCCTCACACCGACCGAAAGAAGGTCAAGGCGTGGTTCAGAGAGCAAGTCCAATCCAGTGGCCTGCTCGATGAGTTGGGCGACCGGAAAGAAATACTCCGAGAAGAAGCCGACGAAACAGGAACCGTCCAATCTTCACTTCCCGTTCAAGAAGAAGAGTGAGTTCAATCTCTTCGCATCTCATCAAGCCACGTCTCAACAAGGCTTTGCGTTCGGTGTCCATCGTGGGCCTGGAGGCGTGCTGCAAGCACTTCAACTTCCTCGCCCACCGCACCAGCGCTCACGGCCATGTTCTTGGCGTGAAGTTTCATGTGGCCTGCTTGGATGCCCTTGGTTGAAAGCGCACGAAGGGCGCCTAAGTTCTGAGCGAGGCCGGCGCAGAGGATGATGCCGGCAAGTTCCTGGGCAGTCTCTACGCCCAAGATGGCAAGGTTAGCCTTGGCAGCAGGATGAACCTTCGAGGCCCCTCCGACAATGCCAACGGCCATGGGGAGTTCCATCCTGCCCACGAGATTGCCATCTTCGTCTCGTTCCCACCTTGACATCGATGTATAGCGTCCATCTGCCATGGTCGTCCATGCGTGGCAACCCGCCTCAATGGCTCGCCAATCCTGGCCACAGGCAAGCGCCACGCTGCTGATGGCGTTCATGATGCCCTTGTTGTGTGTTGCAGCCCGGTACGGGTCCTCAACGGCGAAAGCATGCGCTTCAAGGATGCCTTGGATGACGGCTAAACCGTCTTCCTTCGTTCCATCAGAGGACATTTCTTCGGGTGAAAACGTCGCTTTTACCCGTGCTAATCGGTGGCCTGCGAGGTTGGAAAGAATCCGGAGGTGGGCTCGCCCCCCACTCAACGCCTCCAGTCGTGGTGCGACCCGTTCTGCCATCGTGTTGACGGCGTTGGCTCCCATGGCGTCCCTGCAATCAACGAGCAAATGGGCAATGAGCATCGTTCCAAGAGGGGTGGAGAGTTGCCTGAGTTCGATGTTCTTGCAACCTCCTCCCAACGAAATCATTCGCGACGGGACATCGTTGCAGAAGGCCATCAGGTCGTCTTTGGCCGCAAGGATGGCTTGCTCGGCTCCCTCGATGTCCTGGATGTCGAGCAATTGAATCTGTCCAATCATGATGGGATCATCGTTTTGCGTGGTAAATCCTCCATTGGAGAGGCAACGCTTGGCCATGTTGGATGCAGCGGCCACAACGCTTGATTCTTCCAAGCAAAACGGGATGAGGTAGTGCTTCTTGTCGATGACGAAGTTGGTTGCGACGCCAACGGGGAGGGACATGGTTCCAATCACGTTCTCAATCATTCGATCGGCGGCTGTTTCATCCAACTCTCCGTGCTGAGAGAGGGCTGAAAGGTGCTCCTCGGTAAGATTTGCAGCATCTGCAACAAGGTTTCGGCGCTCCTCCACGGTCAATTTGTACAATCCTTTGACCCGACTGTTCTCGACCGGCATGGTGCTTCCCGTGTGGAGGGTGGGGGCTGCGTTCCTTGAATCAATCGCTGTGCGGGTGTCGTTGGTTGGTGGGCGTTAACGGGATTAACGCATCAGTTAACGCGTTAATTTACTGTTAATTGGCCGTTAATTCCACTGAAATCTTCCGTGCGGCTGACGGGTTAACGCCTCGTAACATGTCTCTCCAAGCCTCGGTTCCGCTGAAACATGATATACCAGGACATCGTTTGACGGCCATGGTTCGAGAAACGCATGCTTACGGCTTACCGTCCTTGAATGTGAATCCGTTTTCTATCCGTCCACTTGAATCGGGAGAGTCAGGAAAACTCATCGGGAGGGCAGAAGTCTTCACTCGACTGAAGACCTATCTCCAACTTGGCACGGCTCGTAAAGTCATGTTGCTCGGGCCTCTGGGATCGGGTCGCACCTCGCTTGCACGCTGTTTAATGCCCTATGCTGGCGCTTCAGCCACCATTGACCATCTGCCCGCCCAGGCACCAGCCACGGCCCTTCTGAGCATGTGCTATCGGCAGATGATCGGTGGAGAGCCACCCAAAAACCGAACAGAACTGGTCAACGGTCTTGTGAACGAGATGTACAGTCATCCAAACAAGCTACCCATGATCGTCATCGACGTACCAGCCAGTGACCTCTCTGTGTTGGAGGTCGCTTTACGAGACGCCCATTCGTCATTGGAGCGCCTGAATGCGCTCTTGGTCTTGGTTTGCGATGTCAAAGAACGTCATCATCTTCCTCAAACCGTGATTGAAGGGTTTGAAGTCCAACGTTTGATGCCGTTCAGTGCAAATGATGTTCTTTCCTTGGTGCGGCAACGTTTGGCCTCCGTGGGCGTGATGGACAGTGATTTTTCGATGCATGATGCAGCCGAAATCCTCGAAGATTGCGACGGTTTCCCCTCCCAAGTCATCACCGTTCTGAGGGATACAGTCGACGGTATACGAATGCAAAACCCGGAGGGCTTGCCCGTACAGTACGTTGATACCTCGGCGAAGATCTTCCCAAGAGATGAGCCTGATTCGCTTCACCAACTGATGGATGAAGGTGCGAAGTTGGAGCAAGAACAGCCAGAAGAACAAGGATTCGGCCATGCCGGTCTGGAGTCCTTGGAGGAGCTGCCAGCACAAGATGAGCCGCTTTCCGATGTTATCGACGCTTCAATGCCTTGGACGGAACGGCCAGCGCTCAGGACTCACGAGGAGGCTCCTGAAGAACCCGATGTCCCCTTCCCTGACTTCAATTTTGATTTGGACATCGGCCGGTTGGACGAAGAAAAAAATTCAGACGACCCACTCCAAGAAAGCCCGTTCAATCCTCCAATCATCGATGCAGACGCCGTCGCTGCTTCATCCACCACCCAACTCTCGGGAATGTTTCGGGGGATTGCGCAACGTGGTAAGGACACCGTACGAGGTGCAGAGGAACGAAAAAACAAGGATGATGAAGGCCAACATGAGTTGGTGGCCTCCTTTGACGGCAATCAGTACTGGGTGGATGGGGATTTACTTTCTCCATCGCCTGCCGATCCTGTTCCCGAAGAAGAATCCGCCGTTATGCTCCACGATGAAGTCGGAATGGTGGAGGGCGGCATCGTCGATGACCATCATGTTGAATTTGAAGAGCCAGATGATGCTCAAGATGTTTCATACAAGGCTCCTGCGATGGAAGCCACCGTTCTTGATACCCTTCAAGCCATGATGGCCTTGATGCAGCCGTCCGTTCATGCATCATCCCACGAGGCTCTGGTTGCTTTCTTTGAAGAGCGCTTTCAAGAGCGTCAGGGGCCCAAAGAGATTCACGGCCTCAATCCGTTGGTGCTTGGTTCCCTGAACCCTTCTGAGGGCTACGTGGTCGCCATCGCTCAAGAGCGCGATTATTCTCCTTCTGACTCCTCCATGCTTCAACACCTTCGCATCAAAAGAGCCAGGCTTTCACAAATCAGCAACCGATTACTGAAACATGGAATTCTCCAAGTCCGACAGGTAGGTCGCTCACGCAAGTTTTCGCTTACTCAAGCAGCACGGGCCCAATTGATTGCCTGGGGCGCCCTTGAGGGAGGTGGTGTCCAATGACATGGAACGTGGCATGGTCATGGCAGGCACAGGGTCGTATCGCCGCCCTCGCAGCCGTTGAGGGTGGCCTGTTGGTCAGCTCAGGTTTGCGGTTGGAACTTCTCGAGGCAGATGGCTCGTCGCGATGGGCTGTTGATGTTCCGTTCAAAGTCCATGCAGCCCGTGCATCGCAAGGCACGGTGGGCATCCTCGCTGCTCATGGTTTCTTTTTGATGAACACCGGTGATGGTTCGATGGTGAACGAGGGCCGCAGTGCACCTGGAGGATTTAGTGACCTCCGGCCACGACCCGGAGGCGGATGGGCCCTCGCAGGGCGTCGTGGCGAAATCCATCTCTTCTCACAACACGGCCGAGGTATTCGCCGCGTGGAAAGCGGGCCGGTCCGACGACTCATTGGATGGCTGGACCGAGAACACCTTCTTTGGCAAGACCCTGAAGGGCATCTCTGGTGTGGCCGACTGACGGGAGAGGATCGCAAACGCAGGCTAGAAGAGCGTCCTTGGAGTTGGTGCTCTTCCCTCGCAGATGGCCGTTTACTCCTGCAGAGCAGCGATGGAGGTCTTTGGGAGGGTATTCCGCATCCGTTTGGGTGGGACGCCCTCAACCGGTTGGAATACGACAGCGTTGAGCCGATGAGTGCGGTACGAACCGGAGACGGATGGTGGGTGCTGGGGATTGAAGGGCATCTCCTTTCCATGACAGAATCGAACGAAGAGGACGGTGAAACGCCGCTCACACAGGGCATGAACCTGGGTGATTTACTCGTCTTGTGCACGCCGGATGCCATGGCTACCGCTACTCGAGACGGATTGGTTCGTCGATGGACAGCACCACACCTTGCTGATGCCGAACGGGAGGGCCGCTACAAAGCAGCGGCCGATGCGGCCATGGCTCGTAATTGGGAGGAACGCCGTCAAATGTTCCTCCGCGCTCAGGAAGCAGAGGATATGGGCAAGTTGTCCTTGGCCATTGAACTCTACGAGGCGCTCGGTCGGGCAGAAGACGCACGCCGGCTCCTTAAGCGACAGAAGGAGGGCGGTGAATGAGTGAAGGTCTCCAAACCCTTACGGTTGAACGCGTAGCGTCGTACCTCGATATCACTCGGCGGGCCAGAGCCAAGGCGACGCCCCTGGTGGAGGCTGAAAGCCCAGAGGGCATGCATCTGGCGACGATGATGAGGATGGCAGATGATTATGCTTCAGACGCCCAGCATTTCTTGACCACGGGGGACCTTGTTCGGGCCTTTGGAGCGATCAACTATGCCCATGCTTGGATTGATGCAGGTGTGAAAATTGGATGGCTTGACGGGCACGGAGATGACGTTCTATTCACGCTTCCATAATCGCTCTATAGAGCATCGACCAAGTGCATGTGGTTGTTTTGACGAACTTCCAAAACGCGTAGATTTGCTTCGTAAAGTCGGCGCTTGAGTTGGGTGTCCACCGTGAGGGTTGCCCATTGATTTTGTTGGGCGCAAGCAAAGAGGTCATCATCGGCATGACCGCTTTCTTCAACCACGTGGTACTGCGATCTGCTTTGAAGCAGGTCGAGAAGGAGAGGTTTCTTTTTGCCAAGTTCATTAGCGAGGCGCTGAAGTTCTCGCTCAACACTGGGCAACAACACCCAGGTGCAAGGTCCCAGAAGCGCTTCCATCTCGGCTTGGACATTCAGTTGTGCATCCATGCAGGCGACCCAACCGCAAGCATCGATGAGCACATGCTGCATCAGCGACCCTCACTCGATGGTACCGTAGCCAATCAAGCGCCAGCGGGAGCCGATTCGGCGGGAGAGCGAGATTCGTTGGCCTTTATCAGCACAAATTGGCAGGCGCAATTCGAGGTCAGTGCGGCCTTTTTCGGCGTTTCGCGTGGTTCCAACAGAAGTGGCCGTGGCCACGTTGAGCATGAGCATCTCGTTGTTTCGAAGCGGCTGAATCTTTTCCGGTGCTTGACCGTCTCCTGCCACCATGTGCGACATGAGGTTCACGCTGATGGAAACTTTGCTGTGCACTTCGGGAAGGTCACCCTTGCGAGCGACGACCTGGCCGGAAAGGTTGTCGGAGGTTGTGATGGAGGGGTCGAGGAACGTGGCCATGCCGCAGAGGCCTCCAGCATGCATGGTGTCGAGGTTGAGGCCGCCACCTTGCATGGTGCTGACAACGGCTTCGATGGGCTCCCAAGTCGCTTTGTTGCCCTTCTCTATTTTCCGTCCTGGGCCAATGACGATTTCGTCGCCTTCGGAGAATTCACCTTCAACGATGCTTCCACCGATAACGCCTCCTCGCAATTTTGCGGGACGGGTGCCCGGCCGGTTGATGTCAAAGGAGCGAGCAACGTGCATGATGGAACGCTTGTCTTCGGACCGGTCAGGTGTTGGAATGGTTGCTTCGATGGCTTCGATCAACACGTCCAAGTTGACGTCGTGGTGAGCTGAAACCGGGATGATGGGGGCCTGCTCTGCAATGGTGCCCTTTAGGAATGCTTTGATTTCAGCGTGCGATTCCATCGCACGCTCTTTTGAGACGAGATCGATTTTGTTCTGAACGATGACGATGTTTTTGATGCCAGCAATCTCCAAAGCCATGAGGTGTTCACGGGTTTGGGGCTGTGGACAGGTCTCGTTGGCAGCGACCATCAGCATGGCGCCGTCCATGATGGATGCGCCGGTGATCATGATGGCCATGAGCGTCTCGTGGCCTGGCGCATCGACGAAGGAAACAACTCGCTCGAGTTCTTTTTCCACGTCTTTACCACCATCAGGTCGCTTCCCGGTGGCATAGAACCGTCCGTTGTCGTCCTTGTAGAAGGCCGTGTCAGCGTAGCCGAGTTTGATGGAGATGCCTCGCTTTCGTTCCTCGGAATGCGTGTCGGTCCAAACGCCAGAGAGCGCCTGTGTCAAGGTGGTCTTCCCGTGGTCGACGTGGCCGACCAAGCCAATGTTGACTTCAGGTTGAGCGGGAAGCTTTCGTGCCATGCTTCCCCCTCCTCATGTGCTGCGATTACCCTCTCGGGTTCACTCCGATGCTTCCTCGCCCTCGGCGCCGAGGATGGTGGCGAGCGGCTTCTTTCCAGACTCAACCACTCGGAGATTGATTTGACGGGTGTCTTGCGTCACCGTGTTTCCACGGAAGTTTCGTCGCTTGCGAAGGCCATCAGGCTTGTATCGGAAACGCTTCTTGTCGCCGCCTTTCTTCTTGTGAACAACCACTTCACCCTTGTATCCGGTGGATTGAGTCACAAGGATCGATTGGCGGTTGCCGCCTTCAAGATCTCGACGCATGGGGGTGCCGGTTTTGTCCGAGCCACCCGTGATTTCGAGTTTGTAGCCGGAGAGGGTCTTGTCGCCTTCGCCAACGAAGAGACCGTCCACCACATCGCCAATGCGCTTTCCGAGCATTTGAGCGTGGTTGTTTCCAGTGATTTTCAGGGCGTACGACTTTCCGCCGTTCTTGGGGTCTGTATCGTTGACCACTGCGATGAATTCTGCCATAGGAGCACCTCTCGGGATTTCTCCGACTCAAGACCCGTATTTAGCCCCATCGTCTCGCTTGCCGGGTTCAACGCCGGCGAAGTCGCTTCGGTATGAGCAATTCAAGCCGGCTTGCGATGTCTGCGGGGAGGAAGTGCGGCATGCTCAGATGGGTGGTGCGGCCACGTCCGCCGGGTACAGTGGCCACGCGGGTGCTGATGACGCCCTCGCGTTCGATTTGTTTGGCGTATTTCCAAAGCGTTGTGTGGCTCTTTGGTTTTTGGTCGTATTCCTCGCACACCACGGCGTAAAGACGCTCGACGTCGCCCATGGTCATGCTTTCCTCGGTTCGAAGTCGTCGGCACATGGCCAACAAGACCAGCATGCCTTGAGCCGGAAGGTCGTCCACCACTTCGAGCCGTGTTTGCGTGTCGACGGCCACCGTATCGCTCATGGCGTGAATGTCTTCAACCGTGATGACCTGCTCGGTATGACCGTCTTGTCGGAACTCACAACGCTCTGCGGCGCTGCTGAGATATTCGATGACTCTTCGTGCATCGCCGCTGCCCGCCGCCCGCTCAGCCAGCAATCGTACGGTGGCGTCGCTCCAGGTTCCTGGGACCAGGGCCAATTCCGCCCGTTGGCGAGCGATGGCTTCCAATCCATCAACAGTGTAAGGTTGAATGCGCAAATGATTGGATTGACCAAACTTCGAAAGCACGGCTGTCTCAAGCACATCAAGGACCTGCTCTTGGCTGATGAGCATCAACGACAAGGTGCCGGTACCGTCTTGGTCTTCGTCAATTCGGAGGAGTTGATACAGCAATTCGTCGCCCGAACGACGCAGCATGTGATCGACCTCGTCCAACACCACGATCAGGTGCGTGGATGTTCGACGGAGCATTTTTCGCAGACTGAGGAGCATTTCGCCAAGAGAAAGTCCTCGGTCCGGATGTCCCGGGTCAAACTGGTGCAGGATGCGTTGTGCTACTCGCATGCTGGTCGAAGCGTTTCGACAATTGATGTGAGCCACCTTGAGCTCTCGTTTTCCGGAGAGATGGCGTTGAAGGTCTCGGCAGAAGGTCTTGGCGAGCACCGTTTTGCCACTTCCAACGGGTCCGGTGATGACGGCTCTAGCGGCGCCCTCTGGGGTCGCTACGTTGGAAAATTTAGAGGCCAATTCACGCTGAATCTCCTCTCTTCCCACCAGTTCCTCAGGGACGAAGTCAAAATCCAACCGCTCTGGGTGGGCGATGATGAGCCCAGCGCCGATTCGGTCAAGATAGTCTGCCATATCAAGGGAATGCTGATGTCAACCGTTCTAAAAGATGTGGTCTCAAACCGAGGTTCCAAACCCGCTTCTTGGAGTCGAAAGGGGTCGGTTCAGGGAATCTCATCGAATTGGTATCCGGTTTCCCATTTCTTTTCGCCCAGAGCGACTTCAAGCTCAAACGGGGTGATGAGCGGCTTGCGGTACTTGACGGCGTCATCGATGGCGATACGAGGGCAAGCGGTGTTGACAAAGGCATCAACGGGATAGAAGTCAATGAGTTCGGGTCCGACATGTTCGAGAGCCAGCAAGTAACCCTTCTTCCCGTGCTTGGCCAGCATGCGCTTCATGCGGAGGGCGAGCGTACGTCGCATTTGTCCGGGTTTTTCGCCGATGAGGATACCAAAGGAGTTGGCGTCTTGAACGCTCATGATGAGGCCAAAACGCTGACGGAGGATGCGTTCAATGCGCTGTAAGGACATCTCTTCTGCTTCGCCAGTGTAAGGATCCAGCATGGCAAGGGGCTTGCCGGTGTGCAGGACCAAACCGATGGGGTGGAAATCACCACTCCCAAGGAAGAGGTAGTGGCCAATGGAAGGGTCGTCGCCTGAGTAATTGCATCCGAGTACCTGGCCCGGGAAGGAGAGTCGAGCTCCACCAACGGGCACGGTCACATCAAAGCCTGCTTGTTCGAGGCGGTCGTGGAAGTCTGGAAGGAGATGAAGGTGTTGAATGGAACCGACAAGACCGAGTTTCGTGTCGGTCAACGGTGCCATGCGGCCCACCGCATCCATGAACTTCTCTTGTGCCTCTTCTTCGGACAACTTTGTGGCTTCACCTTGTTGGTCCAAGCGTTGCTGTGCCATTGCCCGGTGCTGTTCAAGCCAAGGAAGCACAGGTTTGAGTTCCGGGTCGCCATCATAAGTGACGTTGATGAATTGGGTGGGCATGCCGGAATCGATGTTCATTTGAGAATGACCCATGTGAGCCACCAATTCAACGCCCATCAACTGCATTTTATCGTGGACAAGGTCGCAGGCGCCGTAGCAAGGGTCCGCTGCAAGGACAACTTGGGCGCTGGTTTCGGTTTCAATGGTGTCCATCATTTCAAGCGCTTGCATCTTGAGTCCCTCAGGAACTTGAAGCGCAATCAAACGATTGTCGTTGGAGCGGATTCGCTCCATTAACTCGTCCAATTCAAAGTCGTGGCGGTCAAGGTCCATGCTTCCCCTCAGCGTAAGGGCGTGGCCTCTCCCTCATGAAGCCACCCATTCGTTCAGGGGTTGTTCAATCATCCAAGAGGACGATGGTATCGCCGTCCATGACCAGTCGGACGAGGGATTGGATTCGTATCTCGGGGTAAAGTTCCTGCAGGCGGTTGAGGCCTTCGCCCTTTTCGATGACGGCAATGACATCGGTGACATCCGCCTTTGCTCGTCGAACCCCTTCGATGACGGCTTCAAGCGTACCACCTGTCGAGAGGACATCGTCAACGATGGCGATACGCTCGCCTTCTCGCAGGTCGTTGAGGTACATGGCGCCCTTCGAATAACCGGTTGATTGGTCAATTTCGATTTCTCCTTCCAAACCGTAGGAGCGCTTGCGTGCGATGACCAAAGGAATTCCCGTGGACACGCTCAATGGAGCGGTGAGGGGCAGCCCCATGGCCTCAATGCCGAGGAGCAAATCCACGTTGCTCCAGTCGACTCGGTCCGTGACCAGTTCGGTGATGGCTTGAAGGACGCCGGGGTCCATGCGTGGAACGCCGTCAGTCACGGGATGGATGAAGTAGGGATAGTCTCCTTTCCAAATGACCGGAGCGGATTGTAAACTGGCCTTGAGTTGGTCCATGGCGTCGGTCATGATGGAGGCTTGAGGTTTGAGTTCATCATCCTTCGCTCAAGGTCCAATGCGGGATGGCGGTCTCAGAGTTCCGCCAGGTACTCGACGTACTCGTCGTGTTCCATGAGGTTCTCCAAGAATTGCTTGTCATCGGGATTGACTTGCAATTCGTGAGGTTCCAGCAGAATGATCCACCCGTCGTTGTAGGCGGAATCGTTGACCAAATCGGGGTTGATCTCAACTTCTCCGTTCACGTCGGAAATGACGCCGGAGAAAGGAGAGGTCAACGAGACTTTTTCTTCAGCAGTCCAGAGTGAGAAAAGGCTGCCTCCTTCGTCGACCTCGGTCTCGGCTTGCGGCAGGATAACTCGGAGCACATCGCCGATTTCGACACGCATGAACTCGCTCACGCCGATCATGAGTTTCTGGTCTTTTTGCTGGAACCAAAGGTGGTCCATCGAATATTTCCTGTCTTGAGCAATCACAAATTCAATGATGTCGTCATCCATGTTATCTGCCTCAAGACGCGGCTTCCACAGGTGGTATATGAAGACTGAGGGAAAAAATGTAATTTTTACCAATCAAACGGGTTAAGAAAGTCCTCATGTTGGGAGGATTGGTGAGGGCATGAACTTCGGCGAAAGCGACGAGCAACAAATGATTCGTGAACTGGTAAGGGACTTCGCTGAGACGGTGCTGGCTCCAACGGTTGAGCACCGAGACCAAAACCAAATCCCTCCATCCGAAGAGTGGCAAGCCTTCCTTGAATACGGGCTGCACGGAATCACAATCCCGGAAGATTACGGCGGATCTCCGATTGATGATGTATCTGAAGCCATCATCATCGAGGAGTTGGCTCGGGTGGATCCTTCCTTTGCCGTCATGTACTGCGTCCACGTCGGCCTATGTTCCATGACCATCGCTCTTCACGGTGATGAATATCAAAAGAAAACTTTCCTTCCCCGCCTCGCAGCAGGCGAAGTGGGCGCATACTCACTTTCCGAAGCAGGCGCAGGGACCGATGCAGCAGCTATGTCGTGCAAAGCCAAACTTTCCGAAGACGGAACACATTACCTCCTGAACGGTGAAAAGATGTGGGTGACCAACGGGGCTCAGGCTCAACTCCTGGTGTTGTTTGCCAAAGACGTTGACCATCCCGATTACGGTGTGAAAAAGCACGGTGGCACCACGGCCTTCATCGTTGATGCTGACTACGAAGGATACTCTGTTGGAAAGAAGGAAGACAAACTCGGCATCCGATCCTCCGATACCTGTACCCTTGTGCTCAACGATTGCAAAGTGCCCGTTGAAAACGTCATCAAGGGCGTTGGCAACGGCTTCCCCATCGCCATGAATGCGCTCGACAACAGCCGAATCGGTATCGCAGCCCAAGCCCTCGGCATCGCTCAGGGTGCGTACGAGTCCGCCTTGCAATACGCCCATGAGCGAGAGGCCTTCGGCAAACCGATCGCTTACCACCAAATGATCATGGCCTATCTTGCGGACATGGCCACGCAAATCGAAGCTGCACGTCTTCTCGTCTACAAAGCGGCTTGGACCAAGGAGCAACACTACCATGCCGACGGTCCTCGCCATTCCAAGGAAGCAAGCATGGCGAAGTTGTTTGCCGGAGACACCGCCATGTGGGTGTCAGAACGGGCCATTCAAGTCTTGGGCGGTTACGGCTACACCAAGGAATTCCCCGTCGAGCGCTTTTTCCGAGATGCAAAAATCACGCAAATCTACGAAGGGACGCAAGAGGTCCAACGCATCGTCATTGCCCGTGCCTTGAAGTGAACCCGCTCAGAGTTCACGGCAAATCAGTTGCTTCAGAGCGACATCCCAGTTGTGCAACGCCACGTTTTTCTCAAAGCGTTCCCCAACGGTAGGCAAAACATCGGTGGGTTTCAGCATCACCCTGAACTGTGCTCCGCCATCGTTGGTGCAATGGGCTGTGTATCCATTCCTGTACTCGCCTTCACCCAACAAGGTTCGTGAGATGGCGTTGATGTTGCTGTGGACGATGTAAGCGGGTGCCTTGGCGATCATGGCCTGAGCATCGCTGCGAAGTTTGGCTGTTTCTACCATGGCAATGAAGCCATCAAACCCTTCCTCGGCATCAATTTCAACGTGAACTTGGTGCTCTTCTTTCTCCACTTCTTCCGGCGCATCCTGCGCCATGCCTTCAGGGGTTGGCTTGGCCGCCACCACGAAGGTTTGGGCGTCCAAACGAGTGCCAAGGTGCTTCAATTCAGCAAGATAGGAACCAGGTTCGTCGATTTCTAGCGTAAATTCATCAAAATCAGGACGATCCATATCCGCGTTAGGGGTCAGCATGTTGTCCAAGGATTGGCCTGAGTTTTGGTCCACGACCGCAAACTCGTAGGCCACGACATCATGGTTGAAGGAAACCGTGACGGAGAAAGTTTCACCGGCCACAATGTTCTCCTCGAGAATCGCAATGCTACCGGAAATTACGATTTTCTCCTCAAACAATTCATCGGGGATGTCCAATCCACTTGCTGCGAGAAACGCCATCCAATCATCGATGGGGATGCCGTCCTTCGGGTTGGCTTCGACAAAAGAAAACACGATTTCAACCACCCATTCGGGGGGTCGCTCACCGGTCATTTTTCCAAGCAGAGAGGCGAATTCATCACCAGAGATACGCATGTCGTTGTTGGTGTCAAGTTCCTCGGTGAGGGCGACCGGCGACATGGCTGAATTGGAAAGCCATTTCTTGAAATTGGAGTTGAGTAAACCCGCCATCGTGTTGCTTTTTGTGATCCCGTTGATACGATTTGAAATCGATTGGACTCGTTGTTCAAAAATGGCTTTTTCGGGCAATTCAATGGTCGCCATGTTTCAACCAATACGCTTTCCCCCATCAAATTGATGCCGGATTTTCAGGGAAATGCAGGTCTCGGCCAAGAATCAACTTCGCCGTGTTCATAGGGAAGTCTACTTAGAGCAGCCTCCATATCAGCGAGGGTTTTCAGGTTCTCTTCGATTTGAATTCGGTGTAACCACTGCTTCAAGCGACCCAAGCGCATGCCCTGAACGGTACCGGTTCTCGCCATCAACCAGTGCCCATCGACCAAGCATGCTTGAGGCTCCGTTGGAGGTTCGATCTCCTTCCATAACATGGTCAGCTCTTCGACCTCATCCAGGGATGTGCGAAGACCGGTATGGAGGTTGATGCTGTGTTCGGTCATGGCTCGATGAACATCAAGATGGTGTTTTGCTGCGCTCCCTAACACATGATTGAACACACGAAGGGCGCCTTTTCTTGGCTCCGGCAAATACCCGAGTTGTTCATGGAATGAAGCGGTCGAACGTTGCAGTTCTCTGGATGTTCGTAAGGCGTTCAATTGTGAAACAGCGTTTTTTGTTTCGTGTTCGCACATCAAGAGCGCTAGCCGTTGGGCCAGCGACAGCGAATCAAGGGCCGGTTGGTCAAGAAGATGGAAGAGCGTTGGGTTGAGCACGGCCAAATCTGTGAAAACAAACCGCAGGACGCCATCGTCTTGCATCCGCTGAAGAACTTCGCCGGGCCGAGAGGCGTTGAGCATCTTTCTCAGCTCCATCCAACGTCGTTCAACGGCCACCATGTTCAAGCGGTTACGGTGTCTGATGATGGCCGCATGCAACATCGGCTCCATGGTCCACAGGGGGCCGTCGTCCCGCCGCATGAAGCGATATGCACGCAGAATACGAAGGGCGTCTTCCTCGCATCGAAGAACAGCATCGCCCACGGCGCGTACGGTTCTCGTATGGAGGTCGCTTATCCCGTTGTAAGGGTCGTACAGCAATTGACGTGCGACATCAACCGCCATGCTGTTGAAGGTGAAATCGCGTCGACTCAAATCTTCCCTGAGCGAGGTACCCCACTCAACCTGATCGGGCCTCCTCCCGTCCCTGTAGAGCGATTCTGTACGCAGTGTGGTGACTTCATAATGGCCGTTTTGCCCTTTGATCGTCACCGTGCCAAAGTCCACGCCTGTAGGGATGGCCCGTTCGCCAAAAAGAGTCAACAAACGGTCGGGGGTGCAGGTGGTGCAGAGGTCAATATCGGTCGATGGCGCTCCCAGCCAAGCATCGCGAACACAGCCACCAACGAGCCATGCCCCTTCGCCTTCCTCGGCGATGGTCTCGAGCAGGGAAAGGAGGTCATTGTCAAGCGTTGCAAGCCAGCGAATCAGTTGTGGTGGACAAGGTTCGCCATCAAGGTCGGCAGAGAGACCACGGGTCAGTGTCGGACCTTCCACCATACCTCCCCTCTTTTCGCTCTGTTTGACTGACCATGAAAAAGCATTATGTGACGAGGGCGGTTCCGAAGGGCAATGTCGTGGAATGAAGAAGACGTCACCCTTGTTCCTTTGGCATGGTTGAAGCCTCACGAGGAAATCAAGGAGAAAAATCGAGACAAATTGCTCGAGATGACCAAGCGTTGGGGCGGTTACACCAAGCCTTTGTTGGTGGACAAGCAAACAGGAACCATTCTTGACGGCCATCATCGCCATTCCATCGCTGTCATGCTCAATCTCAAACAAGTGCCTGCACTCTGCGTTGATTACCTCAACGATGAGCGTATCAACGTGAGCGTTTGGCCTGGATGTGGCCGAGATTCATTGACCAAAACCGAAGTCCTCGAAATGGCGCTTTCGGGTGAATGTTTCCCACCAAAAACGAGTCGACACACGCTCTCAGATCACTCGCCTCCAATTTTTGTTCCCTTGGCCACGCTCGAGTCCTTTGCGGACTTCAGTTCGTCTGACGCGTTGTAATCCACGCCTTCCAGCGTGCATTGCCCTTTCCACTGAGGGTCACTCCGTGTTGTGGGGATGGGGGAAGGGTGACGGTCACGCTTGAAACGATGCCTTCGTGGACAACCTCAAGCTCGATGGTGTCGCCGGTTCGACCCGAGATGAGTTTTTTCAAGTGGGCAGAGGATTTGATTCGGACGCCGTCAACGGCAACGAGTTCATCGCCAACCTGCGTGCATTCTCGAAGGGGAGAGCCAGCGTGATAGGTGCTGATGAGCACGCGACCAGCCGTTTCGCGGAGGTTCACGCCCAGCCAGGCTTTCCCTTCCTTGTCGCTGGTGTGAGGCACCAATTTCAGACGGAAGGACGACAGGGCGCGTTGTATGTTTGGAAGGTTGCGTTGGCGGACGAGGCGGTCCAGATACGGGCCCATGGAGGCTCCGCCAGGCGATGCTTTCAGCGTTTCACGAATGTCGTTGTAGTCCACGCCGGGGTCCTCGGCTTCCTCAGCGTCGATGGAAAACCGACGGACGAGTTCCGCCATGAGGTCGCAAGCGCCGAAGGTGTTGTCGTTGCGGCGACGTAGTTCAACGTCAAGGCACATCATCGCCAACTCGCCCTCGAGGTAGTAGGATATTTGACTCTCTCTCGTGTAAGGGCCGCTTCTATAGAGGTGTATCCACGCATCATGACTCGATTCAGCCAGCGATTCACGGTGCATGCCGTTGCTATTGGTGTGTCGCTTCATTTTTCGTTCGAAATCAAGCCTCCAGTCCTTTTCAGACCAAGCACCTGAACGCACGCAGATCATGTCGCCCAACCACGAAGTGCCGCCTTCAAACCACCACAAGAGGTCGGTGTGTACCTCGCTTTGGAGGTCGTAATCCAGGAAGCACTTTGGGCGCAATCGTTTGACGTTCCACTGGTGGAGATATTCGTGGGAGAAGAGGCTGACAAGGTCCCTGTACTCGTCCTCATGGTCGGGAAACAAGCACGCTCTCGGCATCATTGACGTCTGCGAGTTCATGTGCTCCAAGCCACCACGGCCGGTGTCCGTGAGGTGTAACACCGTGGTGTAATCCGGCCAATCCGGTACTCCGAAAAGTGCGTGGTGTTCTTTGGCGATCTTTTCCATATCATCAACGAAGGTTTGGAGCCGTTCAGCGTTGGGTTGGTGGCCTCCGCTGTCCCACCACTTGAAGTGGTGTACCCTTCCATCAATGTCGTGGGTGATGGCTTTGTTCGGGTTGACTTCCATGATGCTGTCCAACAGCAGATCTCTGCCCTGGGCCGTGAATGACCAACGACCGTTGGGCCCCGATGTGGATTGGTCAACCAGCGTGAGTTGGGTTGCAGGGCTCCATGCGCTTGGGGCGGTGAGTTCAACGCTGTGAAGCATGTTCAAGCGGGCAGGGTCAACACCTCGCTCGGGCCAAAACCAGGTGAACGGAGGCATCAGATGAAGGTGGGTGGTGTCGAGGTGGTTGGAGCGAACCGACAATTCCTTGGCCAACAGCATGTACTCGATGGAAACGGCGGTGCTGCCTTTTCTCAGCGTGACCGATAGGCCGTCGACGCCAACTCGTTTCCAGTTCAATTCTCGGTCGTTTTGGTCGACCGCAGTGAAATTAAACATGTGTTGGATGGGTTCCCGAAGAAAGTAGGAGCCCGGAACCCAACGTGGAAAGCGAAACACGAGTCGAGTTGAGGTGAACGGCCCCTCGATGCGTAAACCGGCACGTAGGTGGTGTTGTGCCCCTTGTGTGGCGTCGGCCGTGAAGCAGAGTCCTGACGCTTGCTCGCTCATGATGAAACTTCGGATGCGGCGGTTGATAGGTTCTCGCACGCCACCTTCAGGAGTTCTTCATCCGTGGAAGCCAACAGGGCCGCTGCCTTCTCGATGATGCTCGGTTCGTGTGCCCGTCCAATCAAGCGCTCAAGGAGTTTCGAGCGTTCAATGATATCCAAGCGGTCATCGTTGATGAGTTGCCACCGGAGTTCGTCCTCAGACGCACCTTGTCGAAGCACCCAACGGGCGACCGGTTCGAGCATGCCTGAATTCAAGAGGCTGGAAAGAAAAGCATCCTCGCTGTCTTTTGCGTTTTCTCGCAGGTGGTCGCTGAGAGATTTGAGGTGTTGGCGATGGAGATGAGGTGTGAATTCAGTCAAGCGTTCGGGAGCATGTTGACCAACCCAAGCCAGAATCTTGACGGTTTGGAGATTGGCTTGAAGAAACGGGATGAGGGATTCAATCTCCACTTCAATACCGTGTTGCAGAACCGATTCCAAAGCGGCTGAACGAACGCCATCACTGCGGTCGTTGAGGGCCGTTTTGAGATGCGTGTGGGATACGGAGGGGTGTTTCATCCCGAGAAGACGCACGGCGTCATTTGGATGCTCAGATAATCGATTAGCAATCTCTTCCTCATCAAACACAAGGAGTGCACGGGCTGCTTTTTTCTGCACCACACCATCATCGTCTTCCAAGGCTGAGAGGGCGGGGGCTTTGGCAGATTCGCCCAAGGAAGGGAGGAGGTTTGCACCAGCTCTGCGGACCTCCAATGAGCGATGTTCAAGCAAGGTGGCCACGGCACCCGGGCCGGCATGAGCGGCCCATTGACGGTAAGCATCGAGGGCTTTGGAAACAAACCACCCGTCCTCGTCATCGAGCAGGGGCTTGAAGGCCTCCAACACATTAGGGTCATCGTGTTCAAACAAAGTGCGAACCGCACGCCGACGGGTGCGGATATCACGATGCTTGAGCCGGGCCATGGCTCGCCCGATGTCGTTCGCCATGCTGTGGGGATTCCCCCCTCCCTCATAGCCTGTTGCGTTGGCTCATCGCATTTCGAGCCAGGCAAAGAACAGGATGATGGGCAAGAGATAGAACAGGCGACGGTGCATGCGGTGAGTGGCTTCCATGTGTTCGATGATAGAAGGAGGGAGGACCTCGACGGACGAGGACGTTCGTCGACGACGGTTGAGTGGTACATGCTGCTCAATGTAGGTCAGGACGCTTTGCCGAAGTTTGGGATCCCTGCTCCTCGATTCGCCACGTCCAACGATGTATCGAATCGGGTGTTGCTCGGTCAGGTCCAAGGTGGCGGCGACGATCGTCAGCGGCTGGGTGGAATTGTGGAGGTCGATGCGAACCGTTCGACCATCGCTTCTCACGTGGCTCAGAACCCTCCATTTTCCCTGGCCTTCGTTGAAGGGTTTCAACAACTCTCGGAGGGTGTCAATCGGGTCTTCATTGGACACCTGCGGGGCACGTCGCCATCCAAGAAACGGTCCCAAAAAGATGGCGCAGGCGATCGGGGTGATGCACATCAATTGCACCAATTGAACGAGGGCTTCTGGTTGCGTCAGGGCCGAAACAACAGCGAGAGAAAACCCGAGAAACAACCCGATGAATGCACCGGCTTGGAGGCCGGTTTTGAGGCCGATGCGGGGTCGTTCATCCTCGGCCATGTAGCCGATTCAAAGGGAAGGGGGAATTGAAGGCTTGCTTGGTCGCAAAAAGAATCAAAGGGTTTGGAGTGGTGTTCGTAATATGGAGCGCAACGGACTCGAGGACCGTGGCAAAGAAAGAAAGGTTGGGAATTGGGTTCTGGGAGTTTCCGCCTTTTTTCTGGTTTCTTTTTTTCTTGCCCCCTTCACCCTCGAAGCGGGCACGGTTGGTCCGATAGAGGGTCGAGCAAACGCCGTCGATTTTTACGATGAGGACGGCTTTGGTTCTACTGGAAATCAAAACCAAATGCCTCACGAGCACGAGGGAGAGGGCAACCACACGCACGAGTCTTTTTCGTGGACGGATGTGAACCCATATGCCGCTTTCATTTACGCATTTGGTGATGTCAACTGCCATCAAAAACACGAGCGTTCGTGGGAAGTAAACAACAACCAACTTCCAGTATGTACCCGCGATGTCGGGATTTTCTTCGGGCTATTTTTGGGCGGTGCTGTCTTTACCAGACGAGGTTGGAATCGGTGGACGGTCAGGGACACCTGCCTTTCCTTATTGCCCGAACAGATGCTTCACACTGTTTATGCGAAGAATCAACGCACGTTGCTCTGGTTGGCTTGCGGCATGCTGCTTTGCCTCCCGCTCATCGCTGATGGCTTCCTTCAACTGTTGACGCCGTATGAATCCACCAACATCAAGCGCGTCCTGACCGGCATTCCCTTTGGATTGGGCTTGGGGATTTTGATGTGCTCAATGTTTTCCGCTCGTGCAGAAGCATTCCATGGCGCAGGACAAGTACTCCTGCCGGGAAATGCTTCGTTCACACTGGTCCGAAACGCCGATCAAGAATCCGAGTGATTCGGTGGCTCAAGCGACCACCAAGCACGAAGTTCTTGCGCCGTTGTTGGCAACGGGCACCCCTCGTGTCCACTTGTCAGGATGGCAAGTCTCTGATTGATGTCGTGGACGGCCTTCTTCAGGTGCGTGGAAAGTTCGCGTCCCTCTTCAACATGGAAGAGGTCATCGAGGGCCAATGTCCATGCTTTGTCCTGATTGGCTCGACGCCATGAGGCAAGTTGGGTTCGAAGTGGCCACATGGCAAGGGTGAGCCGGGCGAAACCGAGGCGTTCTTCTCGGAGTTTGAAGAGTTGAGCATCGCTGAACGGTGTGTGGTTTTGTTGCTTGTGAACCCAATGTTCTACCAGCATCCATTTGATGAGTCGTTGTGTGTGGCGTTGGGTGACCATTCGAACGGGCCCCAGGGCAGCGTGAAGGCGAGGGACCTCGCTGGAACCAACCATGAGCGATAATGTTCCAAGAATGGACCAGCATGAATGAGCGAGAGGCGATGCGGGGACGTCGTGTTCCTGAGCTGATTCAACCGGCCAATTTTCTTCGGCCTCCAGCATCCAGTGAGCCGGAGACTTTCCTCCCAACCAGCCAATATGGATGGCGGTCTTTTCTTGGGGGGCCCCTGGAAGTCGACGCTGTTTCTTCACATCCCGTACGAGGGCGTTCAGTAAATTTCGGTCCACTTCGTCCCTGTCTACGTTCAAGGGGAGCGGTTTTTTGTTGAAGAATCGGCGAAGTTCGGTTCTCAATTTTGTTTTCAGTTCGTCCAGTCCCCCCTCGTTCATGATGGGGCCAACGATGCAGCACTGGTTGAACGGCGCTGGAACTACGCCCGATGGCCCGAACAGGTCGTGGAATCCTTGGCGTATGGTGGTTTGAATCTCCTGTGTTTCAAAATATTCCTGCTTTTGACTGGTCATCCTCAGCGTGCCTGACTTGATGCGTTTCATGGCTTTTTTTGGGTCGCAATCGATCCAGAAGACCAAATCTGGAATCATCGCTGCAGCGTTCATGCTCGCCACTTTTTCAAGTCCCAAATCGCCCACGACACCCTGGTAAATGAGCGAGGAGTGGATGTTTCTGTCCGAAATCACGACCGCCCCTTTGGTGAGGTAAGGGCGGATGAAGGTGTGGGAATGGTCGAGCCGATCAGCGGCGAAGAGACCAGCCTCCTCGAGCGGTGTTTTGTTGCCAAGTTTAACCGATTGCAAGGCCAACTTTCCCAACTCGCTGTGGCGCCGTGGCTCGTGGGTCATCATGACCTCTGGGAACGGGAATTCACTCAACAGCTCACCGAGAATTCTTGCGGCTTCGCCTTTTCCTGACCCGTCGCCACCCTCGACTGAGATCAGGTACATGCTCAGTCCTCTCGCTGGTCTTCAAAGTCCTCTTTTGCAAAGAGGTTGACAATCATTCCAAACAGGATTAAGGCAGGTCCTACAATGATGAGGCCACGACTAAAGAGGGCACCTGCTGCGAGGTATTGACTACGTCGGTAGTGCTTTCCTCTCCTGATTTCTGCAGCGGCTTGAACGCCGAGCAGCGCCGTACCCATGGTCAACAAACCAATGGCGGTCGAGAGGCCAACGGCGTTATCCAAGGTCCAACCCGAGGTGGATTGTTGGTCGTTTTCTTGCCTCGTGCCGTTTCCGGGCTTCATCGTCACAGGGTCAAGGCCGACGTTATCGGGTACAAACGTCCGTTCAACGGTCGTGTAGCCTTCTTTCGAGAAAACGATGACATGGACTTCCTGTTGCACGTTGCTCATCAAAAAATAGCCGAAAGCATCGGTACTGGTTGTCTGAAGGACCGCTTTGGATGTCGCATCCAAGAGTTCTACAGACACGTTTTCGACCCCGTTTCCATCCACATCTTCCAAGGCTGTGCCGGAGATGTCAACCGTGTCGCTTTCTGCGAAAAACGAGGTGTTGAGCAGTTCCGCTGGATTGCCTTGAAGAATCAAAGCACCACTGATCATCCCGAGAAGACTCCCGATGAAGATGAGCGCTGCAGCGAGGTTTCTCCACCGGTCAGCATCTCGGTCGATCATGGCGTACCAATCGTCCTCTGCCTCCGTGGTGACGGCCTCAATTTCTGCCGTGCTAACCACCAGTTCCTCCTCTGGTTCGCCGGCTAGGGAGGCTTCTTTTTTTGCCTTCACCCTTGCACGGAGGGCTTCCATACGTTGTTCACGGTCGCTGTCCATGGTGGCCCTCCTGTTACGGCCAATGCGTGCGCGGATAATACCTCTTTGCTTGTGCACCGCGTACCTGCATCAGGGCTTCCCCTTCCATTCGACCAGGAGAATGCACCCAATGATGGAGAATAAACCGACGGCGGCAAGCGATGCAAGCGTCTTCGAACCCGTTGAAACCTCATCTTCAACATCTGCACCTGAACCTGCGTGTGATGGATGGTCATCACCGCTTTCATTTTCCTCTCCAAGATTAACAAAGGCTTGGGTTCGCAATCCCAATTCAACCAACCTCCCAACAGCGCCCAAGGATTCAGCGCTGACCTTGTCGGGTGTATCTTCCATGGTGTGCCAATAGCTTCCGAAGGTGTAGGGTTTCGGTTCGCCGTACGAGGTGTCCATGATGTCGATGCTCGGGATGCCGAGGGCATCAGCATGGACGTGGTCGTCCAGAACGCCGACGAGTGTATCGTATTGAACCACATCAAGGCCGGCCCCTCCACGGCAGTCAACGGTGCCGTTCACGAGGCCGAGGTCGGTTCCCAATTCTACCACTCGAGATTTCAGCGTTTCATTACCGGGGAGGACATTGTGAAGTTGAAGGTCTGCATCGCCCACCATATCCAACAACACAAACGCGTGGGTTGAGGCGATTTCACTTTGGGTCAAATTTTCGGCCCATGCTTCGGCACCCAGGGTGTATTGTTGGTCTTGATCTTCTGCATCGTTGAAGAACAAGACGACCTCGTGGTCCAAGCCCATTGAAGGAATGTGGTTGGCGAGTTCAAGCAGGACGGCAACGCCACTGGCGGCATCGTTAGCGCCGGGGACCGGGAGTGTACGGTTGTTCTCGTTATCATCTTGGTCGGCCATGTTTCTTGAGTCATAATGAGCGGACAACACGAGGGTGCCCGTGGAGGTTCCGTTGGGCGTCCAGGTTGCAAATACATTGGTCAAATTCATGTCATAGCGCTGGTGCTCCTGTTGGGTTACCTCGTAGCCAAGCGTTGTCAAATGGTCGGTGATGGTTTGTCGAAAGGCCTTGGAGACATTGCTGCCCGGAAGGCGTGGCCCGAGGTCCACTTGCCATTGAACCGAAGCATTGGCTGCTTGTCCGTCGAATTGCAGGTCATCGACCAACGCGCAGCGGTCGACCTGATGGTAGGGTGCGTTGGTCGTCAAAGACCCCTGGGCCATCGTCGCCACCAACATCATTGTTATGCAGGCATAGAGGGCTGAACGGGGTGCCTTTCGAGTTACAATCCCCTGTTCCATGATGATGCCTCAACCACGGACTCTTAAATACCTCCTTTCTTCTGGTAGAATTGGGAATCAGTCTTACGATTCTTCTTGGTGTTTTTTATGTCGGAACGACGCTCCAGTCCAGCCATTGCGTTCATGCTCCTCATGCTCCTCTCGAGCACGGCGCCGTTGTTGCTCTCCGTCGCGGCTGAAGGTGGAGAGGAATCTTCATCCACGCCGACCTACAACGCCGGAGGAACCATCATCGGAGATCTCGAAGAATTCAATCCCGGTGATGGAAGTGAGTACTTGTTTATTCACGAAGATGAACCCGTGGTTTCGGCCACGCAATTCATGCGACAAGCATGGGTTGACGCTGGCCGCCCCGGTGTTGATGACATGGTGGTCGAACCTTCCATGGCCCGTTCAAGTGGACGTGCTTGTACGCCTCACTCCGTCGGCGACACCTTGACCGTGCCCATTTCAGGCGGGTCGATTTCTGCCTATGTCGCCAAAACCACCAACACCGTCGCCTTCATCGTACAAAGCGGCCGAACGCTATCTTCCACGGTCCTCAACAACCTCGCAAGCACGTGGGATTCAACCATTTACCCCACCATGACAACCTACTACGGAAAGGACTACCAAGACGGGCGTGGACTGGCTCCACCCGACATTGACAACAACTGCCAAGTCCAGATTGTCATCTACGATATAGATGGAGCCTACAACACAGGAGGATATTTTGCCCCCTCGCTTTCAAGTTCTACCGAATCGGTCTTCGTTGACTACGCAGACATCACCTTGTCTTGGGGACGTTCCATTCTTGCCCACGAACTCGAACATTTGTTGCACAACGCCTTGGATCCCTACGAGAACCTTTGGATTGACGAAGGCAACGCCGATGTTGCCATCTACCTCTGCTTTGGTGCAGATTCCACCCTCACCGGGCACGTCAACGCTTGGACCGCAGCCCCTGAACAATCGGTGCGGTGGTGGAACCAACGCATCGCCGATTATGGGGCTGGCTACATGTTTACAATGTACCTTGCAGAACACCTCGGAGGCGGTCCTGCTGTTCGCCAACTCGTTCAAGATTCCGCTACTGGAGGACGAGGCGTTGAGAACCTCGCTCTCTCGCCACAGGCAGGCCAAGTTGGCCTTCTTGGCAGAACCATGGGCGAAATCTTTGCCAATTTTAGCATCGCAGCGACCCTCGATTCCGACCAAGGCATTTACGGCTATCCAAACCTCAATTTGAATCCGCAGTGCAGCGGAGGTACGTTCTGTCGTGCCCAGCCAACCGAAATCAACAGCGATTGGTCCACGCCTTGGTCATCCACTGGAAACACCCTCGAAGGCTGGGGAATTCGTTCGTTCAAGTTCACGCCAGGCAGTGCTTCTCCAGCACCGCTTACGCTCCGCTTAACCGCCGACAGGAACCAATTTGACGGAGTGATCGTGACCAAGGCCGTCTCCGATGGCCTTTGGAGCGTGACCGACCTCGATTTCGTCAACAACATCGCAACGGGACTCGTTCCCGGGTTCGGAAACCTGACCGACGAAGTCTGGGTCATCACCTGGTATGCTTCAACGGTGGCCGATTGCGATTACACGTCCTGTGGACCGTCCTATCCAGAGGGTATCGTCGATATTGAAGCGGCTCGCATCACGTCGCCTGCAACGCTTTCTTTGAACAATACGGTTCTCTCTGACCGTGACGGCGACGGGATGGAGGATACGGTGTCCATCAACTACGGCGTCCTTTCCAATGCGTTCTTCGAGGACTTGGACGTTCAAATCAATGTCCGAGATAGCAGCGGCCAACTCGTTGATTCAACCACCGACCGTGTGGCCGCCGGCGGTGGCGTGTCGGTTGACGGACAAGTCTTCTTCACGGCTCCGCTCGCTGACCAGTACGCCTTTGAGATGGTCATGAAGGACATGCTCGGGGAAGTCGTCGACACCCTCCAAACTTCACCTCAGATGCTGAATAACATGAAACCCGTGGCCAACGGTAGCGTTTCCCTCACCGAGGTTCAGACCTGGGAAAACATCCAATTCCAAGGCGCTGGATTTGATGCTTGGGGCTTGTCGCTGTCCAACAACAGCTTACCCTACCTCGATGCACCAACCGCCTATGCTTGGGTCTTCGGAGACAACGCCTCTTCCAACCTCAAATCACCTCTTCGTTCGTACACCGATGTGGGGTCCTACAACGCCACATTACGTGTGCAAGACCGAGGAGGTACGTGGTCGGAAACGCAGGTGCACCTCATCAACGTGAGCGACGATTCCGAACCCGTGCCAATCATCACGGTCAACAACGTGGTCATTGAGAATAACATCTCGTTGCTGACCGGCCAGAGAATCCTGTTCTCAGCAGGACGGACCGTTGACAACGTTCCCATTCAAAATCTGGACTTCCAGTGGAATTGGGGCGATGGAACGACCAGCGGAGGCATGGGAGCCTATGCTGAACAGCATGAGTGGAGTGAAATCAACGGTGAGAGCGCCGTCTTCAACCTCACCCTTACCGTTTCCGATGGCATCAACGCCGGGGTCAAAACCATACAGGTCAGTGTCAACAACAGGGTTCCTGTGCAAATCTTTGCCGAAACCATGACCACCATGACCTACACAAGTTTGGTGTTGCCAGATGTCTTTGTGGACGATGATGGAGAAATTCTGACCTACGACTGGTCCTTCCCCGATGGGGTCCGAGTTGGCACCGGAACGCCCACAAGAAACGATGATTTTTCGGCCATCACAAGCAGTGCTGTCAACCCCATCGTGGCTTGGGATGTCCCGGGGAACAAAACGATCACGCTGACGGTCACCGACGACGACGGTAGCCAAGCCACAGCAGTATTGACCATCGTGGTCCTGAATCAAATGCCTGTTGCAACTTTCGATGTGCGTACGCTCTCGGCCACGGGATCCAAAGAAGTTGATTTCAGAGAGGAAGACGGTGATGTTGATGTCGCTTACGTCTTTGACGGCCTCGACAGCAGCGACCCGGACGGTGGTGTCGGTGATTCAACGGACATCGAAGTGTGGAATTGGACCTTCTCCGACGGAACATTTGGCGACCGCCCTCAAGTCACGCACACCTTTACCACGCCGGGTGTCCACACCGTGACCCTCATCGTGACCGATAAGGACGGCCTTGAGAGCTTCCCACGCACCATGACGGTTCGAATTTCAAACCCGCTTCCGCTCATTCAAGTCCGAATTCTGGATGGCTACCTCGGTGGTGAATTGATCACGACCTCATCGGTCTTCCCAGAAGGTTCCGTACCCGACGGGTGGTCTCACACGTTCAACGAAGACGGAGCGGTGGTCACTGCGCCTGAACGAATGCTGTATTTTGACTCCTCTGGCACCCGAGACGGCGACCGACAATTCGAAGGGAAATACGTGCCCTTTGAAGTTGAATCTCCCGATTGGAACGGATTGGTCCAGTACACTTGGGACTTTGGCGATGCAACGCCGCTGGTCCACGAAGCCACTCCCTGGCACGCCTACACGCTCCCGGGAACCTACACGGTTTCGTTAACGGTTCGAGATGGCTTCGGCACGGGGGACGTGTCACGAGAGACCTTCACGGTCATCGTGGACCATCCACCGATGGCTCGTGAAATCTACGTCCCTGAGAACATCTTTGTCGGCTCGTCAATCTCATTTGACGCAGATGTTTTCGACGAAGAAGCAGGGTCTGAGATGGAGATCTACCGAGACCTAGACGTTGACGACGGCTCGATCACCGAGCGAGATGAACGAATTTCAACCGAATACACCGTTCGCTGGGATTTCGATATTGAAACCGATACGGACGAAGATGGCGACCCGATGAACGACTGGCTGACGCCCATCGCCGGTTCACCGGTAAGAACCATCAACACGTGGGACGCCACCGGCTTCTACACCGTTCTGGTCGAAGTCTGTGATGGCATGGGTCAATGCGACGTCTTGACCGAGGATATTGAGGTCGTACCGGAGCCCGAGGGACCGCCTTCCCTCTCAGATTTCAGTGCAGATGAATGGAAGTCTTGGGTCGCCGATGCGGGTTCTGACCTGGCGACGTTCATCGCCCTCATCGTTGTCGCTCTCGTGCTTGGCTGGCTGGTCATGCGTGAACCATCGTCGATTGAAGAGGACGCCAAAGATGCAGCCGAGACCTACACGGACATTGAACACGTCGAGACACAAGGCGGCTTACTCGGTATGGACCATCACATGCCTCCGCCTGCGCCCAAGATTCTTTCGAAGGAGGAACGGCGCAGCGACGACAGTGGATATGTTCGCCCCCTTCGTCGTCGTTGAGGCAATGTCCTAAAGCCGGCGGCAACAACAAGGCACCGGTGGCAGCATGCAACTGAGCAGCAAGGCGATGTTGTTTGTGCTCATCGCTGCGATTTTCTCGTCCTCGATGGGGACGATTCAGCCCGCTCAAGCGGCCTCTGCTTGCGAAGGAGAGGTCCTTGCACCCGACTGGAACACGACGGCTCAACGAATGGCGCTTGTGCCCTTTTCCAACTGGGGCATGCCCTACATGTACGAAGACATGTACTACGAGGAAGATGAGGGGGATTCTGGTAAATCGCAAAGCATGTCTTCGGGTGCGTGGGATCCAAACCTCCATCCTGAGGAGCAGTGGATGTACAATCCAACGTACCCGTTGCCAACGCTTGACCCGTTAACGACCGGTCAATACACCTCCCTGCAAATTGGCAACGACAGTTCGGGGATGCTTCGATTTAATCTCTCCAGCGCTCATCGAACCACGTTTTGTGTCTCGTTGTACGAGTTGGTTGACAACAACACCGTTCCGGCAGATGCCGATGTTTACCTTATGACCACCTCTCAGTACAACTCGTATGAAGAAGTCTATCGTATGATGCACGGAGGCTGGTGGTGGGGCGATTTTGACATCGGGGGAGATGATTCCGAACTCCTCAGCGACATTCCACCTGAATGGCGCAGTTTCAATCCATTGGGGTGGCAGAGCTACCGAGATGTCCATCAGTATGAATCCACGCAGCAAGTAACCTTCTCCATCGCCATGGACGGGCCGGAGGTCTACAATTCTCTGTTCGGAGGTTCGGAGTGGCAAGATTTCTATTTGGTCATTGACGGTTGGGACAACACCAACGACGGCGATGCAGCCCCAATCAGCAGTGTTTTGGTGGCCGATGTGACCGTCATACCCGTTGAACGTACAGCCCTTCTGCCACCGTGGACCGTACCGCTCACACTCTTTGTTGCCTTGGCGGCTGTTGTTGTCGTTCCAGTGGTCTTGAACAAGCGATACATGGAATCAGGTTTGGGCGACTCCTCGCCGGTCAACGAGAAATCGGTGCCGTATCTCGAGCAGGAAGCCGCTTCAGAAACCGAAGTCGATCTCAGTATTCCATGAGCGTCCAAGCGTTCTTGAGGTCTCGAATGTTCACAAGTCCTTTGTTTGAGAGTTTGAATTCCGAACGCAAGGTTGCGTAGACAAGGGATTGACCCAGAACAGGAGCGTGGAGGCGTGCCCAGTCGCCACCGTTTCCGAGTGCCATCATGGCATAGGCGTGTGAAGAGGTCTTGAGCTCATGGCTGGCTTCCACGATTTGGAGTGCATCCTGGTGGTCGTTGACCGTGCCACAGAATTTGAAAATCTCGCCTTCCTTGGCGTGTTCCTTGACCATGCTGACCAGTTCATCCGCACTTGGTGTGGTTGATGTGTTGTGGATGGATGAGATGATGCTCACCTTGCTTGAAGTGGCCTTCTCAAGGAGCGATGACCTTGCACCTTCCTCAATGGACAATTCAAGGTCAATGGAATTGACTCCGGAATCGATGGCTTTCTCAAGAACAGCGATTCGCTCGTCTTCTCCACCTGGGTAGTAGCCGCCTTCTTCTTTGGGGCGGACGGTGAAAATAACGGGAAGGGGGATGCTCTCCTTGAGGTTCTGGATCGATTCATCAACATCGATGCTGTCCATCTCTCGGACCGGCCATTCATTGTCAGGGGGCATGATGTGCTTGACTTCGCCATCTTCATCTTCCACTGCCTCGGCTTCGGGTCGCTTGAGGTACAAACGGTCAAATCGAACTTCAACAAAGTCAGCACCGGCTAGGTTGGCCCGTGCTGCTTCATCAGCCATTTCCTTCACGGTCGTGCCTTCCAGCGAGACGCACACTTTTGGGTCAGCCATGACCGCTCCATTTGTGCCCTCTTCTTAACGCTCACGCATCGGGTTCCAACAAGATGTCTTCGATATATCCGATATTCTGTCCGATTTCCGCCATGATTTTCACCCGATGAAATCCAAGGCGTTCCACACGGTTTTGGAGGCGGTAAAATGGTCCGCAATACCTCGTTTTTCAGGGTGCGATTGGGGTATCTTTATACCCCGTAACGAGCAGTAGAATTTAGAGGAGAGAAACGGCACGTTTGCGATTTAGAACCGAGCCGCTGCACGCTGTTTTTCATTCCAAAACCAAGGTGATATCATGAGCGAAGAGTATGACGCTGGAAGCATCCAAGTTCTCGAGGGGCTCGAGGCCGTTCGAAAACGACCAGGAATGTACCTCGGGGACCCCCATGACGGCTCCGCCCTCCATCATTGCATTTGGGAAGTGGTGGACAACTCTGTTGACGAGCATCTCGCGGGATTCAACGACACCGTAGAGGTCGTCCTCCACCCCGATCATTCTCTTTCCGTACGGGATTACGGGCGAGGCATTCCGGTCGACCAGCATGACGAATTTGGTATTTCTGCGGCTGAAGTCATCATGACCAAACTGCACGCTGGAGGTAAGTTTGACAACAGCTCCTACAAAGTAAGCGGCGGTTTGCACGGCGTCGGCGTTTCGGCCGTCAACGCTGTCTCCGAGTGGATGGAAGTGGTCATCCATCGAGACGGCACCGTCTACAAACAACGCTTCGAAGCAGGCGTGAGGGCGTCAGAACTCGAGTCCATCGGGACATGCGACGACACCGGAACAACCATCACGTTCAAGCCTGATTTGGGCATTTTCACCAACATCGTTGAATTTGATTTCGACCAAATCGATAACAGGTTGAAGGAAACATCCTTCCTCAACGCCGGCCTCAAGATCGTCATCACGGATGAGCGCTCGGAAGAGTCGCATCAGGTTGAACACCACTATGAAGGCGGCATTTCCGAGTTCGTCAAACAACTCAACGCTCGTCGTGAAACGCTGCACCCTGACCCGATTCTCATCGCCGGTGAAAAGGAGATTGAGAAGGGCCCGGTCAGCGTCGAACTCGCCCTTCAATGGTCAGACGCTTTCAGTGAAAGCATCCAGTGCTACACCAACATCATCCGCAACAAGGACGGGGGAACCCACATGTCTGGCTTGCGAGGCGCCTTGACGAGTTGTATCAACGGCTATGCGAAGAAAAAGAACCTGCTGAAAAACGACGGCCTCTCTGGCGACGATGTTCGTGAGGGCCTGGTCGCTATCGTCAGCGTCAAGCACCCCGATCCTTCGTTTTCATCTCAAACAAAAGACAAACTGGTCAGCAGTGAGGTCGCCGGCATCGTCCAAACGGTCGTCTATGAGAAATTGAACGAATTCTTTGAAGAAAACCCTTCCGTGGGAAAACTCATCGTTGACAAAGCGGTCTTGGCTTCCAAGGCGCGTGAAGCGGCTCGTAAAGCACGCGACCTCACCCGCAGAAAAGGTGTACTCGAAGGTGGCGGCCTGCCCGGAAAACTCGCGGATTGCCAATCGCGCAAGCCAGAAGAATGCGAAATTTACCTGGTCGAAGGTGATTCAGCAGGCGGTTCAGCAAAAACCGGACGCGACCGGCGAACGCAAGCCATCCTGCCTCTCCGTGGTAAAATCCTCAACGTTGAACGGCAAATGCACAACGTCGCAAAGGTCTTTCAAAACAACGAAATTCAAACGATGATCCGTGCGTTTGGCGCAGGTGTCGGCAACAACGAAGGCGAAGAAGGCGCTTTCAACACCGAAAAATTGCGCTATAACAAACTCATCATCATGACGGACGCCGACGTTGACGGTGCTCACATTCGCACGTTGATGCTCACCTTCCTGTGGCGGTTTATGCGACCGGCCATTGAGAAGGGCCATGTTTACATCGCTCAGCCACCCCTTTACCAGTTGAGCAAAGGCAAGCTCAACCGTTATGCGTTCAGCGACGAGGAGCGCGATGGCATCATCGAAGAACTCAGAGGCGACAATCCTGCAGCCAAGATCGGCGTGCAACGCTACAAAGGTCTCGGTGAAATGAATCCGGACCAGCTTTGGGAGACCACGATGAACCCTGAAACCCGCACGATGCTGAAAGTGACGGTGAAGGAAGCGGAAGAAACCGACCGCATGTTTGAGACACTCATGGGCGAAGACGTCCCCGAACGTCGAGCGTTTATTGAGCGACACGCGAAGGAGGTGACCAACCTTGACATCTGACGACGATATACAACAACAAGACGAAGGCGATGCTGGCTCGGGAGAAATTATCCTGAACCACTCGTTGAACACCGAGATGAAGAATTCATACATCAATTACGCCATGTCCGTCATCATCGGGCGAGCCTTGCCTGACGCAAGAGACGGCCTCAAACCCGTTCACCGTCGCGTCCTCTACGGTATGTTCGAAGGCGGCCACACCGCTGACAAGAAATTCAGCAAGTCCGCCCGTTCAGTCGGCGAAGTGATGGGAAAATACCACCCTCACGGCGACCAGTCAATTTACGACACCATGGTCCGTATGGCTCAGGAATTTTCACTGCGTTATCCCTTGGTTGATGGCCAAGGCAATTTTGGTTCCATCGACGGCGATCCACCAGCCGCCATGCGATACACCGAGAGCCGATTGGACCGTATCGCTAAGCACATGCTCGACGACATCAACAAAAAAACCGTTGATTTCCAACCGAATTTCGATGATTCGGAGCAAGAACCTTCTGTTCTCCCCTCCCGTCTTCCAAATTTGTTGCTCAACGGCAGCGACGGTATTGCGGTCGGTATGGCCACTCGCATACCGCCTCACAACTTGACTGAGGTCGCTGGTGCGGTGAACCTTCACGTTGATACCATTCTTGAGACAGGGGCTGAAGGAAAACCGGTTATCTCTATAGATGAATACATGCAACACGTAAAGGGTCCAGATTTCCCAACCGGCGCTTCCATTCATGGCATCGATGGCATCATCGATATGTACGCCACAGGGAAAGGGCGCTTCCACGTCCGCGCCAAGTGCGAAGTTTTTGATGACGACAAAGGAAAGCGAATCGTGGTTCATGAAATTCCATACCAGGTCAAGAAAGCCGACATGTTGGTTCAAATCGCAGAGCTTGTGAACAAAGAGGTTGTCGTCGGCATCCGAGACATTCGAGATGAATCCTCCAAAGAGGGCATCCGAGTGGTGATTGAGGTCAAAAACAACGCAGACCCGCACGCTGTGCTCAATCAGTTGTTCAAGTCCAGCCGCCTGCAAGAATCCTATTCCGCCAACATGATGGGTATTTTGGACGGGCGCCCCGTACTGCTCAACCTTCCAACCATGATTCACACCTATGTTTCACATCGCGAGTCGGTTGTGGAACGACGGGCTGTTTTCGATTTGGAGAAAGCACAGGCCAGAGCCCACATCCTCGAGGGTCTGGTCAAGGCTCAGGACCGCATTGACGATGTCGTTGCGGTGGGGAAGGCAAGCGCCAGCCGTGAACAATTCGAAGCCGTCCTTCGCGGCGATGAAACCATGGCCGGTATTGCGGTCTTTGACTTCAGTGAAGCACAGGCCAAAGCCATCGCTGAGCGTCGACTTTACCAGTTGAGTCGCCTGGACGTCAACAAGGTCCAGGACGAGCACGAAGAATTGAAACTCGTCATCGCCGATCTGGAAGACATTCTTGCTTCGCGACCCCGTCGCCTTACGATTCTGAAAGAGGAATTGGCCGAGGTGGTCGACCGACACGGCGACGAACGCCGCTCGTTCATCGACCCCATGCCGCTTTCCATGGACCGAGAGGACCTCATTGAAGAGCGAGCCATTGTCATCACGCTCAGTGAGGACAATTATGTCCGCCACACCCCCGTTGAGACCTTCCGAACGCAGAATCGAGGCGGTCGTGGGCTGAAAGGTGTCACCACCAAAAGTGAAGACACTCCTCAACTCATCACGGCTTGTTTCAGCAAGGACCGCCTCCTCATCTTCACCGACCAAGGTCGTGTGTACGGCCTCAAGGCCTGGGAAACCCCCTTGGGAAGTCGCCAATCCAGAGGCAGCCACATCCGCAATCTTCTGGAAAGCCTCCGTGAGGACGAGAACATTGTCAGCATCCTCCCCATCTCGCGTGAGTTGCTGGATGAACCAGAAAACCACTACCTCTTGTTCGCTACTCGTCTGGGCCTGATCAAGAAAACAGCGCTTTCAGAGTACGTTCGCATCAATCGAAACGGGAAGTATGCTCTGCGCTTCAAGATTGAAGGTGACTCCTTGATCAACGTCCGCTCGGCCACCAATGAACACGATATCGTGATGATTTCCACCACGGGCTACGCCTCCCGGTTCAATTGCGGAGACATTCGCGCCTCCGGCCGTGTATCGGGTGGAGTCTACGGCATCAAAGTGGCCGATAGAAAAGGCTCCGGTGGCGGATTTGTTGCCGGAATGGTGGCAATGTTGAGTTCTGATGAACACATTTTGACCATCTCAAAGTACGGTATGGCCAAGCGAAGTCGCCTCGGCACGGCTCAAAAGATACAGGACACCGACGCTGAAGGCAACGTGAAGTTCGAAGAAGACGGTTCACCGAAGATGGTGACCGACGGTTATCGCCGCACAAAGCCTGGCGCAAAGGGTGTGCGAACCATGAAATTGGACGAGGAGCACAGCGATTCCATCATCAGTGTGCGAACCATTCCTGACATCAACGACCATCTCTTCCTGTTGACAAAGTCCGGTATGATGATTCGAATTCGTGTATCACAAACCAAGGAAACCAGCGGGAAATCGACCCGAGGTACCCGAGTGATGGAACTTCGCAACAAGGAGAAAGGTGGATTCACCGATGAGATCATCTTCTCATCCCGTGTTGCAGCCTCGCTTCTTGACGTCGACGATGAAGAATCTGACGAAGAGGGCGTACTTGGCGAAGAAGAGTGAGCTCCCTCCTCAGCCTGCGTTGTGCTTCAGCACAACCAGTGGGTGGAAGCGACGCATTCAAACGGGAAGGCGTGTTCTCAAGCGTGCTGGGGGTCTTCACCTCAGCGGTGAGATTGATGGACGAGCGTTCTTTGATTTACGATTGGAACACGGTTGAGTACGACTTCAAGCGGGATGCATCCAACCACCCGCATGGCGTTTGGTTTGACGATGAAACGTTGCGAGACGGATTGCAAAGCCCGAGTGCACGCAACCCGACGATTGAACAAAAAATCGAACTGCTGAGTTACATGGAACAACTCGGGCTCCAGAAGGTTGACTTGGGATTGCCGGGGGCAGGTCCTTTCCACCGGTCTCACATCGACGCCATGCTCACGCACATCAGCGAGAACGACTACGCTATCAGGCCAGGTGCGGCTGTTCGAACCTTGATGGGCGACATTGAACCCCTGGTGGAGATGCAGGCCAAGCACGAGATGGAGATTCAAGCCTCGGCTTTCCTTGGCACGAGTCCAATTCGCCAATACACCGAAGGCTGGACCATGGAGAAGCTCATCAGCACCATGGAAAAGGCGGTTTCCTATGCCGTGGAAAACGACGTGCCGGTCATGTTTGTAACCGAGGACACCACGCGTTCGAACCCAGAAGATGTGAAAATGATCTATCAGCGAGCCATGGAACTCGGTGTCCGCCGCCTCTGCGTTTGCGATACGTGCGGCCACGTAACACCAAACGGCGTGAAAAAACTCCTTTCTTTCATTGACGAGGAGGTCATCAAAGACGCTGGATATCAGCGCCGAGATATTGAGGTCAATTGGCACGGTCACCAAGACCGTGGCCTAGGTGTGGCCAACAACATCGCTGCTGTTGAAGCAGGTGCGGATGTCATTCACGGAACAGCCCTGGGTGTGGGTGAGCGTGCAGGCAATGCACCGCTTGACCAAACGCTGGTGAATCTCAAACTCATGGGTGTCATCGACAACGACTTGACCTTGCTCGACACGTACATGCAGAAAGCCAACGAATACATCGAAGTTCCACTTCCCAGAAACTACCCCGTCTTTGGTGAGGATGCTTTTGAAACCGGCACTGGCGTTCACGCTTCCGCTGTTATCAAGGCCATGAGAAAAGGTGACGATTGGCTTGCAGACCGTGTTTACTCCGGTGTGCCTGCTGGCGATTTCGGCCTGAAGCAAGTCATCCGCATCGGCCATATGTCCGGTCGTTCAAACATCATTTGGTGGCTTGAGCAACAGGGCATTGAAGCTCAGGATGACCTCGTCGCCCATCTCTTTGAGGTGGCCAAGAGCCAAAAGAGGAACATGTTGGATGAGGAAATTCACGCTGCGGTTGCTGCGTTCAGCGCTTCGTGATCAAGCGCCTTCTTCTTCGAATTCTTTCTCATCACTCGACGACTTTGAGCCCACCCATTCAGAGTCAACGTTCCCGCCGCTCCATTCGCCTTCAAGCGAGACTTCGTCAACTTCGTGCTCTTCTCGCCAAACCCGTTCTTCGAGGCTTCCGTTTACGATGAAGTGGCCGTTTTCATCGATTTGTTCTTCCAGCAAACCAAAGTGCTTGGAAATCGGGAGGAAATGACCAACGGGCATGCCTGCAGCGGTAAACGGATTGGTGGCCGCACCGATGATGAGGCCGTCTTCTGGGGCCACGATATCAACGGTCATACCCGGCGTGGCGGGGTCGGAAATGGTCGCCACCACTTCGCCTTCTCGCATGACGCTACCGGCCTGCACAAACATATCGAGCAGACCACCCTCGCCTGCTCGGAGCCAAGTTGAGCCGCTGGCCATGATTCGGAATCTTGGACGTTGTGGGTTTCCTGGTACCATGCGCATGGAACGCAGGGCGTTCATGACCCCGTGGACGGCCACCTTGACCGATTGGTCGCCAAGCGTATCTGCGCCCCCTCCTTCGTAGGTGATGACGGGGATGTCGGCTCTGTTGGCGGTTCGTCGTAGCGTACCTTTGGGGGGGACGGAATCCAGAATGATCTCGATGCCAAAGGATTTTGCGAGTAAGTATGAACTTGTATGTGTGAGGTCAACACGAACTTGTGGCATGTTTTTGCGACCTTTCGCTGCGCTGTGAAGGTCGATGATGCCGTCACTGTCTTCCACCAAATGGTTCCAAACCTGAGCAGCAACCCGTCGTGTCGTCGAGCCCGTGGGGTCGCCGGGGAATTGTCGGTTCAAATCTCGGCCGTCTGGGAAATAACGTGATTTCATGCGATAGCCGGGGAGGTTGACCACGGGAACGATTCGCAACGTCCCCGCCATGGTTTTTGGATCGAGGGGCTTCCCTTCATCGGTAAACGCGTTGCTCAGCAGATGAGTACAGGCCGAGGGCCCGGTTAACTCATCACCGTGTGTTCCACCCAAGACCGTGATGCAGGGTCCCGGCCGGGCGCCGTGGATGATGGTGACAGGAATGGGCCAGGAATCACCAAGGCTGACATCGAGCAGAGGGAGGTGAATGGTTCGCAAGGTTCCCGGCTTGATCCGCTTTCTGTAAAAGCGAACATCGCCCCAATCCGAGCCACGGTCCCACTCAGGCCTGTCTTCGGTTTTGTGAGCTTTCATCGCTTCGTCAATGGCCATTCGACGGCGTTTTGGAAGTTCATGGGCGACACGAACCTTGCGGACGGTTTTCTTCTTCCGCCCGGCCATGAAACTTCCAAGCATGCCTCCGTCATCAACACTCCGCTGGAGGAGGGAGGGAAGAACCAAGAAGCGAATTCCTCCTCATCCGCACATGGAAGAGGAAAGTGTCCAACAAATCTACGCCCCTTCTTCGATTTGCTTCGGGTGTGGTCCTGCCAACAAACACGGTCTTCAAATCAATTCTTATCGCATTGAGGGTGGTCTTCGAATGGAATACATGCCAGAAGACCATCACCAAGCCTTCCCCGGTATGGTAAACGGCGGCATCATTGGGACGCTGCTCGACTGCCATGGAAACTGGACGGCTGCTGTGGCCCTCATGGACACTCAAGATTTGGACGAACCACCGTGCACGGTGACGGCCAAGTACGACGTTCAACTTCGTCGCCCCACGCCGCTTGGTGCCATGCTTACGGTCACCAGCCAGACGACCGAAGTATCGGAGGACAGGGTAAGCGTCCAGTTGACGCTGGAGGCCGAAGGGAAGGTTTGCGCCACGGGAAGCGGACTTTTCGTTGCGGTCAAAGAAGGCCACCCCGCCTACCATCGCTGGTCATGAGGGATGCCGGTGGTCAAGCCGAACGACCAACAAATAGCCTTCCTTGAAGGTCTGCGATGTCAAGTTCTTGAAAGCATGGCGCAAATCTCGTTCCTCGGAACGGTCGACCTCTCGCCTTTGGTTGGTGTACGGTTGGGTGTTTTGCGGTCCAGCGCCACTCAACGTCACGGCGTCACCCGTTGGAATGTTGAACCATCGGGGGAGTTAGCGGTTGATGTTGTCGACCTTCATCCTGCCTTGCTGAATGAAGAATGGCGAGACTACGCTCTGTTTGTCATGTATCATGAATTTCTTCATGTTCTTGGACACCGGGCTCACGATGCACTCTTCAGAAACATGGAGGCACAATGGCCCGACCAGTCGGGGGCATCACGAGGCAAGGCGTTCACCCACGAGCGCCGCCTGATGCGGGCCAAATGGCACTGGGTCTGTTCGACGTGCGACCTTCGATTCCCCCGTCAGCGTAGAGGCGGAGGCAGGTACCTCTGCCGGACCTGTCGAACCGTCCTCGTTGATGTGCCCATGCAGGACATCCAATGAAATACTGGCCCATGTTGGTTCAATTTAATGATGCAAGGGTCGGTCTTGAAGCACAGGCCGTTTCTGCTGCTTCTAAGTCTCTTTTTGTTGATGATTCATCCGGCTGTTCCCGCTTCAGCAGACCTTACCGAAGACAACGGGGACCTCTTTCTTTCCTGTCGTGCCGACAACGACTGCGTACTTACACCGACGCCCATTGGTGAGGAGCAGGTTTCAGGGCAGACCTTCGCCAACCTGGTCCAACCCGAGACCTTGACCTTCGAATTCGAGATGGACCCCAGCCAGTACCACATCGCTCTGCTTCCAGAAATCCTACGGGAGTTTCAACTTGATTTCAAACACCAAACCGAGTCGGGGAGCCTGTTTCGGCCGGCTCTTGAAGTCCGTTTGATTCTCGGCCAAAACATCAACGAATGGTCCTTTGATGCCAGCACACTCCCCGAACCTGCTTCAGAAAATTATGCCCTTTACTACGAATCATTGAACCTCGATGAGGGGCGCGTTCTTTGGGAAGGCGACCCCGTTCGCCTGCTGTTTTCAGTCACGCTTGACCGCCCGGGTACATGGTCGCTCAACATGAGGGGCGCCTCTTTCCTCAAAATTGACATTCCATGGTCGATTGACGCTGCCCTTGCTGATATGGATGAACCCTCCTCAACCACTCAACCTGTGGAAACGGTTTTCGAAGACGTCCATCGTGGTGCATTGGTCGGGGAAGACCATGATTGTTGGGCTTTTGAAGTGGAAACCCACGAGGTGCTCCGACTGATGGTGGAATGGGAGTTGGTGCCGATTGAAATTGAACAACCTCATTCTGTTCCCGACCTCATTACAGCCGCAGGGCGGCTCTCCCCTGCCCCGGATGTGGTGGTGGATGACGACGGTGAATCGCTGAAGATCACGTACCGTTGGCGGGCCTTACCCACGGGAGACTACACCTTGTGCATGCACGGCTCACCTCAAAAAATTCAATCTTATTCATGGACCGGTGTGTTTGGCTACGAAGGGCTTGGTCCGACCGACCCCAGTGGCTTTTCATCAGCGAGTTACTACCCACAAGGCGCCGCCCTTGCCGGTGATGTGGACCGTGCCGAAGCACTCAATTCCCACGGCGCAGGTTTGTTGTTGGTTTCCACGGTGATGTTGATTTTGTTTTTGGTGGTCGCTATGCGTCCTACTACGGCTTACGGTGTTCGTTTTGGCCTCTTTGTTCCCGGCGTGTTGATGCTGCTGGTCGGGGGCATCTTGCATCCCCTTTGGGCCATGGCCGATGAAGTTCAACATCAAGATGAAATCACCCTTGAAACATTGATTGAGATGAGGCTTCAGCAACTTTGGGATGTCTCTGCTGAAGGTGTTCCTGAACAAACGCTCTACACGCACACTGGAGCGACTTGGGGTATGCTGGAAGGTGAGCGTTTGAAGATGAAATTGGACATTGAAGAAGCCATCCCGCTCGATGATGGTCGATGGCAATTGATGGTTCCTGAATTGGAATCCTTGCGTTTGGACCAGGCTATCTTTGGTCAGGTGGCCAAAGGCGAAACGCAACAATCGCAAGAAGGGATGCTGGAAAGCCAAACGGTTCGTTTCATCTTACTCGCAGGCCGTTCCCTTTTGCTTGATTTACTCATCCTTGAAGCGATGTTGGTGGTTGAAGATAAACCAGAATCCTCCGTGATTCATATCGATACCGAAATGCTTGCTGCACCGGCCACGGGTTCTTTTGCAGCCCCTGCGTGGTCAACGCGACCAGCAAGTGTGTCCACCGACGATTGGGTGCGTCTGCAGGGCTCGCTGTTCCCTGAGCGAATTTCGATTTCACTGTGCGACTGCGACTTGGATCTCCTCGACGTCATGTTCCTTCCTTCCGATGGCTTTGACCTGGGAGATATACCTCCATCCTCTTGGGGTGTCAAAAGCGCCTCCGGCTTGTTGCCGTACGGTGGAGCCCTGATGTTGGGCGGTTTGGCTTTGGGTCTTGCAGCGACATGGATGGAAGTCCAACGGAAAAGCAAAGCAGAGCAACTGGCTCTGGAGTTTACAACTCAGAACACCAATCAGTGGAATTGATCAGGCCTTGTCCAATTCCTTGTTGACGGCTTCAGCGGTTTCCTCTTCCGTCATTTTCGCAGCCTTGGCAGCCGTTTCAATGGATTTTGCCTCTTCCTCTGTGATCTCTCCGTCAGCGGCAGCGGACTTAATGGCCGCTTTGACATTGAGGCCAGCTGCCTCTTCATCACTGATTCCAAGGGCTTGTTGGAAGGATTGCAACTCCTTGAGTTCTGCTTCGGTGATGACACCGTCTTCCCATGCCGATTCGTAGGCATGAACGAGGAATTCCTTGTAGGCTTCTTGGTTGAGGAGGACGTCTCGAATCAAACCGGTGTCGACCCCTTGGTCGTTGTTGACCATATCGAGCATTGCAATCGAACGGCGGACTTCTTTCACGCCCATGTCCTTGAGGCCGTGACCGGCCCAAACGGCTCCAGCCGCCACGACGGCAGCAGCGAACCAGCGCATGATGTCAGGGTCAACGAGATTTCCAGGTTCAACGAGATGAAAAACGCCCAACACGACCATCGCTGCACCGCACATGACTTCGACCCAATCGTTCAGGTCGGGTTCATCATCAAAGACCGAAAGTCGTTCTTCGACCAAGGCGTCTCGCTCGTCGCTCATGACCCGACCATGGACAGGTGGAACTTGTAAGTGTCGGCAACAAAAGCAGGGCGTTGTCCTTTTGAACCGCTGCCCGATATGCAGGAATATGGAGGTGGGCAACAGGGATGTTTCAAGTCTTGACCTGCCCAAGAAATTTCTTGATTTTCTCCGTCATGAATGGGGTATTGAGCGATTACACCCTCCTCAAGCAAAGGCCATCCCAAGTATCTTGTCGGGCCGAAATACGCTGGTTGCTATCCCCACCGCTTCGGGTAAGTCACTGCTGGCCTACATGGCCATGCTCAAACGACTTTCAGAGGGTCATGAACGTTCCAAAGCGGTCTACATCGTTCCTCTCAAAGCCTTGGCGATGGAGAAGTACGAGGACCTGAAGGCCATAGCGACGGCCTGCGGTCTCTCGGTGGGTTTGGGAATCGGCGACGCCACGGCCGAAGCCAAAAACATCGACGAGTGCAACATTCTCGTGTGCACTTCTGAAAAATTGGATTCTTTGTTGCGTCATCGTGCAGAACTGGTTTCCGACCTCTGCTGTGTTGTTGCCGATGAATTCCATCTCATGAACGACGGCACGCGAGGACCTACGCTTGAAATCAACTTGACTCGGCTCCGTCATATCAAGCCGGACGCACAAATCATCGCTTTGTCGGCGACCGTTGGAAACTCTCCACAATTGGCTGAATGGCTTGATGCCGATTTGATTCAATCGGACTGGCGGCCGGTTGCTTTGGAATACGCCACCTTCCATGATTTCCATGTGGAGCCAAGAAAGATTCAATCGCCTACAGAGGAAGGAACTTCGACACAACTCAGTCCACCTCGGGATCTCGTTGGCCTCAAAAGCCACCCCGTGTGGAGTGTGGTGAGTGATGGTTTGGACCAAGGGGCACAGGTGTTGATGTTTGTTGGCACGCGAAGAAGCGCTCAATCGGAGGCTAAAAATCTCGCCAAACGTGTTCGCAAGCGACTTTTGAAAGAGGATCCTGAGCGGTTGGAAAAGCTTGAAGCCTTCGCAGGAAACCTCACCGGTCGGAGCCAATCGAACCTTGCTGAGCAACTCTCTTCTTGCCTATCTTCGGGGGTGGGTTTCCATCACGCGGGGTTGACCAATGCACAACGAAAAGATGTGGAAGCCGCTTTCAAATCCGGTTTACTGGTGGCCCTGACGGCTACGCCCACGCTTGCGGCGGGGGTTAATCTCCCCGCACGCCGAGTTTTGGTCAGGGACTTGAAACGTTGGGACGATGGCATGAGTCGCCCCCTTCCAGTGATGGAGGTGCGTCAAATGCTCGGTAGGGCAGGTCGGCCAAAGTACGACACCAAGGGAGAAGCTTGGGTCAATTGCAAAGGCACGGACGGGTGGGAGGTCGCCGATGCCGTAGCCGACCGCTATTTCTTTGGCCCGATTGAGGATATCACCTCTAAACTTGCATCTGAGCCTGCTTTGCGAATGCACCTTTTGGCCAGCATTGCCACGGGAGGGCTGGTTCACAAAGGGACGATTGAGCATTTCTTCTCCTCGACCTTCCTCGGGGCCAGCCTCCCACCTTCTCAGTTGCGAGAACGCCTCACCACCATGTTGGATTGGCTGGTTGAGGAGCGATTTATTCGCAAATGCGGCTTGGATGAGCATTACGCTTCCCGTTGGGCCGACGTCGGTCTTGACGATGAGGAAGCTTGGGACGACACCGTTCCCGTCTGGGCGTCGAGTGCCCGTTCAACTCAAGGCGTTTCGTGGACGCCCGGCGGTCACCGCACAACGCCTCCAAAACGCTCTTCCAGTCCGCACGCCTCACCTTCGATTGGCTTTTCCAAAGCCACCACCCTCCCACAAACGGGCGGCTGGGCCCAGCCAGCCGCAGAGGACGGCCCCAGCATGCGCTACGAAGCCACGCCCATGGGTGAACGGGTGACGCAACTGTATCTTGACCCGCTCTCTGCCTCCATCCTCCGACGTGGACTGCGCAGGGCGGTACGGCGTTCTGTTCGGCAAGACGGGCCGGTGACGGATTTTGGGTTCTTACACTTGGCCGTCGCAACACCGGATTTCGTGTCCTTGTGGGCGAAATCGGCCGATATGGAAGTGAATTCCCCCACCTGGCTCAAGGCCAATGCATCGGAGGACGAACTGCTGATTGAACCGGGTTATGCAGAGGCTTTGTTGAGCGACATCAAGTCGGCCTGGATGGTTGAAGAATGGACGGAAGAAATCACGCTCCGTCAACTTGAGGAAACACTTGACGTCTCGCCGGGGGACGTCCATCACCGGGTCGATTTGATGGGTTGGTTACTCGCCGGCGCACAGCATGTCCTGTTGACCGACGATGTCTTTGCGGAGGAACACCTCCCGATCGTTGCTTCTGTCGTCCAACAGTTGAGTACGCTTCAACAGCGGGTTCGACACGGTTGTAAAACCGACTTGCTCCAACTCGTCAACATTCGCCATGTCGGTCGCCAGCGAGCACGTGAACTGGCTGCCTTGGGCATGAGGGAGCCAAAGGAAGTGCTCACCATGTCTGCAAAGCACCGTGATGCCTTGCTCGCGAAACGCGGGTGGGGCCCTGTCCTTTTGGACAAGATTCATGTTGAAATTGCCCGAGTTCTGAAGACCTCATCCGCCGAGCAAACCGTGTCAACTCCTCGAGACGACGACGCACCCTTGGCCGGTGAGCGACGTGAGGATGATTGAAATCCGAGGGCTTGGTGGGTGCATAACATGAGTTTCCCCGCCTTTCCTTGCCGGGGCGTTCGTGTTGGTGGTGGTTCACCCCAATCAAATGTCGATGCCTTCCTTAAGCAGCGTCCTTCATCGAATTGGGTGCTGTTGGGCGCCCACGCTGTGATGAGCGATGAACAACTTTGGACGGCTTGGATACAAGCCGCTCGAAACGAATTGAGAGGGCGAATGGTGGCTCGAAGCATCGATGCAGAATTTCTCCGCTACCTGGCAGGCACTCATCACATCTCAGAAGCCTTCAACCGGGCCGGGTTGCAGAAGGGCCAAACAACGGCTTGGATCGTTTGCTTGCCCGGGGTAACTGGATTGGAGAACGATTTGGGGCATCTTCAACCCGTGGCAGAAGATGTTTCGGATTTTGAAACGAACCTTGCAGACCTTCTTGGTCAACTTGAATGGCCAGAAGATTCCTCCGATATGTCCTTCTCTATAGAGGGTGCAAAACAACTCGGCATCGATGCTGATGGGTGGTCCGAACCCCGAGTCTCCGAATCCATCATCGCTCACATTTTGATGGCAGATGACCAGAGTTCTTCCCACCGGTGAAGGGAGGGTTCAAAGGCTCCGGCTTCTTGGTTGACTCATGGTGATGGCAGCCAAGCAAAACGAAGGACACCGTCCTAGCGCTGGACGGTATTTGGACCAAGAAAAGGTGCGAAAGGCGCTCGATTCAGCGCAGACTCACGGGGCAAGTTACGCCGAAGTTCGTGTTGTGGCTCTTACCGAGTCTTCGGTCGCCATGCGAGACGGCGTCTTGGAACGAGCCATCCCAGGCCAAGAATTGGGCATGACGTTGCGGGTGCTCGCCGACGGTGCATGGGGCGTTCATTCAACCACCGACCTCGCCTCCCTCTCCGACCAGATTGAATCGACCACTCGACTCGCCAAAGCGGTCGCTAAACGTCGCTCTCCCAAGGAGCGCCCCATCGGTCTTGCTGAAATCCCCGTCCTCGAAGACGAGACGCACTGGCACTCAAAATTGGACGTCAGAGACACCGACCTTGACCAGAAAATCAACCTGATGAACGAGATGTATCACGGAGCCAGTGGGCACGATGACATTGTATCCATTCGGACGGGGTGGAGCGATGAGCACATCCACACCGAATTGATGACCACCGAAGGGATGGATCGTGTCTGGTCTTTCCAACGTTCGCTGGTCAACGCCATGGTCACCGCCCGAAGGGACGGTGAAGTGGTCTCCTATCGCACCCGCCATGGAGGTCAAGGCGGCCTTGAAATCATCCAGGAAGCGAATTTGGTCGGCCTTGGTGAGGACGCCCAACGTGCGGCGCTTCGGTTGCTCAAGGCTGAGCGGGCACCTTCTGGGAAACTCCCTCTCATCGCCGACAAAGATTTGACTGGCGTTTACATTCACGAAGCTCTTGGTCACCCATGCGAGGCCGATTTGGTCGCTGCTGGTGATTCTTGCTTGGTCGGAAAACTTGGCGAGAAAATTGGAAACGACATCGTCACCGTGGTTGACGACCCAACCATGATGGGAGGTTATGGGGCTTATCCGGTGGACGACGAAGGTGTCAACACCCGCGAGAAAGTTCTCATCAAGAATGGAGTGTTGACCGAATACCTCAATCATCGGGAAACGGCTCACCATTTCGGTGTCGATCCCAACGGTGGAGCCAGGGCGCAAGACGGGCTTCATCATCCACTCGTGCGCATGAGCAACACCATGATTCAAGGCGGTACGCATGCCGATTTGGATGACCTGATGGAGGACATTCAGTACGGTGTTTACGCTTGTGGTACACGCGGTGGGCAAGTGGACACCGGTCGTGGTTCGTTCCAATTTGCTGCTCAGGAGGCATGGCTTATCGAAAACGGCGAATTGACTCGCCCACTGAAGGACGTAAGCGTCAGCGGGCTCACCCTTGAGATTTTGAAGAACGTTGACGGATTGACAAAGGATGCTTCGCTCGCCTCACCCGGCTTCTGCGGCAAAGGCCAAACCGTCCCGGTCGGAGACGGTGGCCCCGTCATGCGAATCAGTGAAGCGTTGGTGGGCTGATATGCTACCCGATGGAGCAGAGGATCGGCTTCTTGCCAATGCGAAGGTCATCGCTGATGCCTGCCGGAAAAGCGGCGTTGAACAATGGGATCTCATCGGTTTCCAATCCTACGGAAACCAACTGGATATAGAAGCGGGAAAAATCACGATGGCCGCCGGGGGCGGTGAAGGTGGATTTGGCGTTCGTGTCGTTGACCAAGGCCGATTTGGCTTCGCTCACCTCGTGGACGTAGCGGGAGCAGAAAGGGCCGTCGACCAAGCGGTGGCTATTGCCAAGAAATCTCCTTCCATCGAAGGCTTTGTTCTACCGAGTGAACAACCAGCGCAAGAAGTTGGTGGGCGAATGGACTCATCACTGCTTGATTTGAGTTCAGAGGATCTGCTGGAGCAAGCGGATGCGATTCTTTCGCATGTTTCCTCCTTGGACGAACGCGCCATCGTGACCGGAGGTGGCGTCGGGATCTCGGCCACCGCAGGATGTTTGATGACCAGCGAAGGTATTCTCTCAACAGGGATGACCACGTCTCACGGCATTGGGTTGCAAGTCACCTTGGATGTTGACGGGCAACTCACCAGTTCCTACCAGGGTCAATCCAGCAGAAGCCAACTTCCTGAACTTCCGAATTGTATCGAACGAGCGGTCCACTGGGCTCAAGTAACTCAAAACCCACTTAAGGTTGAGAGCCAAGCGATTGAGACGCCAGTCCTGCTAACAAGTGAAGGGTTTTCTCCGCTGTTTTCCATGGTTGTTCCTCCTGCGATGTCAGGTGAAAAAATGGTCCGCAAGGAATCGTTCTGGTCAGAACGCATGAACGAACGTGTCATCAACCCAGCCCTTTCCATCCACGACAACGGCCTTCTCGAAGGTGGAATGGCCTCCGGTTCAAGGGATGCTGAAGGCGTGCCTCGTCGCCACCAAGCCCTGGTGGAGGGTGGAAAGCTCACCAACATGCTGTGGTCAACACGGGATGCTGCACAACAGGTTGCAGAGGGACGAACGGACGCTGCTGCGTCCACCGGTTCAGCGAACTCTGGTGGCCATCAATCGCCTCCCTCAACAGGATGTACGGAGTTGTTTTTGACCACTTCTGAGGCCACGCGCTCGTGGGAGCAGTTACTCGAACACATGGGTGATGGCTACGTGGTGAACAGCGTGATGGGGGCCCACACGGCCAACCCTACGAGCGGCGATTTCTCGGTGACCACCAGCGCCATTCTCAAGGTGGAGAACGGTGAGGTGGTGGGTGCGCTGAAACAAGCAGGCCTCTCAGGGAACTTGGCCAAGGCCATGGACGCTGAGGTCGTTCTGGGGGCGGATGTCCGTCGTCAAGGATCCTATTCCTCCGGTAGCATGCATCTTCCTGATGTCTTGCTTATGGACGGGTTGCGAATCAATCCTGCATGATTTGTCCAAGTTTACCCACGGGATTCTTTATGTCCTGTCGTCGTTGGTAAGATGTCCCATGGAGGTCAAGGGAGTGTCCAAACTTAACCAACCCGCACGAAAGCCCGCCGCCTGTTCTCCGTACAGGCCCCGAACAACAACGCCTGACGGAGGACGACGTGATGTCTGAAGACAAGTACGCAGACTATGTCGAGGCCGTTCAGAAAGAATGCCCAGAGGCCGATGCCAAGGAAATTGCCGAGGCTTTTGCCAAGTACGAACAAGAATTCTACATTCCTCCGCAAGATGCCATGCGTTCGGTGCTTCGACGCTTCCAAAGCGGCACATCGCCAACACCAGCCGGTGGCGCAAGCACCGCGCGAGAAACCAAGAAAGTCGCCAGCCTCTCCGAACTCACGGGCAACGATAGAGACGTCGAGATTGAGGTTGCTATCATCACGCACAACATTCGTGACCAAATGATTCGGGGCGAAGAAAAGCAAGTCGCCTTTGGGATGTTGGAGGACAATCCTTGGGAAGAGAACGGTCAACGAACCCGCTGGGATTACAAGGATTGGGGGCCTCATGCCAACTTGACTTCGGGAAGCATCGTGCGCATTGAGGGCGCCAGTGTGAACGAATACAATGGAAAGATGTCCTTGAACATCAATCAATCCACCCGCATCGTCGTCTTGAAGGAAGGGGTAGCCACACAGGTGGCATCCAACGACCCAATCGATATCGACGCCGTTCCAAAAGAGGGATACATCTGCGTGGTTGGCCGAGTTTTGGCAAGTCGGCCCGATCAAATTCATCGAAAGGACGGCTCAGGTTCCATCGATGTTGTGAGAGGGCGAATTGCCGATAACACCGGGACGATTGGTTTTCTTTCTTGGGAGCCCTTTGAACACGAAGTCGGCGCCTTGTTGAAAATTGATGGTGCTCAGGTACGAAGTTTCCGGGACACTCCCGAGTTGAATTTTGGTCGAACCACGCGCATCGAGGTGTTCCATGATACAAATTTCGCCGACCTTGATACCTTGGCTCAGAGTACAAAAACGAACATCGCAGGTCTTCGTGACGGTTCTCGTGATGTTGATGCTGTCGTTCAAATTACGGAAATCACCAAGCGAACCTTTGAACGAGACGGTGAAGAGAAATTCCTCTGGTCCGGTCAAATTGCAGACCCGTCAGGACGTTGCCGAATCAGTATTTGGGACGCCCTTCCATTCGAGGAAAGCGACTTGCCAGTCACCTTGGAAATCCGGGGTGCAAGGGTTCGAGCCTGGCAGGGAATTCCAGATATCACCGTGGACAAAGCCGACCAGCTGACCCTTCTTGAGACCCCTCCCTGGGATGAAAGCATGGACCTCACCAATCACTCCGTTGAGGTCTCCTTGACCGAAGTCGTCGCAGGGCCCAGCCGTGTTGGAATGAAAACCAGTGGCATGCTGGTCAGTGTGCGTGAAGATTCTGGCTTCATTCTTCGATGCACGGAATGCCGTCGAGTCTTGCGGGATGGGGCGTGCTTTGAACACGGCCCCAACGAAGGGAACGAGGACATCCGTCTTCGAATGGTGATGGACCACGAAGGTGTAACCGCTGCAGTTTTGGTCAACAAGGACGCTACCCTCGCAGCCTTGGAACTCACTCATGATGATATGAAAGCCAAGGTTGAGGAACTTGGAGACCTTGGATTTGTCCAATTTGTCCGTGAACGCATGCTCGGCCGTCGAGTCAGTGTTTCCGGTCGGAGTATCGTCGACGACCAGGGCGCCATGGTGTTGGCCGATGGTTTTGAAATCGAAC
>JASLVM010000049.1 GCA_030741355.1 Candidatus Poseidonia sp. | reverse complement strand
CGTCATCCGGAATATGAACGCCTTTTACGACCGCTCCGTAGATCACGGGTCGGATGGATTTGAGGCTGGCATCAACGGACATGGTGATGCCACTTTTGCCTACCTCCAAGTGGGGTTTTGCGGGGGCCCTGTGGAGGAAGTTAGCCATGGCAACGGCCAAGGTTTCTCCGCTGAGGAGGTCGGGTCTGTCGGGAAAGATCTCGATGTCCAACTGTTCATCCGTACATGCGTCAATATCGGTTCCCAAGAGAGGGAGTTGTTCGTTGACCACCGCAACATCGTGTTCAAACCCTTGCTGAGCCATGAGGGAACGCAAGAGAGATTGTGGCACGGAGATGGTTGGCATGAGCATCACCTGGCAAACCAGTGGGGGAGCGGTCGTTCGTATCCCGCAAGTCGAAGTCCACTTACCGCCGCTGTCTCGTGGTTGAGCGCTCGCAGATGCTTGCGCTGGAGCATGTCGATGCTCTTCACGCCAACCCTGCGCAGTTCATTCGCCAAGTCTTCTTGTGTTCCCTGCAACCAGTAAGCGATGTCTTCGGTGTCGGCCATGGGCGCTGCACAACTCACGACATCAACACCCGACGCCATAAGGACGGCGAGGTCGTGACCACTGGCTGCAAAACCGAGCAGGAACCCGGTCTGTGTTTGACCGGAATTGAGGTGTTCCTTTTTCGAACGCCCGGTCATGGGCAAGGCCGATGCCTCCGAAAGACCTGAACCGTCTTCGATGCGGGCCATGGCAAGGTCGATGTTGTGGTGGGCTGCACGGGCGTGAAGGACTTGGACTCGGCTGATGGCTTCAACCAATGTCACGGGGACGTTGTCCTTAGCCATCGACCGCAAGGCGACCATGAGTCCGTCAAGTTCTTCGGCATCCATGGGCGGTAAGTTCTGCAAATCGATGGCAAAGCCGCCGGCGGAGGGAAGCGATTCACGGATGTCGAGGAGGTTCTCTCTGGCCACCATCAACACGTCAACCGCCCTTGGTTGTTCCATCACCATGGCTGGGTGGCGGTTGAGAACGTTGTGGACGGCCTCAGCGTTTTCTTTGGAGGCTTGCATGGTAGCGCCAGAATCGATGCAAGGGAGCAAGGGAAGTGGAATGGCGAGGGATTGGACCTCTTCGGATAGGCCGATCAACGCCACGGTGTCCACGGTTTCGTAGGTTCTCAACGGTGGCTCTTCGCTGGTGAGTCCAACGTTGGACAGGTCATCGGACGAGACTGAAAAACCGGTTGACTCAATGTGGAGTCCTTCTTGCGGAACCAAACAAACGGCATCCGAGGGCACGTGCATGCTTTCATCCTCAATGAGACCGTTGATCTCTGAAACTTCCTTCTTGGTCAGCGGCCGTAACAACACACCCGGAGGTGGCGCAGGGCATCGTCCGTTTACGACGATGCGGCCTCCAAGCATGCCTGCTCCAGGGTCGGGGCCAACGTCGCCGTGGACCACGATGAGGCCGTCGCTCATCCCTCCACCGACTCGAGCGCCTGTGGCCCCTCGAACGATGATGTGTCCACCCTGCATCTCAGCGCCTGTGTCGTTGCCACAGCCATCGAGAACGGTAATCGAGCCGCTTTGCATCATGTACCCGGTGAAGTGGCCCGCCATTCGTTCACAGTGAACGGTCGTTCCTTGATTGGCGGCTCCAAGGAAACTTCCAGCATCACCTTGCAATGTGAAGGAGCCACCGCTACCGAAGGCCGCCACCCATGAGCCGAGAACGCCGAGGGCTCGCAAGCGTGCCCCTTCTGGGAGTGCAGGGCACAAACCGAGCTCTCCGTTTTTGGGGACGGGGTCACCAGCATTGGTCCATCCAATTCTGAGAATGGCGTTTTGTTCGGCCGCAGCAACAAGTCGCGGGCCCAATTTTTCGTTGATGTTCATCGAGCGCAAGACGACCTCGGAAACACCCGCCATGGCCCTTGCTCGTGCCCCTTACACAAATACACTGCTGTTGTCTTGACCGCCGAATTTGATTTCCAAAGGGAGATGTCTTCGGACGGTGAAGAAGCCTTTATTGACGGCCTTCGTGAGCAAAGCATGGAGAAGGTCATGACCATCAAAGTCGCCATCAACGGATACGGAACCATCGGAAAGCGAGTTGCAGATGCAGTGGATGCGCAGGACGACATGGAAATCATCGGGGTCACGAAAACCCGACCCTCCTTCGGTTGTGATCTCGCTGTTCGCAAGGGCTACCCTCTCTACTGTACCTACAACGATGCCGAGAAAATCGCGGCTTTTGAACCGGCTGGCTACACATGCCACGGAGGCCTGAATGACCTCCTCGCCATCGCTGATGTCGTGGTTGATTGTTCTCCAGGAAAGGTTGGGGCAGCCAACAAGGAGGCGTATGTCAAAGCTGGTGTGAAGTACATCTTCCAAGGCGGTGAAAAGCACGCTATGGCCGGCATGTCCTACACCTCGTCTGCAAACCACACCGAGAACATGAACGCTGCAGGGACCCGCGTCGTCTCCTGCAACACCACGGGGCTGTCTCGTACGCTCGTTCCGCTCTACGAACACTGCGGTTCACTCAAAGTCGAATGCACCATGATTCGACGTGCTGCCGACCCTGGTGATTCAAAGAAGGGTCCGATCAACGCCATCAAGCCGGTCCTCAAGGTGCCCTCGCATCACGGCCCTGATGTCATGACGGTCAAACCCGAAATTGACATCAATTCCATGGCTGTGGCCGTTCCGACCACCCTGATGCATTGCCATTCCATCGTCGCCTTCCTGCCACAAGGCCACGGCTTGACCACGGAAAGCGTTCTGGAAATGTGGCGTTCAAACCCTCGAATCATCATCATGAACGGTGGGGAAACCAACATCACCACAACCGCTGAAGTGATGGAATATGCACGAGACATTGGCCGAAAGTGGGGCGACCTTCACGAAATATTCGTTTGGGAAGACGGTGTCAAACTCGACGGTGACACCCTCTACTACTTCCAAGCCATCCATCAGGAATCCGATGTTATCCCCGAAAACGTTGACGCCATTCGAGCGCTGATGGGTACTGAGGCGGATTGGAAAACATCGGTGGCAAAGACCGATGCGGCGATTTCAGCCTACAACGGCTTGTGAACGGTTCGTCCTCCTTTGCAACACAGCGAAGAGGTTCCTTCAAAAGCGTCCCATGTGTCCGAGGTTCATGCTTTCACGAGCCTCGCTCATGCTCGTACTTTTTCTGATGGTATCGACGCCTCTTTCGGTGGCGGTGATGGCCACGACAGAAGCATCGGAGGAATCCTCTGAAACCCAAGCCGCCGTGCTCCCACTGGACGCAGAATCTGAACGACTCGAATTGGCTGCATCGCTTTGGGAGAGTATGCCCGCTGCGAGCGTCGTTTCAACGCCTCTCATGGAATCCACGGGCATGATTCACATGGCCTCGGGTAGTTTTGACCCTCTTCTTGGCGAGGGTCCAGAAACGCCGATGGAATTACGGCGAGCCCACGATGCCTCCCATACGGGCATGGCCATCATCCAGCTTCACCAAACCGATGGAACCGCCTTGGATAAACTGGTGCTCAAACACGACTTGACGGTTCTTGACGTCCTGCACGACGAAGCATGGCTTGTCCGTCTATCGGAGACCAACCAGGCCGATTTTTCAGTCCTTCAGGAAGAGCAGGCCGTTCGCTGGGTAGGCCATCATCAACCCGGTTGGCGATTGGCCCCCTCTCTTCTGAATCAACCCTCCGCCCACGGTGCCCTCGCCGTGATCCCCACGCCCGATTTGGCCGTAGGTGGTTATGCCGAACTGGCTACCGACATGGTGCGCTACGGTGCCGTTGAGGCTTCGTGCGATGCGTGGATGTGTTTGGTGGCTGTTGAGGCGACCGCCGCTCGTTCTTTGGTTCACCATTTGGCTCATGACGGGCGAGTTCTTTGGACCGAGCCCACCTCAGAATGGCGAGTTCACAACGCCCTTGCGTGGTCGATTGCCGGTGTGCAAAACGTGGCCAACAACGCCACGTTCACTCTTGACGGTTCAGGTGAAATGATCGCCATCGCCGACACCGGCTTGGACCAAAATCATCCGGATTTGACCGGGCGTGTAGCCGCAACCTACACCCAATTTGGTCTGGACCCCTCTCCGGCCGACACGAACAGCGGCCACGGCACCCACATCGCCGTTTCCGTCTTGGGTAATGGGTCAGGCGACTCAGACGCACGGGGTGTCGCACCTTCAGCGAACCTTGTGATGTACGCCCTTGAGCACGACCCCACCGGAACGTTTGGGCGAATCGGCTCGATCTACGACATGCTGAGGGACGCCGAACAAATGACGGCTCGTATTTCGGTCAACGCATGGGGTTTGAACGGCAATTACGGTCAATACACTGCAGATGCACGTTCGGTTGACATCTTCGTTCACGATCGCAAGGACCTGACACCCGTGTTCTCCGTCGGTGACCGTGGGACTTCCGGTGCCTCTCAGGTGTCCTCGCCTGGCACCGCAAAGAACGTCATCGCCATCGGCGCTTCCACCACGGGTGCATCTGGGACGCCAGCCGTTGGTTCAGTGGTCAACTTCTCCTCTCTCGGACCAAGCTTGGACGGACGCATCAAGCCCGACCTCGTAGCTCCGGGTGTGGGGATTTGTTCCGGTCTTGCAGAGGAAGCGAGAAACCCAGCAGGCCCGTCGTGCCTGACGGGCACCCATGCCGACGGTAATTCGTACTACATGGCCCTCAGCGGCACCTCTCAAGCCACGGCCATCGCATCGGGCGTGGCGAGCCTCACTCGAGAATTCATTCGAGAACAAGCCGGTGTCTCTGCGCCTTCGAGTTCTTTGGTCAAGGCAGCCATGATCAACGGGGCTCGTGATTTGGGGGCAGCAGACATTCCGAATGCAGCCGAAGGATGGGGCGAAGTTGACCTTGAGCGGACAGTCCTTCCGATGGACGGTTCAACCGCTCTCAACACCTTTTTTGATGACCGTAAAGTTCTCGCTCCCGGATTTGGTTTGCTGTATTCCTTTTCCATCGACCCGAGCCATGGCATGGATTTGACGTTGGCATGGACCGACGAAGCAGGTAGCGCCAACGCTGCTCAAACCGAGGCACGACTGGTGAACAACCTCGACCTTGTTTTGGTTGACCCGGACGGCAATGAATGGCTCGGAAACGACTTTTCTCAAGGCTATTCCACCACCGGCGGCACAGCCGATGACGTCAACAACGTTGAGCGAATTCGTGTCGCCCCGGGAACCCTCAGCTCCGGCTCTGGCAATTGGATCATCAAAGTGCTCCATCGTGGCGGCACGGACCAAGACTTTGCCCTTGTGATGAGCGCCCTCGCCACCCCGACGCCACAACCCGACTTGGCGGTCTTTGATGGCAGCATCCTCGCCTCTTCCGAGAACCCGCTCAAAGACGATTTGATTTCGATTCGTCTCGCATGGATGAACCAAGGAACGAGCACCACCGCTCCTTTTGACATCATCCTCGAAGACACCACAGCTCAGACCACGCTGGCGACGGCTTCACGGCCAGCTCTCGGTCCAGGAATGATCGATTCCTACACCATCTTCCACCAGTTCACCACCACCGGCCTTCACAGCCTGCGATTGTCCATCGATACGAGCAACGCGGTTTCGGAAATGAACGACGGCACCACCGGCATTGACAACAACGTCTGGACCGAAGACATCGAAGTCATGGCGCTCGGTGTTCGCGTGGTGGTGGAAAACGAGGACGGCACACTCCCCCAAACTCCTGAAGAGCGCGCCTCAAATGCCCAAATGATTCTCGATGTTCGCAACGACTCCGGCATCGATGTACCACTTTCCGTGCTTCATGAAGGAACGGGGAATCAATCGGTTCTGCTCTCTGCCACCATGGTACAAATCCCCGTACCGGGTCGTGAGGATTTCTTCCTTCCAAGTCCAGATTTGTGGACCCGTTCTTTCAACGAATCGACGACCTTTACGCTCACCGCCCAAGGAACGGATGCTGCGAACAAATCACTCAACTTGCGGCTGGAAGACATCGACGCTGACTTGACGTCAGACCCGAGCAATCCTCGCTATGTTCGGTCTGGAACCTATGTGGTTGAGATCACTGCTCGCTACGAATACCAGCCAACAGTGGCGCATACCCAGCGCATCACCATCGAAGTTGAACAATTGGACCAGGTGCAAGTGGTGGCTGCTGGAACCATCGGTCTCGAAGCGATACCGGGGCAGTCAAGCGTTTTCTCCATCTCCGTCAGAAACACTGGAAACGCTCCAGCCCAATACAGCATCGATTGCCTTTCCGAACAACGTTGGCAAGTCATGCTTGGTACCTCCAACTCATCCCAGTTGGATTTCGAACCGTTGAACATCTTGGAGTATCTACCGATGTCCATTCGAGTGTTTGTTCCACTGGTGGCCGACGGAGTTCCCGCTGCAGGTGATACCGATACCGTCACATGCTACGTGACTTCATTGACCGACCCGTTGATGAATTTCACCGAAAGCGTCACCATCACCGTCCTGCCTCAGGAATCCTTTGATGTCCACCTGAACGACGATAACGGACCGGTTGGACCGAATCATCTCTCATCGGACATTGCGGTGGACAGCGGCCAACAGTTGCATCTCAACATGACGGTTGAAAACACCGGAAACATCGGCATCGACCTCGATGTCTCGGTCCTTCCCGATAATCCTCAATGGGCCATCCAACTCTCCCATGGTGATGACCAAGACACGCGGCGTATTTCGCTCTCGTTGGATGCTGGAGAATCAACCAATGTTCGCCTTATCTTTGGTGTGCCCTTCACGGCAGAAGAAGGCGACAGTAATGGTTTCACGATTCGCACCGAGCGCACACTCTCGAATTTCCGTCAAAACATAACCACGCTTGTGGTCAAAGACGAGTTGGGGGTTTCCCTCACCCCGCCCACTGGTAACCATATCGACACGGTGGTTTCCGATGTGTTCTCTTACGGGGAGTTCGTGGTCAAAAACACAGGAAATACCAATCTTGGTTTAACATGGACACACGGTCTTGCACCCGATGGTTGGTCGGTTGGTTTTGCGAACCCAACGGTTTACCTTGAACCCCGGGAGGAAAAAGTTGTTCGATTTGGGCTCGTACCACCGCCACAAACCGAGGTATCAGACAACGCCTTTGAGATTCTGATTCAGGTCAATGCGACCAACAGCGGGCGATTCGTTGAAGCCTCAGAATCCGTCTCAATTGGTGTCCTTCCGTCGTCCTTTGGAAACATCACGTCTCTGAAAGACGGGGAAGGTTTGCTCCAGGGCATTTCACGAACGGACGGTCGAACGGAGACCTTCATCATTCGAAACGATGGCAACACCCCCCTCAACGGTGACCTCACGGCGGTCCTTTTGGACAAAGAGGAGATTGAACGTCAAGATTGGTCGGTTACCATTGAACCCTCTTCCGTTGGCGACCTGGCCGTTGGCGCCACGCTGGAAGTTGCTGTGACGCTTTCACCGTTGGATGACGTCGAACGTGGGGCATCTCAACTCTTGATCAACCTCACCACCAGCGAAGGACAAATCTCCACGTTGGAACAAGTCGTCAGCGTTGAAATCGCAGAAGGATCCAGCGGCCTGTTCAATATTCTCCCGCCCGCCGTCAGCGGTGCAATCGTCGCCGCCTTGTTGCTTGGAGGTGTTGTCCTCGCCCGCCGAATGAAAAAATCAGGGGAATTGGAGGACGACAGCACTTCACTGGTTGCTCCGAACACCCATGCCAATCCCGATATGCTGGGAGAGCGCAGGGACGAAGCCCTTGACCTTGGTTCGGCTGTTGATGAACTCACCAGCGGTGAAGTGAGCGACGAGGAAATCGCACAGGCCATCATGCAATCCATGGATTTGCCCAGCATGCCGGCAGCGGTCCCCCAAGGTCTGCCGCCCTCAGGAATGCCGCCTGCTGCCGTGCCCAAGGGTATGCCTCCGGCAGGTATGCCTCCCACGCCATCCAAGGCCCTTCCAGCCTTGCCAACGCCCGCACCCGCTCCTCAGCCTGCGCCGGTCGTCGCTCCGATTCCAAGCCCAGCGGTCCAACAGGGTCCGCCGCTTCCACCGGGTGGGCTGCCCTCTGGATGGACCATGGAGCAGTGGCAACACTACGGCCAGGAATGGCTCAACCGCCAAGGTTGATTCATCAATCTTGAAGGGGAGGAGGTGCTCCCGCAACCATGGGCAGCATCGTATTGTTTGGTCCCCCTGGGGCAGGGAAAGGAACACAAGCACACCGAATCATGGAACACACTGGCCTTCCTCAAGTCTCCACAGGCGACATGCTGCGGGCAGCCGTAAAGGCCGGGACAAGTGTTGGTATGGAGGCCAAGGGTTACATGGACCGAGGCGAACTCGTACCCGATGCGGTTATTCTCGCGCTCATCGAGCAGCGAATTCAGGAAGATGATGCGACCAACGGTGTGATGTTTGATGGGTTTCCGAGGACCATTCCTCAAGCAGAAGCCCTCCAAGAATTGACGACCATCACCCACGTGCTTGCCATCGATGTGCCGGATGAACGCATCGTCGAGCGTATTTGCGGTCGTTCAACATGCGGTCATTGCGGGGCCGTCTACCACGATGTGTTCAACCCCGTCCCCGAAGACGGTTGTGTGTGCGGAAACTATCAAGAAAAGAGGAGAGCCGACGATAACGAAGATACCGTCCTCAATCGCTTGGGGGCCTATCACGAACAAACAGCTCCGCTCGCCACTTGGTACGATGAGCGTGGGCTTTTTCACCGAATCAACGGTGACCGAGCCATCGATGAAATCACCACCGACTTGCTTGCAGTCCTCAACTGAGGTGGTTTCTTGGGGCGCAGGAGAAAGGCACGTTCGTCTAAAAAACAGAACAGACGGCATGCTGCTCTTCAAGCACAGAACCACCTGATGGGTGTCTTGAAAACACCTCGTGATCATCCCTCGATTGTCCTTGACGCCGCTGCCGTCCATTTGGTCAAGACATCACGTCGTCATCGCCTTCCCATCCCTCCGGAAGGGAAAGAAACCGTTTGCAGGAAGTGTTGGGCTCACCACGTCCACTCCAACAGATTTCGCGTTCGTATCAAACACGGACAGCGAATCAAAACATGCTTGAAGTGCGGCAGTGTACGTCGATTTGGTGGGGGCCCAAAACACCACCGTCTCAGCAACCGAGGTGAAGAATGATGAGCACGATTCCAACCCATGTGCTCCGTCAAGCAAAATCCAGAGATTTCCGCCCCAGTGTGCGCATTGGCAAGGCTGGATTGAGCGAAACGGTTCTCGAAGAGATTCGTCAACAACTGCAGTCCCGTGACCTTGTCAAAATCAAGGTGAACAAGGGTTTGTTTGAACGAGAGCAGCGTGGTGAGGTGTGGAATCACCTTGCTGAAAACACCGGTTCAACCCTCGTCTTGCAGCGAGGAAACATTGGCGTTTTGTGGCGCAGGTAATCCTGAGCGAAGCAAAGGGTCAAAGGGTGTATTCAACCCCCACAACCTAACGAGGCTTGCGTATGAACTCGCATTTGTTCACCAACCGAAGTCGCCAAATTGCGTTTGGACTGCTGATGTTCATCGGGGCCATGATGTTTGCAAACCCCTCTCGTGCCGGAGGAGGGGGCGGCCTTGGCCTTGATATTCACATCAAAGAAGGCCTTGAGACACAAGCGGTTTACGTAGGTCTCGCCATCTTGATCGGTGTTTACATCCTCATCATCTTTGAAACGGTTCACCGTACATTGGCGGCCGCCGTGGGCGGTATCGTGGCCATGTTGGCCCTCAACTATTACGACACAGGCGACACCTTCAGCCTCGCTGAAATCACCACGATGATCGATTGGGAAACCATCGGTTTGCTCCTGGGTATGATGGTGATGGTGGGTGTTTTGTCAAACACCGGTGTCTTCGAGTACTTCGCTGTCTTGTCGTACAAGAAGAGCGGCGGCTCGATTTGGACACTCGTGGTCATTCTCTGTTCGGTCACGGCCGTCCTTTCCGCCTTCCTTGACAACGTCACCACCATGCTCTTGCTAACGCCGGTGACGATTCAACTGGCCAAAGTCCTGGACATCAAACCGATTCCGCTGCTCATCTCTGAGGTTCTCTTTTCCAACATTGGTGGCGCAGCCACAATGATTGGCGACCCTCCGAACATCATGATCGGTTCCGGCCTCTCCCCCACAAAGATTGAGGAGGCCGGGTACGCAGACATGGCACAATACGGTGTCACGTTCAACGACTTCATCATCGAGATGGGTCCCGGCATTCTCATGTGCATCGTCCCGAGTTTCATGTTCCTCAAGTGGTACTATGCAGACGAATTTTCAGGCAGTCGTATTCGGGATGTTGCTGAACTTGAGTCAAAGTACGGCATCAAAGACCCGGCCATGCTGAAGGTCGCAGGAACCATTCTCGTTCTCGTCATCATCAACTTCTTCCTCCACCCCATCACGCACATTGCGGTCTCCTGGATTGCGCTGGTTGGAGCGGTCGTGATGTTGCTCGCAACAGACCGGCACGAACTCGAGGAACCGCTCCATCATGTCGAGTGGACCACGCTGTTGTTCTTCGCTGGGCTGTTTGTCCTCGTCCACTCACTCCAATACATGGGTGTTATCGCTTTCATTGGCGAGTATGTCGAACGAGCCATCGCCTTCTTTGGCAGCGACACCGGTGACGGCCAAACCGTTCGCTTGGCCGCTGCTATTCTCATCGTTCTCTGGGTCTCTGCGATTGCTTCGGCCTTCATCGACAACATTCCTTACACGGCCACGATGATCCCCATCGTGCTCCAAATTGCTGATAATTTGGGAGACTATCTGCTCGGCCCGTTGATTTGGGCCCTGGCTTTTGGTGCTTGTTTGGGTGGAAACGGAACACTGATCGGTGCATCTGCCAACGTCGTAACGGCCGGTATGTCCGAAGAGGCAGGTTACCCGATATCGTTCAACGAATTTTTCAAAGCTGGATTTCCCATCATGCTCCTCACCACGTTCATCGTCTCGCTGTACATGCTCCTCGTGTTCATCGTTGGCGGTGAAGACAACGGTACCTATGTGAAACTCATCTTGATCGGTATCACGACCTTGAGCATCATCGGGCAATTGTCCCGTGGCCGAAGCAAAGGCAAATCCTTTGCAGAGGCCTTGGTCGATGACGAAATGGATGGCATCGAAGAAATGGTCGTCGATGCCAAGAGCATCGTTGTTGGATTGCTCCGAGGAGAAGAAGAGTGAACGGGTCAACATGGCGTTGACTTGAAGTCCCTTCGCCACAACGGCAGTATGAGGCAGACTCATGTTTGAGTGCAAAATCTGTGGACTCCTTTCCTTGGGTGGGACGGCCTGTCCCGCTTGTGGGAGTCAACTCCGCAAGGATTTGTCACTTGAGGATATGTCCGATGAAACGTTGCCCACGGAAGTCCCTGGATTGGACGATGCCGCTGCTGCATGGTACGATCTTGAGGGAATAGAGCCTCCTCCAGAGGAGCCCGAAGAAGAGGAGGTTCCCGTCCAGACAGCGGGTAGCCTGCCGTTCGGATTCCAAGGTGAATCCAACGTCTATGATTCACGATTGCCTTTTGGTATCGGAAGTTTCGCAGCGGGTATTCCCTTTGACTCGAGCCAAGGCGCCGAATCTTTGACCCGTGGTCATGAAACGGGTGTGGAGTCCGAACCGGAGCCCGCCTCAGAGCCCGCCCCTGAGCCTGAAAACGCCGTTGAGCCACACCCCGAGGCGGCTGCACCACCGGTTCCTGAACTCCCGCCGGTGGAAGAGACCCCTCCGGTCCCTGATGCGGTTGACGAAGCCCTTTCACCGCCGCTGACGCCGCCTCCCCCCGGCCCCGTGCCGCAGACGCCACCTCCTCCTGGCCCCGTGCCGCAGACGCCACCTCCTCCTGGCCCCGTGCCGCAGACGCCTCCTCCTCCAGCACCCGAAGCCCTCGTCGTGTCGGCTGAACCCGTGCGGTTGACCACAGCTCGTCTGATCACCAGTCCACCTGTTCAAGAAGAACCAGCGGTCCCCGACTATTGGAAAATCGATGCACAGATTCCTGATTACGAGCAAATTTACGGGCAAGATGAGGCCGTGGTTGAAATGGAATATGCGTCCCTTGACGACGATGTCGTGGTTTACGACCACGGGGCAGATTCACCTGCGGCTGTCTTCCATTCGCCACTTGAAGCGAGTCCAGCCTCCAATTCTCAACCTTCTATCAAACTCCAACTTCATCCGGCTCAAGCCATGCGTGTTGACGTTGGAGGGTCGGCACCCATGCAAGCGGCCTTACAGGACGGATTCCGGGCCATGCAGACCAGCGATTGGTCGTCCGCTGCTCGCTCATTCCAGAAAATGGCGGCGACCATGCCGACCAACGCTGAAGTCTACAACAACTACGGCATCGCTCTTCTTCAGCGCGCAACGACGATGCGAGACGGCGGAGACGGCCAACAAAAAGCGGTCGCTGATACCCAGTTTGAATCTTCAATTCTCGCCCTTCGAGAAGCTGCAAAAAATGCGCCTACCAACGGTGAAATCCTGGTGAACCTCGCCATCGCTCTCATTGAGAGCGGTCGTCCTGAGAAGGCGTTGGGCATCATGAACGTCCATAATGCTCGAACACCAGGTTCGGTCAAAGGGTTGAACACAGCGGCGGTCGCCATGTTTGAACTGGGCCAATTGACGCAAGCGGTGGAGACGCTGGGGAAGGCTGGCGAAGATTCGGTTATCAACAGAAATTTGTCTCAACTTTCACCAAAAGCCGCCCATTCGTGAGGATTGGGCGTTTTTGAGCATAAAGTGAAGGACTGCCCCACTTTCACAGGTCCTTCCAATACCGATTTCTTCTTATATGGGTGGAAGGTCGGGTGGTTGCTTAGCACCCTGTCATGCCTGTCATGGCGGGGGAAGGGCTGAGGAGAACCGCCCTCGAGGAGGTGGTTTTCTGTTGAGGCCGAATTGGCATGACTAGATACCGAAGGGTTACTCATATGGTGTGGAAACATACACATGTGATGCTACAACCCAACTGGGGGATCGCTCGGCTCGAGTGCCGATGAAGGTCGTGACAAGCTGCGATAAGCTGCGGGTAGGCGCATGTATGCCTAAGATCCGCAGATGGCTGAATAGGACTTCCTGTTTCTTCGGAAACGGTCGCAATAGCGATAGGGAACCCACCGAATTGAAGCATCTTAGTAGGTGGAGGAAATGAAATCAACAGAGATTCCGTGAGTAGTGGCGAATGAAAACGGAACAGGACAAGCCGAATCCCAAATCGAAAGAGAGGGAGATGTGGTTGGCAGTCTTTTGTCTAAGTCATGGAAGGAGAACTCGCCTGGAACGGCGGATCCATAGAGGGTGAAAGTCCCGTATCCGTACATGATATGACCACGTGACTGTCACAGAGTAGCATGCGTTGGAAATCGCGTGTGAATATGGGAGGCAGATACTTCCAATCCTAAATACAACTCGAGACCGATAGTTTACAAGTAACGTGAGTGAAAGCTGAAAAGTATCCTTAGCGGGATGTGAAAAGAACGTGAAACCAGTTGGGTACAGGCTGATTGGGCGTGAAAGCGAAGATATGAGCAGCGTCCAGTCGTGCGTTTAGAAAAATGCCCCAGGGAGTCTTGATCATTGGCGAGGTTAAGTGGTTGATCCACGTAGCCGAAGGGAAACCGACATGTCCGCAGCAGTTTACTGTGAGGGACGAAGTGTGCTCGCTTGGAGTCAATGGTGGAGGACCTGAAGCCCGACGATCTATGCCTGGCCAGATTGAAGCCCGTTGAAAGATGGGTGGAGGATCGAACCGTTGCTGATCTGCAAATCGCTCGGACGAGCTGGGTATAGGGGTGAAAGTCCAATCGAGTTGGGCAATAGCAGGTTCCGCGTGAAACTACTCGTAGGTAGACGTTCGTGGAGATAGATTACGCTGTAGAGCACTGATTGTGCGTTTAGGGGGAGCGATCCCTCGGCGTGCTGCCAAACTCCGAAGGTGTAATCGTTGTAGATACGAGCAGTGAGTGATGGTGGGTAAGCTACCATTACGCAAGGTGAACAAACCAGCCTGAAGTTAAGGTCCCTAAATATCAGTTAAGTGTCACAGACAAACCGTGTCCGTGGTCGAAAACAACCAGAAGGTGGGCTTAGAAGCAGCCATCCTTGAAAGAGTTCGTAACAGATCACTGGTCTAGCTTGCGGGCCGGGAAAAGGGACGGGGCTCAAACTGATTACCGATACTTCAGACCATCGAAAGATGATGTGGTAACGCGG
>JASLVM010000048.1 GCA_030741355.1 Candidatus Poseidonia sp. | reverse complement strand
TTGAGGTCCGACAATGAGGCGACCGTTTGAAAAGGGACACCATCTGCCAAGTCACATGGGCAGCAAGACCGCGATGGTCACGGGCGTCACGGGACAAGACGGTTCTTACTTGGCCGAATTGCTTCTCGAAAAGGGCTACATCGTCTACGGTTTGGTGCGCCGTGTCTCACAACCCACCTCCGGCCGCAGTCTCATCAACCACTTGATGAGCAACGAAAACTTCCACCTCCTCAACGGCGATTTGGCCGACCAGAACTCCATCGACAACGCCGTCTCGCAAACGCAGCCCGACGAATTCTACAACCTCGGCGCCATGTCCTTCGTTCCCGAATCGTGGCGCTCCCCCATGATGACCGCTGACATCACCGGTCTTGGTGCGCTTCGCTGCCTCGAAGCCATTCGCAAGCACGCCCCTCACTGTCGCTTCTACCAAGCCGGCTCCTCGGAGCAGTACGGCAAGGTCCGAGACGTGCCTCAAACCGAGTTGACGCCTTTCCACCCCCGCTCACCCTACGGCTGCGCCAAGGTCTTCGCTTTCGAAATCACCCGCAACTACCGAGAGTCCTACGATATGTTCGCCTGCACGGGCATTCTCTTCAACCACGAGAGCCCTCGCCGAGGTCTTGAGTTCGTCACCCGAAAGGTCACCATGACCGCCGCTCGCATCGCCCACGGCTTTGACGAGTGTTTGTGGATTGGCAACGTCGATGCCAAGCGAGACTGGGGATTCGCCGGCGACTACGTCGAGATGCAGTGGCGCATGCTCCAGCAAGAGAAACCCGGCGATTACGTCGTCGCCACCGGCCGTACACACAGCGTGCGAGACATGATCACGCTGGCCTTTTCCCATGTCGGTATGGACCTGACCTGGTCGGGTGAAGACGTCGAGACCATCGCCACCGACCAAAACGGCGTGGTTCGTGTTCGTACCAATCCCAAGTTCTTCCGTCCTGCCGAAGTGGATTTGCTCATCGGCGACCCTGCGCTGGCCGAGAAGGAACTTGGCTGGGTCCCCAGTACTTCGTTTGAGGAACTCGTGCAGATGATGGTCGACGCCGACATGACGACCGTGCAAGAAGCCGTTGACGGTGGCTACGCCCCGCCCACGCCGCCCGAGTGATGCAGGAAGGGTCGCCATGTCGCTGCCCGTTCTCTACTCCTTTCGCCGCTGCCCTTACGCCATGCGGGCGCGGATGTCCATCGTCCGGGAAGCCTACGAGGTCGAACTTCGGGAAGTCATCCTGCGGGACCGTCCCGACCACATGATGGAAATTTCACCCAAGGGCACGGTGCCCGTGCTCCTGCTGCCCGACGGGACGGTCATCGAGGAGAGCCTGGAGATCATGCAGCACGTGCTCGATTGGGAACTCAGCGAGGAGGAAGCGCACTGGGTGGCACGCAACGATGATGAATTCAAATTTCATCTCGACCGCTACAAGTATCCGAACCGCTACGATGGCGTTGACAAGGTGGAACATCGCACGCTGGCATCGGCCTACCTGAGCGACCTTGATGCTCGTTTGGGTGAGGGTCCGGCTTTTGCGGCTCAACTCAACGATGCGCTCTTCCCGTTCGTGCGGCAGTTCGCCAACCACGACCGAGACTGGTTTGACGCTCAACCTTGGACCAACATGCACGCTTGGCTGGGCGAGCACCTCGAGTCGGAGGCGTTCAAGCGCTGCATGAAGAAAGAAAAGCAGTGGGTGGAGGGTAACCAAACCGTGACGTTCCCCTGAGGCTTGAGAATCAGGCTCCAGCCCGAGCGACCGGGAAAACACTCATTGCCTCATCATGGAATGGATATTCATGTCAGCCGAAGAAACCGTTCAGACCTTGGCGGCACTGACCGTCATTGGCGGCGTGGTGTTTGTTTTGTTGATGATTTTCAACATCAACTCGTTCGTGAAGTATCTTCGCAGGGACAAAACGGAAGAGGCCGATGAAAAGAAACAGCATTCAGGTTTGTTCTGGGCGGTGGATGGTGTCTTCACCTTCTTGTTTTCATTGGACTTTTTGTCGTTGCTTATTTTCCTCATCTAGCAACCGTCGGTTTTGCTCTGTTATCGTGGACTGATCTGACCATTTGTGCACCCATTCGGTGCCAAACTCTTCGCGCAACTCGCGTGAAACATTGAACAAGAACAACCAACTTCCGATTTCAACATCCAACATTTCAGCAAAGTGTTCGGCCGTTTTGATGGACGCAATTTTTCTTCGATCGGTCCCTGGTTTTCCTTGCTTGTAGCGTTCCCAGGCGAACTGCGAGAGGTCCACCGACCACTTGACGCCATGTATGTTCATGCCCCTGATGACGATGTGGGCGCCCCCTCCGGCCTCAAAGGGGTCGCTCAAGCTGATCCTCAGCACTTCCTTGATGGGGTAGACGGCGCGGGTCACCTTGTCTTTCCTTGTGTAAATTTCCTCGATGGTGCCGCTCACCGAGTTGATGCGAAGGGATTGGTCCGTCTGCAGCGAGGCATACACTGCGTGGATGGCAAAGCATAAACCGCCAAACAAACTTCCTGCAACAATCATCTTTGTATCGCCGGACATCAGCCATAACATTGGGACGACAACAGCGGCAAAAAAGAACAGCGGGGCGACAATCACATTGGCGATGAAGCGATCTCCCTGCGATGCATGGATGGTTTTCTCAAAGTCAACGACCTTCGTGTCCGTTTCCCAAAATTTCTCATCCATGAACCAAACCCATCCGAGGTCAATGTCGGGTCGCCTGAGGACTTCTTGGGTTTTCTCCCGGAACGGGCAGGCTATCGGCTGAAACCTTGTAAGGACAACCGGTAAGCGAACGGTATGGCTTCCGATTACGACGGGCTGACGGTCGCCGACCTCAAGGAGTTGCTTCGTGAGCGTCGGCTTCCTGTTTCAGGAACCAAAGGGGTTCTTCTCGCTCGGTTGGAGGAATTCGATGCACGTTCTGCAGCAGCGGCGCAACCTTCCGAGGGACCATCCGAAACGACTTCAATCTACGATGCCCTTCAAGTCAAGGAGGAAAAAGTCAATTTCAGATGCCGAGTGTGTGGGGTGCTGCTTGCAGTACCTACTGGCTACAAGGGAAAGGTGGAATGCCCTGCTTGCAAAACACAGCAACCTGTGCCCAAGCCCTCAACATCCGACGAGCGATACCCGTTTGATATGACCCGCAATCAGTGGTCGATGACGGTATCGATTGTTGGCGTGGTCATTGCCCTGTTGTCTATTCTCGTCTTCTTTAGCGCCTTTTCCTACGAAGTCATGTGTCCTGAGGATGCCCGTGGCGAGGTTGTTGAGGACGGTGAGACCTACAGGACATGCGATGGAGGCTCGTGGGGACCAACCCTGACTCGCATCTTCGTTTCCTGCTTCGTGTTGGTTCCACTGGCTGCTGCTTTGACACAATCCGGATTTGCTTTGCGCAAACCGAAGGTGTCCCTCCAACAACCCATCCAACAGGCCGGGGTATCGTCCTCAACCTCCGGCCAAGTCTCCGCCGTTCAACAACAGGACCAGTTCACCGATTCGGCCTCGGCAGAAGTGTTGCAGCGGGTTGCGAAATATGTTGGCGTGGGGCTCACCGCAGCCTCAATACTTGTCGCTTTGGCGGCCGTTGCCTTTGTTGTCATGATCGTCTACATTGTCTTGGCATGGCAACCGTATTGAGCATGTCTGGGTAGAACATGTCCAGGAGATCACCTCCCTCACAACGGCTTCCCATCAACTTGGTTCGACCATGACGAGGGGCTGACCCTTGACCCCTCATTGTGCTGTATTTGGATGTCTTCTGCAGTGCTTACATCGCCCAAGTGGTCAACACTGGAATCTTTGATTGCGTATCGGAATCGCTACCACTCACTTGATAGGAGTTCTCTTGGCTTGACATATCACTCTCGTTTTGATTCTTGCTCATAAATCTCCACCCTGCTTGATTGAGAACGTTCTCCAAGCCTCCAGGTCGCTATGAAAAGAAGAAGCGGTATCAAACTGCATACGACAAACCCGATGCTGTTCGCAAAATCCCATGCCTCCGGGTCGCTCGGTGTAATGACTTCGCCCGGTTGGACGCTGTTGTCCATGTCCAAATCAAATGCTCCGCCACCCTGGGTGTAGATGTTCAGAGCCACTGCGTTCAGCACAGGGGGGCCGACAAGGAGCAAGACACCCAGCGACACCGCCGTTCCAAACCTCAACGGCCGCTCAATGGACCCCTTTCTTGCAGCCAACAGGAACGGCATGACGCTGAAAAAACCAAGCATGATCATCCAACTATTCATCGGATTTCCATCGGTTGAGAAACCGAGCTGTGGGCCCATGTAGTGGTACGTCAAGAACCCAAGATACAGCGCTGCAAGGAAGACAATGCCCAGGAACCACATCGTCCAAAGGCATCGAAGAACCAGCAGGTTCCTGGCTCGAACAATCCCCCAAGGGGCAACGACCAGTGTGGTGATCGCTAGGATTCGCCCCAGAACCAAGACCGGATCATCGTAGTGAGCATCCATCAGCATGAGTTGACCACCTCCTTCCTTTTCCCTTTGCTGCACCGAAGGTTCTGCACCGCTCAAGAGATGATGGGGAGGTGCTTGACCGGCGGTGCGATGCCGAGGTCTTCGGGGAAGAACATCGTCGGTTCGGGGATGGGAATGGGCGTGATCTCGGTGCCCACCAGCGCCACTCGACTGGGGCGCGAATCGGAAAGGACTTCTCGGCCGGTCAAAGGAGCAATCTTTCGAGAGAATTCCATGATGTCGTCGTGGCTGGGCATGTTTTCCATCGCCAAGTTTTCCCGGCTGTGGCCGACAAAGACGTAGCCTTTGTTTTCGATGAAGTCAGGGTCGGCCCGGTTGTCCAGGGCTGCGAATTCTTTGATGTGGGCGTCGCTCATGTTGACACCTTTCATCAGCGTGTGGCGACAGACGATACGGGTGTCAAGCGAAGGCAAAAGGTCGATGGTCTTCTCGAACTGGTCCCACGCACCGCTGTTCCACTTGGGGCGACACACTTCGTCGAACACCTGCTTGTTGGGTGCATCCACCGAGACATAGAGTTGGGTTGGCAAGGTGTCGAGTTTCTCAAGCACCTTGGGGAGCGTGCCGTTGGTCACCAGCATCGTGGTCATGCCGTGCTTGTGGCACAAGTCCATGTATTCGCTCAAGCGGGTGTAGAGGGTAGGCTCACCGTTGAGTGAAATCGCCACGTGCTTCGGGTTTTGGGCGTCCAACCACTTTTCGCGTGGCACCTTGGGGTTGCCTCCGAAGCCCGAGAGCAGGCGACGCTGGGCGCGCACCGATTCGTAGAGCAGTTCAAGCGGGTCTTGGTCGGTCAACTCCAGCGTGTCCATGTGCGGCTCGCGCCAGCAATAGGTGCACGCCAAGTTGCACTGGTCAACGACGGGCGACATCTGCATGCAGTTGTGGCTGGCGACGCCGTAGAACTTGCCTTTGTAGCACTGGCGGTCCCGCAAGAGGGATTCTTTCGTCCAGTGGCACGTTTTGACGCCACCGTGTTCGCCCACAATGTGGTAGCGTTGCTTTTGCAGTTTGGCTTTCAGCTGGGGGTCCATTCCTGCCATGTGGCTCACTCCTGGAGCCACGGTCCACGGTAGGCAGAGGCCGGTTGGGGGTGGCTCGGATATCCAAAGGGGCGACTTCTCGACGCTATCAAAGACTCGCTTCTTCTGAGGACTTCTTTTTGAAATCAAAAGCGCCCAAATTTGGGTTTTTTCCATGCTTTTGGTGGATGCCTCGGATGCGAACATAACACCATCACGAACCCGGCGGTTACAAAGGTTCCTAAGTACCACCAATCTCGTTGACGATGGGGGAGTTCAGTGAGCGAAGCGCTGATTGATTTGGCTTGGCTGGTTGAGGCGTTTGCCCAACGTGCTGAGCGCAAAGGTGACGCAAGCTCCGACCTCGTGGCGCTGGCGGCCCTCAAATTCACATCGGACAACATCGACGTGGCCAAAAAAATCACCACCGAGGGCATGACGGAACACGAGCGTGCGGCGTATGTTCGAACCTTGAGTGAGCGCTCCTCAGCCGAGATTTTTGAATTCTCAACCTGCAACCGAGTTCTCTACGTCGGCTTCGGTATCGACGCCCAAGATTTGTCATCTCACATCTCAGCCTCCAACGGTATCGAACACATTGCGTTTGAGCTGTTCGAAGACACGGATGCATGGCGTCAACTGGTGAAGATCTGCAGCGGACTCGACTCCTTCATGATGGGGGAACTTCAGGTCATGTCTCAATTCAGAAAATCCATCAATTTTCACAAGGAACATGAACTCATCAGCCACTACAACTCGGGGTTCTTTGAACACATCATCGCCGCCAACCGCTCAATTCGCAAGCAACTCGGTTTCACCAGCACCACCGTTTCCATGTTGACGTTGGCCACCGCGGCCCTCGATGCATTGCTTGAGGAGAACGGCCCCATGAACGCCGCTGTCCTGGGCTTCGGCGAGATGGGCATCAAAGCCGTTGAAGCCCTCATTGAAGCCGAACAAACGGACGTTCTCGTGGTGTCTCGCAACCCCGCCATGTCGGCCCAACGAGCACCCGAACTGGCTCAAAAGTGCACGATGATTTCCTACGAGGAATGGAACGAAGGAAAACAACAACCCGAACTCGTCATCTCAACCATCCGCAACGCATCGCCCACCTATCACGAACACCGCCCTCTCCCTGTTCAAACGCCTGCCACCGTCATGGACTTCTCGTGGCCGCCGTCTTTCGAGTTCTCTGGCGTTTCTGACCAGCAAGTGCTCATGGGCATGGACCACTGGATCAAGGTCTCCCGGAACTTGGGTAAAGAATGGGATTATGATTCTACAATTGGCAAGAGCGAATCGATGATCAACACCATCCAGGAGCGGTACAGCGATGCCCTTGAGAACAAAGCCCAAGGGAAGTTTAGAGCTCACGTCTATCAAACCATGGAGGGGCTCGCAAAAACATGGGAAACCTCACCCCACGCCACGGAAGGAGATGTTCCGCAACTCGGGGCCTTTTCCCGCGAAATTGCGACGTGGATTTGCCATCAACCGTCCCCGTTCCACCTTTCGGCGCTGTCGACCTTCGTGGTGAACACGGAGCGAACACTGAGTTCAGCCATGCTTGCCCATGTTGACCACGAGGTCAAACGGTCCGTGTTGGCCATGAGCAAGCCGAACTCGGTTTTCGGAGGGGCTTCATGACCATCAGAATCGGGACACGAGCCTCAAATCTCGCCATGTGGCAGGCCACCGCTGTACGCAACGCCCTCGCACAGCACGGTATCGATGCCGAACTTGTGCCCTTGACCTCGTCGGGCGACCGCAGTCTCGGCGGGCAACTCTCTGCCTCCGTAGGTCAATTCATTCACGCCATTGACGACCGATTGTTGACCGGTGAAGTCGATATCGCCGTGCATTCGGGTAAGGATGTCCCGGTGGACATCGACGAGCGCATCCAAAATTTGGCCTATTTGGAACGCGGCGGCACGGCTGACCTCGTCATCATGCGAACAACGCCGGGCGTCCCGTCCCTCGAGGCGGTGTTGGACGACCCGTCGACCACTCCCTTGGCCAGCGTTTTGCAACGCTTTCCAGACGGTGCCACCTTTGGGACCGTCTCAGGGCGGCGTCAATCCTTCTTGCTCAGTCAGCGGCCCGACCTCATCCCTTTGGCCGTGAGGGGCCACGTTGAAACGCGAATCGGTCGGTTGATGGAGGGCCGAGTTGATGCCGTTATTTTGGCCGAAATCGGTGTCAACAGACTGAACAGCGTTGGGGCATTGGACGATGTCAAGGACCAACTCTCCGCCTTTCGAATCGACCCCGCTGATTGGCCAACTGCACCCGGGCAGGGTGCGATTGCCGTCCATTGTACGAAGGCTCGTTTTGAAGAGTTTCAACCCCTTCGCTCGGTGCTGAATCACGAACAAAGCGAGCACGACGTGGACGCTGAACGTCATCTCTTGAAAGAGGTCGGGGGCGGGTGTTTATTCCCGGCGGGTATCGGTGTCTCGGGGGATGAAGTTCATGTCCAAGTGGCACCCGAAAACTGGCGAGCCATCTTTTGTCAGGGCACTCCCTACGCCATGTTCCAGTACGCAGGTGAGCGTGAGGGCCTCAAGATCGCTCTCCCGGTCCAACCGCTCGAGCAGCCGACGATGCAAGGGACGGGTCCTCGATATTTGTCAACGCTGAATTCAGACAGAATTTCTCGTGTGCTTGCCAGTCAAGGCATCGACATGGAAAACATCCCCGTGGTCGACCTCGTACCGATGCTCGATAACTGGCCGTCGGCCTTCCTTCAGCACCAAGAAAGCAAACGGGACTGGCCCTATTTGGTGCTCACTTCTCCCTTTGCGGCGAAATGCGCCGTCAAAGCCGCTCAATCCAATCCGGATATCGGCCGAATACCTTGGTTGGCCATCGGTGAAGGCACCGCCAGAGCCTGCTTCCGTCTTGGGGTCACGGTCGCCGTTTGTGCAAAAGCAAGAAACGCTCGAGAATTGGCGGCGTACATCATCGAAACCTTTCCGCAGAACACGACCTTCTACCTGCCGAGGTCCGATTTGGCTGCTCGCGATTTGGAAGAGAAACTCCGAGGTGCCGACTTCGAGGTTGAGTCCTGGATAGGGTATGAAAACAGGCCAAAGGACTTGGCCGCTGTTGAGGTTGACCCTCTGGATGTGTTGGTTCTTTCTTCGGCTTCATCGGCCCGTTCTTGGGCGAAAAACGGGCTTAAGGTACCTCACGAAATTCTTTGTATGGGAGAGAACGCCCGGAAGACCATCGCCTCTTTGGAATACTTCGTCGATGCTCGTGTCTCGGTGTTAAGCGGCCCAACCTCAGAATCGCTGGTGGAATGGTGGAAAGAACACAGAGGGAACTGAGATGAACATCAGGCCACGCATCAACCGATGGACGGCAGCACGCCGGAACCTTCTCTTCGGCGACAGCGTGTTGGCCTCCCTTGTTCAACCGCACTTCGTCGTGGATGGTGAAGGCGTGGATGAACCCATACGAGGCATGCCCGGTATCCATCAGCAGTCGGTTGATGTCCTTCTCAAGACCGTTGAGGAAGACGCTTCTCACGGTGTTCGAGCCGTGATGCTGTTTGGTGTGGTTGACGCTAAGCACAAGGACGAACACGCCACCCACGCCCACGAAGCCTCCTCGCACCTCCACCAAGCGGTGTTGAAACTCAAGGCGGCTCATGGCGAGGACCTTGTGGTCATGACGGATGTTTGTCTCTGCACGGCCACCGACCACGGCCACTGCGGGCTGGTCCATGAAGGTGAAATCGTCAACGATGCCTCGGTTGAGGTGCTGGTGAACATCGCCCTCTCCCATGCCGAAGCCGGCGCGGATTACGTTTGCGCCTCCGACATGATGGACGGTCGTGTGTCCGCCATTCGGACCGCTTTTGAGGACGCCGGCCACACCAACACCGGCTTGATGTCCTATTCGGTCAAGTACGCCTCGTCTTTCTACGGACCGTTCCGCCACGCTGCGCATTCCAGCCCAGAATTCGGCGACCGCGCCACCCATCAAATGGACGTTCGTTCAGGGTACGGAGAAGCTGTTTTGGAAGCCACCATGGATGAAGCCGAAGGGGCCGACATCATCATGGTCAAACCCGGCCTTCCCTATCTCGACGTGCTCCGTAAAGTGGCCGATGCCGTGGTTCGCCCGGTCGCTGTCTACAACGTCAGCGGCGAGTACGCCATGATCATGAACGCGACCGACGACGAAGCCAGCCGACAACGCATGGTGGTCGAGGTCTTAACAGCGTTCAAAAGAGCGGGTGCTGACGTCGTGGTGACCTACCATGCACGTGAAGCGGCACGAAACCGTTGGGTCCAATGAGGTGAGTCTTTGAATCGTTCCAAATCAGATGCGCTTCATCACGAGGCCCTTTCTCATTTGGTGGGCGGTGTAAACTCCCCTGTCAGAGCGTTCAAATCGGTTCATGGCAATCCCATTTACTTCGAGAAAGCCTCCGGTGCCCACGTAACCGACGTTGATGGCAACGTGCTGGTCGATTTTGTTCAGTCATGGGGCCCGTTGATTCACGGGCATTCGCATCCCCAAATCATCGAAGCCGTCCATGAAAAAATGCTCAATGGCACATCGTTTGGTGCGCCCCACCTCGGTGAAATCGAGTTGGCTAAACGGGTGAAACAACGTTTTGACCACATGGATAAAGTCCGATTCGTCTCGTCTGGAACGGAGGCCGTGATGAGCGCTGTTCGGTTGGCCAGAGGCTACACCGGGCGTGACATGCTGGTGAAGTTTGAGGGCTGCTACCACGGCCACGTTGACGCCTTGATGGTGTCCTCGGGCAGCGGCTTGGCCACCTTTGGTATCGCCAGCAGCCCCGGAATCCCTCAAGACACGGTGGCGACCACCCTCATCTGTCCTTTGGACGATTTGGAGGCCGTGGAGTACCTCTTCAAGGAGCACGGCGCTGAGATTGCAGCCGTGGTGATTGAACCGCTTCCAGCCAACAACGGCCTCTTGGTCCAGCGACCTGAATTCCTCAAGGGTTTGCGAGCCCTGTGCGACGCCCACGGCGCCCTGCTGATCTTCGATGAGGTCATCAGCGGTTTCCGCTTCAAAGAGGGGAGCTACGGCGACCTTTGTGGCGTGGTTCCCGACCTGACGGCCTTGGGGAAAGTCATCGGTGGCGGTCTGCCCGTCGGGGCCTACGGTGCCCGACATGAAATCATGGAGCAACTCTCTCCCCTCGGGCCCGTCTATCAGGCCGGGACCTTGTCCGGAAATCCACTGGCCATGGCCGCCGGTGCGACGACGCTTGACCTGTTGGACAGCGGGGCCTACGACCACATGGAAGCGTTGGGTGCGCTGCTTGAAGAGAAGATGGAAGCGGTGTTGGAAAAACACGGTCATCCCATGCGCATGGTTCGGATGGAGAGCCTGTTCTGGTTCTCCCCCGGAAACGGACAACCCGCTGTTCGAGCCGATCAAATCGCCAAAGACGCTGCTGGGCTTTACGCCGATGTGCACCGGGCTTTGCTTGACCGAGGTTACATGCTTGCCCCGTCAGCTTACGAAATCGGGTTTTTATCGACCTCGCACGACACCTCTCACATCCTCGGCTTGGTAGCAGCCATGGACGATGCGCTTTCGGAAATGGAGTTGACATCATGAACGGCAAAGAGCGAATCGTTGCTGCGCTGAACCGCCAACCCGTCGACCGCACACCGGTTTGGTTCATGCGTCAGGCAGGACGCCATCTCCCCGAATATCGGAAACTCGCCGCTGAGCACTCGTTTTGGGAGCGCTGTCAGGACCTTGACCTGTGCACCAACATCACGATGCAACCCATCCAGCGCTACGGTTCAATCGACGCCGCCATCGTGTTCAGCGATATCCTCACGCCTCTTCCTGCGCTTGGCTATGAGGTGGAGTACGGGGGCGGGATTCGCATTGACCCCTTCACGTTTGACGACGTTGACGATTGGACCGCCTTCTCTGCACGGAAGCACGCTCCTTGGGCCGCCGACGCCCTCAAGGCCATCGGCGAGGAACGCTCAGACATCGCCCGTTTGGGCTTCGCAGGGTGCCCGTGGACGACCTCGTTGTACTTGCTCGCCGGCGGGACGGGAGACAAAGAATTCCACAACACGAGGGCGACCGTTTTCTCAAACCCAGAGGCTTCAGAACGGGTGCTGATGCGAATGGCCGATGCTGTGGGCCATCTGCTTGCCGACCAGGTCAACCACGGCGGTGCCGACGCCGTGCAGTTGTTCGACACATGGGCCGGCCTGTTGTCGGTCGAGGACTACCAGCGCATCGCTCTGCCCGCCACAAAGCGGGCCATCGAGGTGTTCCGGGAACAAGCCAATCAGCGTGTGCCGTTGATTCACTACGCCAAAGGCAGCGGACATCTTCACCATGTTATTCGAACCCTTGACATCGATGCCGTCTCGTTGGACTGGCGTGATGACCTGCGGGCGAACCGTACGGCGTTTGGAGACCGGTTTGCCTTCCAAGGAAACCTCGACCCTTCTCGAATGCACGGCAGCCCCGAGGCGGCGACTCTGGCGGCGCAACGCGTGTTGGATGAAGCGGGCGATGCACCAGGGCATGTGTTCAATCTCGGCCATGGTTTTGCTCCGGGCGCTCAAATCGACTGTGTCGAAGCGGTCCTGCGTTTGATCACGGGTGAATCCGCATGAGGCAGACCATGGTCGACATGGTGTATCGGCTTCAAGACACCATATGTGACGCCATCGCAGCGCTTGACGCCTCCTCTTACCGTGAAGACGAATGGACTCGCGAAGAGGGTGGCGGTGGTCGAAGTCGCGTCTTCTCCGACGGAAGCGTGTTCGAGAAAGCAGGGGTCAACGTGAGCGTCGTGCACGGTACACTGAGCCCCGAAGCGGCCGCCAAGATGGGCGGTGGGCACGACCTCGTTGGCGAAGACTTGGATTTCTTTGCAACGGGGCTGAGTCTCGTTCTCCACCCGCACAACCCGATGGCACCAACGGTCCACGCAAATTACCGCTATTTTGAGCGAGGTGAGGGCGTGGTTGAGGGAAGTTGGTGGTTCGGTGGGGGCGCAGATTTAACCCCGTCTTACCTCTTTGAAGAGGACGCCGTGCATTTCCATCAGGTCCACAAAAACGTCTGCGATCGTCACGAGGTCGCCGAATACGATGCGTACAAAACCTGGTGCGATGATTACTTTCACATCAAGCATCGAGGGGAGCGTCGTGGCGTAGGTGGCGTGTTCTTCGACGATTTGAGGTCTCAAAGTAAAGAGGTGTGTTTTGCCTTCGTTGAGGATTGTGCCTCCCATTTCCTCGAGGCCTACATGCCCATTCTTGAACGCCGCAGAACCATGGCCTTCACGCCCGAACAGAAGGAATGGCAACAACTTCGAAGAGGCCGTTATGTTGAATTCAACTTGGTCTACGACCGGGGCACAAAATTCGGTTTGACCACAAACGGACGAATTGAAAGCATCCTCATGTCCCTCCCCCTAACCTCCCGGTGGGAATACTGCCACGAGGTGAAGCCGGGTTCTGAAGAGGAGGCGATGGTGAACGTGCTCCGTCAACCCGTCGATTGGCTCAACAGGTGATGGCGTGACGTCGCTGGAAGATTGGATTCGGTACGGCGATGAACTTCGTCGACCGTTGTGCGTGGCCAGCGACCTTGGCAACTCAAGCGCCGTTTGCGTGGTCGGCGCCGGTCTCTCCGGACTGACCGTCGCCTACCGAATCGCCGCAAAACGCCCGGACATCCATGTTGAAATTGTGGAGAAGAGCGAGCGTTGCGGTGGTGTCATCGAGACCTGGGCTCGAGACGGATGGATCTGCGATGTCGCTGTCAACGCCACTCGAGCGCACCCTGCCTTCTGGAGACTGGTGGACGATTTGGGCCTCAGCCAGCGTTTTTCTCCCTCAAATCCGAAGGCCAAGGCACGCTGGATTTCAACCAAGGGGCGTCGCCAGAAACTCTCCCCGTGGCTCGTCTTGAAAGGGGGCCCGCTCAAGGTATGGCGAGGTCTGAAAGGCGCTCGTCAGGGCACCCGTTCCGTGGCTGACGCCATGCCGTTGGCGTCGGTGAACGACGCCATGACCCTGGGCATCGTCAACGACCGTTCCGCCCATGTGGATGCTGATTTTTTGATGCCCTCTCTGACGCGTTTCGGAACCGAACCTCCCGTCAAATGGAAGAGGGTGAAGAACATGATGAACGGGACCTACCCACTCTTCACTCCCAAGCCGGGTTCGACGGCTTCCTTTGAAGGCGGCATGCAGACGCTGGTCAACGGCCTCGTTCAGCGCCTTGAGTCCCTTGACAATGTTTCCTTCACCATGAACGCCGCTTCCACCACGCCCGAAGAGGTGGCAGAGGCCCGCGAGCTCCCCCTCTCCTCGGTGATTTGGTGCGCTCCGCTTCGTCGCACGGCAGGTGAATTCACCGAACTCAACGTCTACGCCGTTGGCTACACCGAGGCTCAGGTCTCTTCGGTCAAGGTAGGTTATGGGACTTTGATTCCCGATGAAACCTGCCCGGTGAGCGGTATTTTACACGAAAGCGACGTTCACGGGAGTTCTCGAGCGCCATCAGGTCATCGTCTGTTTCGGGTCATGGCACCGACCGTTCGTTCTTCATCCCACGAGGAGGTCAAGGCTTCTTTGCAACAGTTGCTGAGCGAGGCTCCGCCGGTGCTGTTTGAGCACATCGGTGTTCGACGCATCCCTTCTTACCCCCCGGGTTACATGGCGTCTCTGATGTCTGAAGACCAATCGTTCACCCGAGCGGGGTGGTTCTTCAGTGGTGTCTCAGTAACCCACGTGGTTGCCGAAGCAGAGCGTATCGCTGACCGCTTCTAAGCCACGGCTTGCTGGAATTCTTTTGCGATGAGTTGTTCAAGTCCCTGAATCCATTGCTCGTCATCGTTCAGGCAGTTGATGACCTTCAGCTCCGTGCCACCGTGTTCCATGAATTCCTCACGAATACCGATGTCCAGTTCTTCGAGCGTTTCCAGACCGTCGGCGAGGAAGGCCGGTGCCACGATGGCCAGTTTTTTGACGCCCTTTTTGACCAGGGCTTCGACCATCTGGGTCGTTGAGGGTTCCAACCATTTGACGGGCCCCACTCGGCTTTGGTAACTGAGGGACCAGCGGTCCGGTGTCAATCCAAGTCGCTCAACAACGGCCATGGTGGTCTTGTAGCAATGATGGCCGTAACATAGGCTGTTTCCTTCGCAAGAAATGGTGCAGCAATCGTCAACGGTTTGGCAGTGCGATTTGGAGGTGTCAATGCGCTTGACGTGGGAGACGGGGAGGCCGTGGTAGGAGAACAGCAAGTGGGTGTCCTCGGAGAGGTGCGGACGAATGGATTCGGCGAGGGGCCCGATGAACTCCTCAGCCGTTTCAAAATGACCCATCTCCAGCAGGTTGGGTTGCCAGCTCATCGCTTTCAGTTGGTGATGCGCCTGTTTGAGTGAGGACTCTGTCGTCGCTTGGGCGTAGTGAGGAAACATCGGGAGCAAC
>JASLVM010000047.1 GCA_030741355.1 Candidatus Poseidonia sp. | reverse complement strand
GAACTTCAACAGCCCTGTTCGTTAATTCGTAGGCCTAACCAGTTTATATGCGTTTTTGAGCGCAAAAAACGGGTTTATTCGACCGTGAGGATTTCCGGCCCACCAGACGTGACGTGGACGGTGTGCTCGAATTGGGCAATATTGCCGCCGTCTTTGCACCGAAGAACGTGGTACGTCTCAAGGAAACGGATTTTGATCAGTTTGTTCACCAAGGCGTTCCATTTGCTTTGGAGGCTGGCTTCGTCAGCGTCCGGGAAGGGCTTCTTCAACATTGGAAACGCCCAGCGTTCGGCAAAGGGGAGGGTGGAATATCGCTCTTCTAAGTTACGGGCCATTTGAGCCCCCAAGGGTTTGAGTTGATTTTTCGCACGCGCTTTTCGAGACGTGGTCAACCCTGTCACCCTGTAAATGTTGGAGGAATTGGGGCGGCCGATGTTTTCAATCAAGCCCGACTCCCCGGTGGTGTTGAACGGTTCGACGGCGTAGACACCACCTTCTTCCACGACACCGGAAAAACCGCGATTCTCTTTTCCGCAGGCATAAGAGGGCACCGAAACGCCCGCATGAAGTTCCCAAGGTTTGAGTTGGTGGCCGCACAAATTCCGAATGGGTTGGAAGCCTGCGTCAAGGGAGGGTTGGGCTGCAGCCTGGCCCACTTTGTACCATGGTGTGCCTGGATGAAGCATCTCAATCGCAGCGTCTCGTGCTTCTTTGGCGGCTTTGATCTGCTCGGTATGTTCGTTGCTGTTTCCGATTTCCAGGGTCAAGGCGTTGTCGCCAATGTGTCCCTTGATGTGGACGCCAAAATCAATTTTGACACAGTCTCCTTTCTGAAGCACCATCTCGCCGTCCCAGCCTTCAACGCCTTCCACTTGGTGATTGGTGGTGAAGTGGGCCGCCAAATCGTTCACGGCGATGGTTCCGGGAAAAGCAGGTTTTCCGCCGTGCCGATGAATGAACCGTTCGGCGGATTCAATGATTTCATGGTAGGTCTTTCCAGGTTGGAGTTCGTCCTTCATGGCCTCGAGGGTGCGTCGGGCGACGTGCCCTGCATCTCGCCAATACTTCAAGTTGGATTCTTCCACCATTGAACCACGCTACGCGTAGGTATGATGCCCTCTCTCATAACAGTTACCTCCACACCGTGTTCTTCTTGCACGACGTTGAGGATGGTACTGCCCAATCCGCCTGGACACGTTCCGGGAAGAACGGCACGGTCTGGAAGGCCTAAACCGGCGCCGGCGGCTTCTGCGGAGTCGGCAGGGGTTTCGCCCGACTCGTTGGCGCTTGTTGCCGTGATGGGGCCAAAGGTTTCGACCAGTTGCCGGGCCACGGGGTGGGCAAGGCAACGGACAGCCACTCGGTCGCCACCAAGGCGTGGGTCAAGCGTGTCCACAGCATCGAGGATGAAGGTGAACCCCCCTTTGGGAAAAGCCGCTTCCAAAAGCCGTACTTTCTCAGGGACACGAACCAGGGTTTCCGCTTGTTTGAGTGAGAGGACGCCCAAACTAACGGGTTTGTCAGCTGGTCGTTGTTTGAGTTCAAACAACCGGTCGAGGGCGTCGGTTTGAGGAAGACAGGCAAGACCGGGGAGCGTACTGGTCGGATAGGCGACAACGCCGCCGTTGTTCATGTGGTCAATCGTCTCCTTCGAGAGCATGGAGTTCACGCCTCAAGATTTGACCCATTCGTTGACATGGCTTTGAGCGACGTCTTCAGCTAACCCTTTGTCTTCGGTTCGAATCATCAATTTTCCACTTGGGTACAGCGTCATTTCGCATCGACCGGAAAACGTCCAACACAAACGAGAGCGGACCCCCACTTCAAATCCCGCCGCTTCAATGGCTGCTCCGACGCTGTCAAGGTCAATGGCGTCAACACCATCGGGGACGATTTGGTAGGAACCTTGCGTTCCACACAATTCCATTGCAAAACCGTCGGACATGGGATTCACTCACAGTTTAGATGGTCGCTTGGGAGGGCCAGAAGGCGGACCGGATGGAGGCCCGCTGGGAGGACCGGATGGAGGCCCGCTGGGAGGACCGGATGGTGGGCCGCTGGGGGGACCGGAAGGCGGACCGGAGGGTGGACCGCTGGGAGGGCCTGAAGGTGGACCGGATGGAGGACCACTGGGAGGACCGGAAGGTGGGCCGCTGGGAGGGCCTGAAGGCGGACCGGATGGAGGACCACTGGGAGGACCGCTAGGGGGACCAGAAGGCGGGCCGGATGGTGGGCCGCTGGGAGGGCCTGAAGGCGGGCCGCTCGAAGGAGGGGCCGAGGAGGGTGGGAGAGCCGGGGGGGTGGACGCTGTTTCTACCGGCGCCGTTTCTTCGGGTGCGGCCAGTGGTGTTTCTTCCACCGGTTCAGGGGGGGCCGACGACGAAACGGGCGTCAGTGGGGTGAGCAAGGGGTCGACCGTGGGCGCCGTTGGCTCCGGTGCGGAAAGGGAGGGGGTTGGTGTCAGCGGCGTCAAAGCAGCCGGTTCCGGTTCTGAACGTTCCCAAGGTGGCTTCCGAGGACCGTCTTCACCGTCTCCTGCCTTGGCGACGTCGCCACGAATCACCTTGGTGCGGCCGCCTTCTTCGTTCTCACCGACGTAGGTGGTCATGACGATCGAATCGGGGTTGATGATGCCGCGTTCTTCCGTGTTGCCAAAGGCATCGAGATGGTTGTCAAAAGCGCCGCTGAACAGACTTGAACCGATGGCGTTGCCGAGGACGCGCCCTTTCTCCGCTTGGTATTCAAAATCAGCCTCGTAAGGACCGAGTTTCATCGCTTGGCCACCGCCGTTGAATTCAAACGTCCATGTTCCTGTTGTGATGGAGGCTTCAAACTTGAACTGGCGCGTCAGCCCAGGTCCGATGGAACTGATGCCTTCTATGGGCTCGTAGCGCGCCTCTTTGGCATCCACCAAAGCGGCTTCCAGTCCACCGATGGGGATGGAGGATTCGTTGACGACATCCACCACGACCATGATGATGTCTTCATCGTCGTCGTCGATTTCCATTTTTACCGAGGTCAGATGGGCGTTCAAAGAGCCTGCTCGGGCACTGTGCTCGTCACTCACTTCGGCTCACCTGTTCCGACTGATGGGCGATTCTACTTCAAGGGCTTGCTCCAATGGGATGCAATCAGCGCAATCGGAGACGTGTTTCCGAGGGCAGCGACCAGTCCACGGCCGCCACCGTGTGGTGCTTGAGGTCGACCGCCGTTCGGTATTCGGCGTTGGTTGAGCCGGCGTTGAAGGTGTCTCGCAATCCAAACCACAAGGGCCCAATGACAGGGAGGAGGTAGACCATTTTGGCCACCGCTCGTGGACCCCAGTGATGGTGCTCGAGCATGGTGCCGTTATCGTGGACGATGGCGATGCGGAACCCTCGTTGTGCCAGTGAGCGACCCATCGTTTGGCCGGTGTACTTGAAGTACAGGTAAAGAGCGGAAAGGAAGACGAACCAGTTGATGAAAAATTCCGCCGTATATCGGCCTCCTGCGGTGATGAGTTCGAAATTGTACAACCCCATCATCAGCCTCCCGCCCGTGAAAAAGCCGAGCACGATGCTGATGAGCATCACGTCGAGCATGAAGGCGAGCACTCGCTTCCAAGACGGTGCAATGAGCATGCCCTCGGGGGCTGAACCGATGATGTTCTGGGCGAGTGTCCCGCCCTTCACGATGGTCACAGGGTCGTCGGCCATGGTATTCCTACGGCTTCTCCTTTGTCAAATGACGCGTTGCGTCCATCATGAACTGTGGGTGACGTGCCAGGCGAACAACTGGTGTTCCTCGATCCAATCGAGGTAGGATTTCCAAGTCCCGTCGTGCCGTAGCGTGGTGGGGTGGCCGAGGAGAATCAGCCCTCTTTTCGCACGAGTGATGGCCACGTTGAGGCGGCGGTAATCGGACAGGAACCCCACTTCGCCGCGTTCGTTGGCTCGAACCGTAGAGAATACAATCACTTCTTTCTCTCGGCCTTGGTATCCATCAACGCTCTTGATTTCAAGGCCCGCATACGGCTGTCCCGGCTCACGACCGCCCGCCATTTCGAACAAACGAACCAATTCTCGGACTTGGCCGTTGTAGGGTGAAATCACCCCGATATCCTCGGGTTGGAGGTCGCCCATGGCGAGAAGGTCGTTCACGACACTCAACACCTTGGCGGCTTCGTCACGGTTCGACCGGCTCTTACCCTCTTCATCGGTCTCTTCAACGCCCTCAATGGGGACGAAAGCCATTGGTCGGTCCCAATCGGGCCAGAGGAAACCTGCTGGCGGTGGACGTTGGTCCGAAGTGCAACCGTCTTCGAGACGATTTTCATAGAACCGGGCGCTTGGGAATTCTCGAAGAATCGGGTGCATACGGTACTGGGTCGTCAACATCATGGAATCGAGGCCGCAGGCGATAAGACGGTCAAAGAGTGAACGATTGAGGCCGCCCTTTTCGGCTCGTCGACTGAGAACCGTGGGCGGGAGTTGCTGGTGGTCTCCGACGAGTATCAACTGACGGCACCCCTTCACAATCGGAACCAGCGCGCTAGGTTCTGTGGCCTGCGTGGCCTCGTCCATCAACACGATCGGGAACTTGCGTGAAGAAAGGAGACGGTGGCCACAACCGATGGTGGTCGCACAGATGACTTCAGCTTCGTCGAGAACACTGGCGGTCATCGCATCCTCCATCCGACGAATTTCTTTCTGATTGATGTTGATGTCTCGGTGCATCAGCCCCTTCTCTCGTCCTTTGAGCGAAGGAAGCGCCTTTCGCAATTCGCGTTGTTCGTCCCGGAGAAAGGCCAGTTCCTCTTGCATGGGATGGTTTTCCAAGACCGCGTCGAGCGTGGCTGAGCGTAACGATTCCCGAACCTTGACCGGCCGACCGATTCGCAAGGCCCTCACGCCCAAATCCAACAATCCCTCCAACAGGTTGTCCACCGCGACGTTTGATTCGGCCGTGGCGAGCAGCGGCCCGCTCCCCTGCATAGCCAAACGGTGAAGCAGATGGGTGGCCGTGGTGGTTTTCCCGGTTCCGGGTGGGCCTTGAATGAGCGTCAATCGACGAGAGAGCGCACCGTCGATGGCAGCCTGCTGTGAAGGGTTGAGGTGGGTATGATTTGGAACGGGTCCTCGCTGTTGCAGACGCCCACGTATGTCGGGGGAGAGTTCCGCACTTTGGTTGATGTCGAGTACATTGCCCAACAACAATTCTCGTAGGACCGTCCCGCCATCGCCCTCCGTTGAATGAAAGGCGACGAGGGCTTCATGCATGCGGTCGTGCGCCACTCGGTTCGCACCTCGGTCCAAGCGCCAGCCTCCTTTTCTGACGTCTCGGGGGCGTTCACCCACCACCACGCGAAGTCGCGTCGGGCCGCGGTCAAGCACCACCCCTTCGACCACCTTTTCACCCCAGGGTCGAGAACGGGAAATGAGAACGATGTCTCCGTGCGAAAAACGATGCTCTGGCAGGCGCCCGTGGTCCTGCGCCTCAAACACGACGATGTCGTCGCCGAAAAAACGCCCTTGGGTTCGCGCCTTCAAATCAAAGAGGGAAACGCCGGCCATGACGAGGCGTTGTTTGGACCATGTCTTCCACCGTTCTTCCACCAACTGCGTTTCATCGTCCAGTTCTTCTCGAATGAGGTCCGTCATCGTCGTGAAGTGGTCTTGACTTCGCCGCCAGCGGTCGGGAGCGGGTTCCCCTTTCGCCATGGGGGGCTCAGGTTCACTGGCGCTGTTCATGCGCTTGACTGAACCCTTTCGCGCCATGCATCAACCACGGATGCGCCCCTCATCATCCTATGGATGAAGATTGAAGCGTTCAGTGAGCGACAAACCCTTATTCTTAAACCGAGTTTCTACAGCCGGAGACTGGGTGAGTGGATGTTTGGTCGCAGAAAGAAGGACGATGACGCCGTTGGCGTGAAGTGTCCCTATTGCGAATACAACAACCCATTGGGCGCAGAGACATGCAAACAGTGCTATTACTCCCTCAACAAATCTGCTCGAGAACAACCGATGGCGAAACCCACCACCTCGGGCGATGAGATCATGAGCCTCTTGCTCGGAGAAAACGAAGAGGAAGAGGACATTGGGCCGGTCGTCGAAGCGGTGCTCGCCATCGATGATGTGACCGTTGAAGTGGACCAATATGCATCAACCACACCCGCACAAGACGAAGATGGCGAGCCTGTTCCTGATTCCTTTGATTTCATTGGCAGCGAAGGCCCAACATTGGCCTCGACGGTCGAATCCTCCGAACCAGAAGAAGTGGAATTAACGGCGGCTGATGCTCCCAAAGAATACGTTGAATTTGACCTCGGAACGGTTGACCCGATGGAGGAGGTCGCCGAACCGGTTCACACCGGAAAAGGAGGACTGTACTCGCCGACGGTGGAGACGCCGAAAGACGAAGATTTGCTTGGCGAAGTCGGTCCTGCACCAAGCGCCACACCCGATTTGCCCGACCTGCCCGACGAGACCGTTCCGACCGGTGGATCCCTTGCGCAAGCCATGGCTGCCGAAAGCCCTGAAGTGTCTCCTGAGCCCACGGTTGAGGCGGCCGTTCCGGACCTTCCTGATTTGCCGGGTGACGAACCGGTTGCGGAAGTCTCACCTTCACCCAGCCCTGAACCGCAGGTCGAACCAGCACCACAACCCGCAGAAGACGTGGACAACCGAATTTGGCCTTGGCCCAAGGGTGATGCTTGGACACCAACGCAGGTCTACCAAGAAGTGGTCACAGCGATGGAACATGTGAAGCACGGACGAATGGAAGCCGCAGCGTCCACGCTTGATGCGCTTGGCCCTCACCTGGACAACAACCTCGACATGCTCCTTCACATCTCGGTGTTGCTCCAACACCTCGGTCGACATGAACACATGAAATGGACCTTGGACATGGCTGCTTATGTGCACCCCAACGACCCGCACGTTCAACAAGCACGGACTCGACTCTTGGCCTAAGGTGAGGATCATGACGGTGACTCCGGAGCTCCAGGTTGACGAAGACCTCCTGCTTCGTCCTGCAGCCAACTCCATCCTCGTGGCGATGTTTGAAGCGTATCAAGAGGATGCTGAAGCCGCTCAAGCAGCCCTTCCGTGGCTCAACCCTGAGCAGGATGTGCGCCGCCAACTTCGTGATATGCTCTACGATATTGAAGCACAGAAGGGCGGCGACCGCCTTCATTTTTGGTCCATTCACACCACCAGCACCGGCGAATTCGTGGGCCTTGTGGGCTTGGGTGATGAGTTGCAATCGCTGCACGCAGCGTTCAATTTGGGCTATTGGGTGCGTCGTGCACATCGCCGAAAAGGAATCGCCATGAAATGCGTGAACTGCATCTTCAACTGGCTCGCTCAACGAAGTGATACAACCACGGTCGAAATCGCCGTTCACCCGCACAACGAAGCAGGTCTTGCCACCGCCGACGCCATTTGCAAAGCATGGGGCGGGGAGCGCCTCCCCGAGTTCATCGGCATCGAATTCAACGAGCGGACCGTTCCTCACCACCTCCATCTTGTTGACCTTGGGCCGGAGGCCTGACATGCCCACTTGGCTCACGGTCGACACCGATGATTTCAGGCACCTGCCGAAGCACCAAGGCCACCCCACAAGAAGCAAGGAAACCTTCAGCGGACCGTCCGACCGCCTCTCAGAAACGTTCCTCATCGGGTGGGAAAGGATGCTTGATTGGATGGACCATCACGACGGGGCCATCACCCTGTTTGTCATCAGCGACCTGCTGGAAATGGAGGACTTTTCCGAAGGACTGAGCAGCGCTCTTGAACGGTTTCCCGAGCGCCTTACCGTTGCTTGTCACGGCCACTCCCACCGTTCGTGGTCGGCTTGGGGAGAAGACAAAAGCGGATTTGAAGCGATGTTGGACAGGTCTACTGCGCTGCTCAAGGCGCACGCTGGTGAGGCTTTTCGCCCGTATTTCCGAGCCCCGAACGGGTACATCGCGCCCTGGATGGCCGCCTCCCTCGCCAAGAAGGGTTACATCGTTGACTCCTCGGTCAATCCATCGTGGTTGGTCAAAAGCAAAGCCGGGGGCGCATCGTGGGAGGCAGTATCCGGCGCTATGGCGGAAGCAGGGGTGATCGAACGTCCTTGGTTGACGCGCTGGCGCCTTCCAGTCAACGGGCCTGCGTTGTTTCGTTTCCCCCTCTCCATCCTCGCTCGAAGGGCGTGGAGCAAAGCCCCTCCTCTTCTGCAACCAGAGGATTTGTCGACGGTCGAACAACACGATGCTGACATTTGCACGCTCTACTGCCATGTGCTCGACTTCGGACGAAGAAAAGGGTCGTGGACGCCGCCGCTTTGAGGGCATAGAGCAAAGTAAGGCCGAGACTCTGCCCCCCACATGACCACCGTCAACTTCGCCGAAAAATTCAGCCTCTTTTCGGACCATTGGTCGCCCAAAGTGATCGCTGAAATGAACGACTATCAGTTCAAACTCGTCAAAATCCAAGGGGAATTCGTCTGGCACGACCACGGCCATACCGACGAGGTGTTCATCGTTCTTGAGGGCAGCATGGGCATTGAATTTGAAGACCGTACCATCGCCCTCCATGCGGGCGAAATGCACGTTGTTCCCAAAGGCACGCGACACAAACCCTTCGCCGAGAAAGAGTGCATGGTCTTGCTCGTTGAGCCTCGAGGCGTGGTCAACACCGGCGAAGCAGGCAGTGATTTAACCGCTGATAACGACGTCTGGATTTGACCTAGGTCAATTGTTTTGGACAATTCGCTTGTAGGCTTCACCGCTCCCACGAAGCGTCCGCTCCTGAGTTTCAAAATCAACGTGGTGCAAACCAAAGCGCATCGAGTAGCCCTCGGCCCATTCGAAGTTATCCATCAACGACCAGTGATGGTAGGACCGAATGTCGTGGCCGTCTTGAATCGCTTGAGAGAGGACCCAGAGATGGCGCTTCAGGTGTTCGGTTCGCAACGTGTCGTTGGCGTCGGCCACGCCGTTTTCCGTGACCTCAATCGGCACGCCAAGCGGCGTAAGAAATTCAACCGCCCGTCGGAGGCCTTCGGCGTACATGGGATATCCAAATTCCGTGGCGACCTCGTGTTTTCGTTTTGGGAACTTCATCTTGAGGAGGGACACGGACGCAGGCCCCACCAGCACGTGGGTGTAATAGTTGAGGCCGATGAAATCCAAGCTGCCTTTCGCTTCTGGAACGTCCTTGAAGAACATCCGGCCCTTCTGAATCCCGCCTCGCCAAGCACCGTTCCAAAACCATTCCAACAGTCGTGCGAGGGGCCAATCGATGGGGCTCCACCTGTTCTTTGGGTCGAAGAGGGTGACGTTTTTTGCGATTCCAATCTTGACGGTTGAGCGCTTCTGCTTGAGCGCTTTGTAGACAACGGCGTGGGCCAGCAGAAGATTTCGCATGACGCGAATCGTGGTGCGCAACGACCGACGGCCTGGAGGAAACATCCCCAAAGTGTAACCCATGGTGGAAAAAACGGTGGGTTCGTTCACGGTAACCCACGTGTCAACCCTGTCCGAAAGGACATCAAAGACGCGCTCACAGTACCGAACGAAATCCGGTAAGTTTGCTGAATTGGCAAAGCCACCTTTGGCTTCCCACCATTGCGGATGAGAAAAGTGGTGCAGGGTGATGACAGGGCGAATGCCTCGCCGGAGGAGGTCGTCAACCATGGCCGAATACACCGCAAGAGCGCCTTCGTCCCATTCGCCCTCGGTCGGCTCAAGCCGGCTCCACTCAATTGAGAAACGGTAAGAACTGAGGCCGAGGTCGGTGAGGAGTTGGAAATCGTCTCTCCATCGATTCCAGTGATCGCAGGCTGCGCCACTTCGTTCGAGGTTCTTGTTTTCCTCGTGTTCTGACCAATTGTTGACGAGATGCCCCTCGACTTGATGAGCGGCTGTGGCCGTACCCCACCGAAAGTCGGAAGGAAAGTTCAGCGCCTCAAGGTCAACGGCGGTCCAATCTTCGTGGGGTTCGGGGTATTTCCGTCGCCGGTAGGTAATGAGGGTGATTTTGAACACCACAAAGGCGACGATGGCGCCGACCAGCAACCGCTCCCACATGGCGTATGTTGGGCCGTCATCTGTTTTGGAGATTCGTTTTGCAAAGCACCAACGCAAGGCTCAAGAAAACAGAGCGTGACATTCGGTCCATGTCGGAAGAGCTCGTCAACGCCGACATCCGGTTGGCCCAAACCCTTCCCTCCGAATTCTACACGGATACCGGCCTCTTTGCAGCCCAACGAAACGCCATCAAATCCGCCTGGCAATTCGTTGGCTCCAGTGAACAATTCACCTCCGCAGTCTCACCTTTACCCCATCTCGATGCCCTCTTGAATGAACCCATGATTCGTACCAACGACGACGGAGTCGTCCGTCTGCTGTCAAACGTCTGCACGCATCGTGGCATGGTCATGTGCCATGAAGAAACGGACAAGAAAACCATTCAATGCCCGTACCACGGTCGTACGTTCGGTTGTGATGGGCGATTGAAGCACATGCCGGGCTTCGAACAAGCCCTTGATTTTCCGAGCCAAGCGGACGACCTTCCTTCCTTCCACCTCAAGAATTGGAACGGATTTGAATTCATGACGCTCGAAGCCGAGTTGGACCTCGATGCTTTGCTTCAACCTGTTCAAGATCGAACGGGGTGGTTCCTCAACGGGCTGAAACACGACGCAGAACGGGACCGAGATTGGGACATCAACGCTCACTGGATGCTCTACATTGACAACTACTTGGAAGGCTTCCACATTCCTTTTGTCCACCCTGAGTTGAACGACGCCCTCGACACCAAAGGTTACACAACGGAATGTTTTGAGCACGGCGTGTTGCAAGTCGGCTTGGCGGCTGCAGACGAAGTTTGTTTTGACCTGCCTGAAGCATCCATCGACCACGGAAAGAGGGTGGGTGCATACTATTGGTGGCTGTATCCAAATTTGATGTTGAATGTCTATCCATGGGGCGTGTCCGTGAACATCATCGTTCCAACCGGCGCCACTACGACGCGAGTGCTCTTCAGAAGTTATGTCAAACATGCAAATTTGCTTGACCAAGGTGCAGGTGCTGAGTTGGATAAGGTTGAGCTGCAAGACCAATTTGTCGTTGAGAACTGCATGAAGGGCATGCGTTCCGCCTCCTATGAGCGTGGGCGCTATTCACCCACTCACGAGCAAGGTGTGCACCACTTTCATCGAATGATCTCCTCCTTGAAATGAGGCGAGACCGAAAGCCGTTCTCAAAGCCCAGCAATGTCGGGGCGGTCGGTGGAGACGGCGAAGTTCTTCTCGGCCTTGGCGTAAACCTTCGCGTCAACCTTGCCTTCACGCACCAACGAGGAGAGGGCGGCGAGCGCGATGGCGGCACCGTCGATTTCGAAGAAACGACGCAGCGCTTCCCGGGTGTCTGAGCGACCAAATCCATCGGTACCGAGCACCGTGTAAGGGCCACTGACCCACTGGCGAATCATGTCGGGAACCGCTGCCATGTTATCCGAGACCGCCACGGTTGAGATGGGTTCGGACAGCAACGTTTCCACCCATGGCTTTTGGAGGTCGTCGGTGGGATGGAGGCGGTTGTGTCGGTCGCAATCAAGGCCTTCTCGGCGCAATTCACCGTAGGAGGTTGCGGAGTAGATTTCGGCTCGTACGCCATACGTTTCGAGTTTCTCAACCGCGTCAAGCACTTGGACCATGATGGGGCCTGAACCGATCAACCGAACCACTGGACCGTCGCCTTTGGGTGCGCCGCGAAGCAGGTACATGCCCTTGATGATGCCTTCATCAACGCCTTTTGGTTTGGGGGGCATGGGATAATTTTCGTTGTAGATAGCGATGTAGTGGAGCACGTCTTTGTTGTCCACATACATCTCCTCAATGCCGTGTCGAATGATGGTGGCCAGTTCGTAGGCAAAGGCTGGGTCCCAGGCTCGCACCGCTGGATTGGTGTGAGCCATCAGGAGCGAGTGACCGTCTTGGTGCTGAAGCCCCTCACCGTTGAGGGTGGTTCGCCCGGAGGTTGCGCCCATGAGGAAGCCACGAGCGCGTTGGTCCGCAGCCGACCAAATGAGGTCCGCCACGCGCTGGAAGCCAAACATGGAGTAGAACGTGTAGAAGGGCACCGTTGGATAGAGGTGGGTGGAATAGGAGGTGGCCGAAGCGATGAACGTGGACGTCGCTCCTGCCTCGTTGATGCCTTCTTCGAACAACTGGCCTTTCTCGGACTCCTTGTACTTCATCAGCACGTTGTGGTCCACAGGTTTGTAGAGTTGACCTTCGGGGTGGTAAATACCAAATTCGGCAAACAACGGGTCCATACCGAAGGTCCGCGCCTCATCGGGAATGATGGGAACAATACGTTGACCGAAGGCCTTGTCCTTCATCAACGAGCGAAGGACACGAACAAAAGCCATGGTGGTTGAAACTTCCATTTTGCCCTTGGTGCCTTCATCAAACTCAGCGTAGGCCTTGGCTTCGGGAAGGGAAATCGAATCGCTGGGGACCACGCGCTTGGGCAGGGAGCCGCCCAAAACACGACGTCGTTCGCTGGCGTAGGCCACCACATCTGGAACGTCTTCGGGCATGACATAGGGGTAGGTTTCGAGGTCTTTGTCGGTGAAATCAAGCTCGAGGTCGGTGCGCATGTACTGCATCGTTTCCATGTCGGCCTTCTTCTTCTGATGCGTCGTGTTTCGTCCAGCAAAAGCAGGACCGAGTCCGTAGCCTTTGATGGTGCGAATCAGGACCACCGTGGGCTGACCTTTGTGGGCTGTCGCTTGCGCATAGGCGGCGTGGAGTTTGGCAAAGTCGTGTCCGCCAACGTCTGCACAGAGTGCTTCCAAATCCCCATCGGAAAGGTGAGCGACAAGGGAGGCAAGCCCGTCGGAGTTGAACAATTCCTTGCGGATGGTGGCGCCGTCGGCGGTCATGAGGCGTTGTTCATCACCGTCCACGAGCTTGTTGAGGCGTTCGGCCAACAGCCCTTGCGTGTCTCGTTCAAACAATGCATCCCACGAACTGCCCCAGAGGACTTTGATGACGTTCCATCCAGCACCACGGTAGCGGCCTTCCAATTCCTGAACAATTTTTGAATTGCCACGAACGGGGCCGTCGAGCCGTTGGAGGTTGCAATTCATCGTCATGATGATGTTGTCAAGGCCTTCACGGCCAGCCAGCGAGAGTTGGGACAGCGATTCGGGTTCGTCGGATTCGCCGTCGCCCATGGTGTACCACACTCTTGAGCCCCCCGTCGTGGTCAAGCCCCGGTCTTCCAGATACCTGTTGAAGCGCGCTTGATGAATGGCCGTCATGGCTCCAAGACCCATACTGACGGTGGGGAACTCCCAGAAGTCCGGCATCAATCGAGGGTGAGGGTAGCTTGAGAGCCCTTCACCACCAACTTCTTGGCGGAATTTCTCGATGTGTTCGTGGGACAAGCGGCCTTCCAACCACGCACGTGCATAGATGCCAGGTGAGGCGTGACCTTGCCAGTAGAGGTGGTCTCCGGAGCCTTCACCGTCCTTGCCACGGAAGAAGTGGTTGAAGCCCATTTCCCAAGCGTGGGAGGCGGAGGCGTAGGTGGAAATGTGCCCGCCGATGCCTTCGAAGTATTTGTTGGCCCGAGTGACCATCATCATGGCGTTCCACCGAATGATGCCGTGAAGACGCTCCTCCATGGCCATATCACCGGGGTAGGCCCCTTGATCGTCAGGATGGATGGTGTTGAGGTAGGGGGTTTCGACGACTTCGATGTCCACGCCTGCATCTCGGGCGGATTCAACGGTGGCGTGGAGGAGGCGCCGGGCTTCTCCTTCCCCCCATTGTTCGGCGACGGCCCGGATGGAGTCCCGCCATTCTTGGGTCGTAACAGGGTCTGGGTCGGGTTGAGTCGACCGTCGAGCGAACCCCATGATGTGCCCCCGTTGGTGAGGGGTCTGTGGTGAGGGTTTTCAATCCCTCGCCAAGGCCGGGCGAGATTCTACGAACAGAACGACCTTCGGGAAAGGAATATCACGCCGTGCATCGTTCCATTCATGAATTTGATGAGCAAGCCATAAGAACCGACTTTCCGAGGCGCTAAACATGTCCGTTGAGGCTATGGTACAGAAGATGATTGATGATTTGACCGCCGCCCTTGTCGATGCTACGAAGCACGACAAAGGCAACAGCGCCGCTGGAACCCGTGTGCGAAAGGCTATGCAGGAAGCCAAGGCTACTGCTCAAGCCATTCGTGTTCAGGTCCAAGCCGACAAGAACGCTTGATTCCAAGCCTTGTTCTTCAAAACCGATTCCGTCCGTTTGGACGCATAGGTTGAATTGACTTGCAGGAAAGCGCTGGCTATGCAACCGCTGTCTGGCGTTCGCGTGCTCGATCTTTCCAGAATTCTCGCTGGCCCCCATGCGGCCCAGTCACTCGCTGACCTTGGTGCCGAGGTGTTGAAACTCGAAGCTCCTTGGGGCGACGATACGCGTTCGTGGGGCCCTCCGTTTCAACCGGGCTTTGACGGCGAGAACGTCGCGTCCTACTTCCTCTCGTGCAATCGGGGCAAACACATCGAAAACGTGAACATCAAGACAGAGCAAGCCCGAATTCAGGCCCTTGTTCGTGATGCCGATATCGTGATCGAGAACTTCAAGCCGGGCACCTTTGAGGCCATTGTCGCCGATGTGCCGGACAACGTCATCGTTTGCAGCATTTCGGGCTACGGCCAAAACGGTCCTCGAAGAAACGAGGTGGCGTTCGATTTGACCATGCAGGCACGCAGCGGCATCATGTCCATCACCGGTGATGCCGAAGGCGCCCCGGCCAAGGTCGGTGTTGCGTGGATCGACGTCATGACCGGGATGAACGCCGTCAGCTCCATCCTCGCCGCCCTCTACCACCGGGAGAAGACCGGGGAGGGCGCTCGCATCGACATCTCGTTGTGGGACACAGCCCTGGCCTCGCTCGTAAACCAGGGGCACAACGCGCTGGCCGGCATCACGCTAGGACGCATGGGGAGTGCTCACCCCAATCTGGTTCCCTACAGAGTCTTCGAGGCCAGCGACGGATGGTTCGCCATCGGCGTGGGGACGGAAAATCAGTGGCACAAACTCGTGGCGGCGCTGGATTTGGACGTGCCCGAGCACTGGAAGGACAACAGCGCTCGCATCGAAGAGCGAGCAGCG
>JASLVM010000046.1 GCA_030741355.1 Candidatus Poseidonia sp. | reverse complement strand
CCACCGACCCTCGTTCTCGCCGTAGTTTGCGTGCGGCCTTCATCACGGACAAACATGCGGTGCGTCTTTGGTCGGCTACCGATATCGTGCTCTTGCCTACGCCCGAAGAGAACGGGCACCCCTTCCTTGCTCGACTCGGCCCTGATGTGCTCGATGAAACCATCACGTCCGCCGATTTGCTCAGACACCTGAATTCCAAAGGCATCCACAGGAAAAAGGGAGCCACCCTCATGCTCGACCAGCGAAGTTTTGCCGGTTTGGGGAATTATCTTCGTTCAGAAATCCTCCATGCAGCGGGCGTGCATCCAGACGACCGACCCTGCGACCTCGAGGAAGAAGCACTCCTGCGGTGGGCAGACTGCATCAAATCGGTCACCGTTCAAGCCTACGAACACAGTGGGGTCACCGTTGACTTGGATGTTGCCAAGGCCAGCAAAGAACGCGGCGAACCACGACGAATGTGGCGTCATGCCGTGTTTTGTCGAAACGACCGACCCTGTCTAACCTGTGGCGACCTTGTTGTTCGATTACGCTACGGAGGACGGCGTCTGGATTACTGTCCAACCTGCCAACCCTCTCGACGGCCTTCATGACCAGGCACGTAAGTCTCCTTCAGCAGCAGGACGCACTTCTCGGCCTACCAGCAAGGTTTCTCGGACGTGTTCAAAGGTCGCGTGATCCATCGCCTTTTCCTCCTCTGCACGTCGTTCCACGTTCTTGAGGGCTATCGCCATGCGGTGATTTCCAACAAAGGACTCCCGATGGCGGGCAAGGTAGGCCCAATACAAACGCGTCATTGGACAGGTTTTCTTGTGATGGAACTGGCAGGTTTTGCAGTGATCACTCATTCGGTTGATGTAGGCTGAACCCGCCACGTACGGTTTGGTCATCATGGCGGTGCCGAGCGCAAAGGTGCCCATGCCCAAGACGTTGGGCTCAACCACCCAGTCATAAGCATCGATGAAGGCGGCGTGAAACCAATCGGTGAGTTGACGTGGATTGACATCCAACAAATTGGCGATATTGCTGAGCACCATCAGCCGAGGTATGTGGTGAGTCCATCCGTCTTCCATGACCGATTCCACCGAGGCATCCAGGCAACGCAGTCCACTTTTTTCGCCCCAAAAGGCCTCGGGGAGCGCATTGGTTTGCGTCAAGTGGTTCGGATGTGGCTCCCCATCCACCTCAGCAAAGCCTTCCCATCCAGCCCCCCGCATCGACGAGGTGCGTGCAACCTCAAGCGTACGGAAACCATCCGTCACATCGTGGATGTGGTGTACATATTCGCGCCAGATCATTTGCCGGACAAAACCCTCAACGCTGTTGATGGGAGCGTCGCTTGTTAGGGCAGCGTCAACAAGGCGACGAGGCATCAAACGATGCAAATTCACCAAGGTGGCCAAGCGGGAATGAAACAACCCTCGGCTCTTTTCCGACATGGCATCTTCGTATGTTCCAAAGTTGGGCAAGCAATTCAAGGCGAAGCGGAGTGATTGTTCAATCTGCTCGGATGAAGTCGGTTGAGCCGTCAGGTCAACCGTCCCCGGATGTTCAGCATACACCCGACCCACCATGGCTTCCACTTCACGGTCAATCGCATCGGCTTCGTAAACCGGGGGTGTCGGAGCAGGTGGTTCACCTTTCCAAGGAAACCGATTTTCGGCATCGAAGCTGTACTTCCCACCGAGGGGTTTTCCATGCTCCATCATCCATCCCGTTTGCTGCCTTACTTTTCTATAGAATGAATCCATGCGGAACGGTGGTGCTTCACCGACACTCTCAACAAACCAAGAATTGGGGGTTAGCCATCCTGGATGCTCATGTTCGACAAGCTCTCCGGAAACCACGAGTTGTTCGACCTCCTTGCGTAATTCTCGCTCTGCATGACGAAAACAATGCACGGGTCCACACGTTCCGGCCACCTCAGTGAGGACGGCGCCATAATCTGCATCACTGAGTAAATAGAGAACAGGAATGCCTTGTGTTTGGAGTTCCACGGCAAAATGTCGTTGATTGGCCAACAGAACTCCTAATTTCTGCTGGTGATACGGGCGACGCTTTGCCTTGGCAGAGGATTCGATCAACACAACACCCAAGTCGCTTTGCTTAAGGGATTCGAGAAAAGCCACATTCAACTGGTCGTAAGCCAGCCAAACCCATGAAACCGCGTCCTGCGGGCTGACGCTGCGTAGGGTTTCACCCAACATCCCGCTCCGTCCTGCGGCCTGAACGGTTCGAGTAGAGAACGAGAACGTGGACTCGCCCATGCAGGAAAAAATGGACAAGATGGCATAAAGGGATGCTTTTGGCCAACTCAATAATGGACGGTGAGTTTGCGAGGTTCAAGGTCCTCTTCGATACTGGCTCGCATGGCTGCAACTTCCATGATGGCACCTCGCATCGTGGTGACAAAGGGAATGTTCAGTTCAACCGCCAGCCTTCGCATCATGTTTCCATCTCGCACAGCACCGCCTGAGACCGTAGGGACGTTGACGATGAAACTGACTTTTCCTTGACGCATGAGGTCCAAAGCGTCCGGGTGCTTTCCTTCAGCAATCCTGTAAACGGTGGTAACCGGTACGTCGTGGCGTCGAAGGGCGTCCGCCGTCCCACCGGTGGCATAGAGCGTAAAGCCGATGCTGACGAGCTCACGTGCAACAGGAACGAGGTTCTCTTTGTCCTCATCCCGAACCGTCAGGTAAGCCCCACCTTCGGTGGCTACCGGAACCTCGGTGGCCAATCTTGCCTTGAGGTAGGCCAAATCGGCCCGCTCGTCAGAGCCGTAGACCTCACCAGTGGACTTCATTTCCGGGCCAGGAGCAGGGTCGAGTCCTCGCAATTTGATGAACGGGAACACCGGTGCCTTGACGCAGACTTGGCCGGAAGTACGGCGAGGGATTTCTTGGCTCTTCAAGGGTTGACCGATGGTGATTCTCGCTGCGATGCGGGCGAGTGGAAGACCGGAGGCCTTCGCAACGAAAGGCACGGTACGTGAAGACCGTGGATTCACTTCCAGCACGTACAAATCCTCACCTTGGATGGCAAATTGAATGTTGAAGCAACCCTTGATTTTCAGACCGATACCGATGACCTTCGTCTGTTCGGCGATTCGCTCCAGCATGTCCTCCGCAATGTTTTGCGCAGGAATGAAACATGTCGAATCACCGGAGTGGATGCCTGCCTCCTCCAAATGTTCCATGATGGCGCCGACCAGAACGTCTTCACCGTCAGAGGCGGCATCGACGTCGATTTCAGTGGCGTGCCCGAGGTATTCGTCCACGAGCAAGGGCTTGTCAGGAGTGAGGTAGGCCTCCCGCAGGTAGCCGTCCAGTTGCTGTTGATTGGACAGAATTTCCATGCCACGCCCGCCGAGGACGTACGAAGGACGAACAAGCACGGGGAAACCGATGGATTCGACCGCTGCTCGCAGATCGTCAGCCGAGGTTCCCGTGGCGCCTCGAGGCATCCGAAGTCCGTGGCGACTGGCGAAGGCTTCGAACCGTTCACGGTCGCTGGCTTCGTCGATGGCATCGCAAGAGGTGCCCATGATGGCAAGGTCGAGACCGTTGGTCTTCAAATCCGGAAGGCGAGCCTCCAAGGGCAAGGCCAGATTGATCGCCGTTTGACCGCCGAATTGAAGCAAGATTCCATGGGCCTGTTCACGGAGTAAAATTTCACTTACATACTCCAAGGTAAGCGGGTCAAAATACAATCGGTCAGAGGTGTCGAAATCCGTTGAAACCGTTTCCGGATTGTTGTTGATGAGAATGGCATCCTTTCCGGCTTCACGAATGGCCTTGACCGCATGGACACAGCCATAGTCAAATTCAATCCCTTGACCGATCCGAATCGGGCCGCTACCGATGGCCACGAGGCGCTCCTTGGTTCGCTCTTCCATGTTGGGGAGCAGGTCGATACCGGGCAAGCCATGGGGCTCGTAGGTGGAGTAGTAATACGGGGTTTTCGCTGCAAATTCAGCGGCACAGGAGTCAACCATACGGTAAACTGGATGCAATTTGAGTTGATGTCTTCGAAGCATGACAGCCCGTTCGTCTTGTCCTGGAGCCAGTGATTTCAGGCCCTCGGGCGGGAAGCCGGCGAGTGCATCGGCGATGTGAGCATCGCTGAAGCCATGACTCTTCCACAAGCGAAGTTCATCCTCGGTCAATTCTGCTGGAGAAACGCCCCGCTCAACGATGCTGCGTTCCATCTGAGCCAAGCGTTCGAAACCGTAGAGGAACCAGCGAGTGACTCGGGTGATCTCGTGAACACGTTCGACCGTCCAACCTCTTCGGAAGGCCTCGATGAGAGCGCCCATGCGTCGGTCGGTGGCTATGGCCAGCCATTCGACCAACGTGTTGTCTGGCAGCGGTTCATGCGCACGCTGAGACATGCCCTCGCCCTCGGATTCATCCGCACGAGTGAGCGGGCGAGGATGAGCGCAACCTTGTTCAAGCGAAGCCCAGGCCTTGAGGAAAGCTTCCTCAAAGTTGCGCCCAATGGCCATCACTTCACCGGTCGATTTCATCGAGGTACCCAGCGTACGGTCTGCCGTTCGGAATTTGTCAAACGGCCACCGAGGGATTTTCACCACACAATAATCCAACGTTGGCTCGAAGGCAGCGGTTGTCCCCTCACCCGTGATTGGATTGGGGAGTTCATCAAGGGTGTAGCCAACAGCAATTTTCGCAGCCATGCGGGCGATGGGATAGCCGGTCGCTTTGGAAGCCAAAGCCGATGAGCGAGACACACGGGGGTTGACTTCAATCACTCGGATTTCACCTGTGAACTGATTGAAAGCGAATTGGACATTGCATCCACCTTTGATGTTCAAGGCTCGTATCAGGGCGAGCGCTTGGTTTCGAAGGCGCTGGTGGTCAGCGTCGCTGAAAGATTGGAGTGGAGCGACCACGGTCGATTCACCCGTGTGGACGCCCATCGGGTCGATGTTTTCCATCGTACAAACGATGGTGGCGTTATCGGCTTCGTCTCGCATCACTTCGTATTCAAGTTCCTGCCACCCCAAAATGGACTCTTCAATCAAGACCTGAGAAATTCGAGAATTACGAAGGCCGAGTTGAGAGATTTCAACGAGTTCGCCCATGTCTCGGGCCGTTCCACCGCCCAGACCGCCCAAAGTGAACGCCGGTCGAATCAAGATGGGCCAGCTACCGATGAGTTCTGCAGCAGCGATGACCTCGTCGATGGAGTTGCAGGCCACCGCTTGGCTGATGGGGAGGTTGATGGATTCGCAGACCTGATTGAACAATTCACGGTCCTCTGCTTTGTCGATGGCGTCCAAGTCTGAGCCAATAAGTTCCACACCAAGTCGTTCAAGGGTTCCGTTGTGGGAAAGTTCGCTGGCGATGTTGAGGGCCGTTTGTCCACCCATACCCGCCAATAACGCACACGGGCGCTCCTTCTCGAGGATCTTGGCGATGGTGTCCGGCAGCAGAGGCTCGATGTAAACGATGTCCGCCATTTCGGGGTCGTTTTGAATGGTGGCCGGATTCGAATTCACGAGGATGACTTTGTACCCGTCTTCACGGAGTGCACGAACGGCTTGTGAACCGGAAAAGTCGAACTCAGCGGCTTGTCCGATTTTGATGGGGCCGCTGCCCAAGACCATGATGAGTTCAAGGTCGTCTCTGCGTGGCATCAGGACTCACCTCCCAAATGAGCATCGACCATGGCTCGGAACCTCAGGAAGAGCGGTGCAGCATCGTGCGGACCCGGACAAGCCTCTGGGTGGAACTGGACCGTAAAGCAGGGTTTTCCAATGACATCGAGCCCCTCAACGGTGCCGTCGTTAGCGTTCACATAGCGAACTTCAACCTCGGAACCGTGTTGGTTGGAAACCGCAGGTGAGGTCGCTCCTGTCGGGTGGGCGGCGAGCATTCCATCGGTGGGGTGAGCAACGGCGAAGCCGTGGTTTTGGCTGGTGATGGAGACCGTTTTGTCTTGAAGGTCCACGACGGGTTGGTTGGCCCCGCGATGCCCGTAGCGCATCTTGTAGGTTTGCAAGCCAGAAGCAAGACCCATGAGTTGATGGCCCAAACAGATACCCATGACGGGAAGACCGTCTTGGACGGCTCGAGCGAGCGTGTTTCGTGCAGAGGTGGCCTTACCTGGATGAGCAGGGTCCCCCGGGCCGTTGCTGCAAAACAGGGCGTCGATGGCGTAGTCCGTTCGCAATCGGTCGTAGTTCATGTCGGGGGGACACCAGACCACATCGAACACCATGCAGAGATGACGGAGAATGTTGTGCTTCACGCCGCAGTCAAGGACGCCAAGCCGAGGTTTTCGCCCACCGAGTTCATCGGTCGAGCCGGGATTCAATTCCAGCGGTTCATCAATGGAGACCTCGTCAACCAAATCCTCCAACTCCGGCGAGGTGAGGGTTCCGAGTTGGGCTTTCATCTCGTCCTCACGTTCAACGGGACCAAACACGCACAGGACCGTTCCAAGTTCACGAACGCGTTTGGTGATCGCTCGCGTGTCGATGTTGTGAATGCCGGGAACACCGTGCAATCGCAGGAATTCATCCACCGTGCCGATGGAATGCCGATGGTCTGGTTGGTGCATTGCATGACGTACAACGACGCCCTTTGGCCAAACTTTTCCTGACTCTGATGCACCAGGATGAACGCCGTAATTTCCAATCAATGGATAGGTGAAGGTCAGCACCTGTCCAGCAAATGACGGGTCCGTCAACGACTCTTGATAGCCCATCATTCCGGTGGTGAAGACCAATTCTCCCGACCCAATCGTGCTGGCCCCAAACAGTTCGCCGGGATATCGCCCTCCATCAGCCGTCAGCAGGACGCCTGCACCTGATGCGCCCTCGGGCAGAGAATCGCCGTTGGCCAAGCCGTCCGCAGCGTCGGGAATGTCCAGGGCGGAGGGATTGTACAGGCGATGAGTCGCCGGTAGAGAGCGCGTATTTGCGATGCCGCCCCCTAACATTGAATTTTGTCGTAAAAGGCCCCCCATAATGATTGGGTGCGCAGTAACATGAAAACGGTGGAGCGGTTTTATGCGGTAAAAAGGGGAAAATGACCTTGAGTCCTGCAAGTAAGAATCCGTTAACTCTCCTTCTCCCGGTCGTGGTCGATGACCGACTTTCCTCGAGCGGAAGGCTCGATGACCAATCGTGCATCGGGGAAGTGACGTTCGGTTCCACCTTGGCCGTACCAGCCCTCCATGAACAAGGCGAGGGCAGCGACTTCAGAGTGAGGCTGGTTGCCCACCGCAACGTTGTATTGAGCATATTGGAAAACATCGCTTGGGACCTTGGCCCCTCCAACGATGACCACAACGGGTCGATCCCTCCGAATTCGTGGGATGACCTCGCGGTAGGGCTCGCCGTACATGGTCAGATGAACAGCGACGCCGGGTTCACCATCACCTGCATCTTGCTGAGTGAACCGACGAAGCCATCCCATGGCACCGTCAACATGCTCGCAAGCCATATCGCCACCGAAACGATCGTTGACGGAGGCGATGTTCTCAAAGAGTTCCTTGTCTTCATCACCGGCCAACAAGAAGTTCGTAGCACCAAGCGCACGGGAAACCAACGCCAGATGGGTGGTGATTCGGGGGTCCCGTCCTTTCCGATAACCAAGCCTCAGCACGTTGAACGGTGTGGGGCTCATAGAACGGCGAATCGCCTCGTCTTCAAGAGGGTAGCGTTCAATCTTGAACCAGCGCATTGACGCTGTTTGCGCCCGAATCTTGTTCGTGGCGGTCTGGAAACTCATAGTCATGAGAGTCCATGAAACGAATAAGCCACTTGAGCAAAAGGGCGTTCACGATAAGGTTTGAACCGTAGGTGGTTCCACCCCAAAGAACGCCCAATCGGATGGTTCTCCAAAGGCCGATTTGGACATCAAGGTCGGTGCCCGTGATGAACAAAGCGGAGACCAATGGTTCAGCAACGTACAACCCTGCCAGGATGAGCATACCACCTGCGGCGGTCGAAGGGAGAATCTTTCCCATGTCTCGACTGAACTCGGTGAGAAGAGCAGAACAAAGGGAGAGGATCATGACAGCGAGCGCTGCTTGCTCGAAGTCAAGAGAAAAAAAGACCGAGACACCAGCGCTCAAATCATCTCCCTTCACACCGATGAACAACCACCAAATCACCACCATGAGGGTGATGAGCATGCCACCGTTCTTCGAAGCACGGGCCGCCATATCGTAAACAATCTCCGGATTTCGAGGATTCAAACGCTTCAAGATACGCTCAGCGAATTCGGCATCCGGAGGCATACCTCTGCCGGTTCGAACCGGATGGTGCTCGGGAGAGGCGTCGCTTTCCAGCAATGCATCCACCTCGGACATACACACCCGTTCCTCGTAACAACTTATCAAACCTGCCGAACTGGGCGGGCCAATGACCTCGGACTTTGGACACACGCCAAGCCGCCGAGAGCGAATTGCGAAGGCCTTGAGGTTCGACGGCGCGCCCCGAATCATGGGTATTGTCAACGCCACGGATGATTCTTTTTTCCAAGGAAGCCGCGCGACCGGCACACAAGCTGTCCAGCGTGGCTTGGCCATGTGGGAGGCTGGAGCAACATGGGTCGACGTGGGTGGAGAATCCACGCGTCCGGGCGCAGAACCGGTCAGCGTTGAGGCTGAAAAAAACCGAGTGGTTCCCGTGATTGAGGGCCTACGAGCCCAACGACCGGACGGGCTCATCTCCATTGACACACGTCACGCGGAGGTGGCTCTTGCTGCCTTAGAAGCAGGTGCTGATATGGTCAACGATGTCTCAGGGTTGCGAGAACCTGCGATGGTGGACCTCGTGCTTCGCACGGGTTGTGCCGTGTGCATCATGCACATGCAGGGCGAACCCGGTTCCATGCAAACCAACCCTCAGTACGACGATGTGGTGAGCGAAGTAGGGGATATGCTGGAGACGGTGAAGCAGAACCTCATCCATCAAGGGCACCCTGAAGAACTCATTTGTGTCGACCCCGGCATCGGTTTTGGAAAGACACAAGACCACAACATCGCTCTTTTGAAATCGGGTCGTCAACTCCTTTCATCAGCGACATCGCTTCTCTGGGGTGTTTCAAGAAAAAGTGTGATTGGCCACCTCACCGGCCATACCGACCCAGCCGAACGTCTCGCAGGGACACTCGGTTTGGCGGCGGTGGCGCATCGAATGCGGATTGACCTCGTCCGAGTTCATGATGTCCAAGAGCACGTTGATGTCTTCGCTGCGCTCAACATTGACTCAGCCTAACCCAAGGCCACCCAAGAGAATGAACGGTGCGGCCCAGGCGCCCAACATTGAACCGAGATTGGTTAACGCCGTCACCAACAGGACCTTTCCTGCTGGATTGGACCAAAAGGACGAGAGGTCATCGAGTTTGAGAAATTGCTGCAAATCTTCAGCGGTGGGTTCGGCCATTTTGAGTTGGACGTAACCCGCAAACCAACCCGCAGCAAGAGCTGGATTGAGGGAGGTGATGGGAGAGGCAAGAGCAGCGGTCAAAACAGCCAAGGGATGCCCACGAGCAATGAGACAGGCCAATGCGGCGAAGACGGCATTGGCTGCGGTCCAGACCGTGAAGAACGTCAACCAGTCGATGTCTTGGCTGGTCGAAATAACCGCCGCCAAAACACCGATCATCACGAGGGGGAAAGCCCAGGGTAAAAAGCGACGAACGACCGAGGGGGAAGGGAGTTCTTCCAGTTTTCCGGAATCTATAGATTGAGGTTTATCGCCTAATATGTTTGCAACACCATTGAGATGGCCCGCACCCAGTACAGCGAGGATACGTTTCTCACCGTCCAAGTCATTCAACTTTGAAGCGATGTAAGCATCACGCTCGTCGATGAGGACTTCACCCGCTCCTGGCGAGAACCCCTTCAGTTCCTCCATCATGGAAGACAACAGATCGCTGTCTTGGAGCAGTTCATTCACATCAAGGTCTTCATCATCCTCATCCTCATCCAAAAGTGAAGTCAACAACCGCCACTTTTCTCTGAGTTTCATGCGCTTCCATGCGCGCCTAAGGGTGGTCTGGATGTCACGGTCGACGAGGGCCACTTCACAGCCAACTTCGTTCGCGGCTTCCACTGCAGCCAGGAGTTCAGCACCCGGTTGCTGACCCTCGTTGATGCCGAGTTTTCGTTGTTCAGCCGACAACATGGATTGCAGCAAGACCATCGGCGCCTTGCCTTCTTTCATCACTTTGAGGAGCCCTTCCTTGTCCAGCCGGCGGTCGCTGACCAAGGTGTCATGTCGACTTTGGCACAACTCAACAGCCACAATGTCTGGCTGGAAATCAGCGATTTGTTGCCGGACCGCTTCGACCGAAGAGGTTGCTATATGAGCGGTGCCGAGTAAACGAAGGTTCTCTCGAACATCAATCACGGGAGCAGCCGACATGGAGGAACCTCATTCACTCGGTTCAAGACCGACAACCTGACGGTTTCAGAACGAGATTTGAACGTTCTCACGAGCGATGCCTTCAACAGACCACAGTTCTCGACGAACGCAACCCTTGATGTTGGCCACGATGTTCGAAGGAATCATCTGGATGGCCTTGTTGAAATTGGTGGAGGCAGCGTTGTAGAATTCTCGGCGATCGGCGATTTGGTTTTCCAGAGAGACCAGTTGGTTCTGCAGGTTCAAGAAGTTCGTGTTGGCCTTGAGGTCGGGGTACTGCTCTGCAACCATGTTGATTCGTGGAAGCATGCCAGCCAACATACCCTCAGCAGCAGCCACGCCGGCAACATCGCCTTGGGCGAGTGCACCAGCAGCGGTTTGACGGGCCTTTGCAAATTGGTCAAAGATACCCGATTCGTGCTCAGCATAACCCTTGACGATGCTGACCATGTTAGGAATCATGTCGTAGCGTTGATTGAGCAGAACATCGATGTTGTTCCAAGCATTCTGTGCATTCTCATCCAAATTGATGAGGCGGTTCCAGGTTGAGAAGAACCAAATAATCAAAATGAGCAAGAAAACGCCGGCAACGGCAAGAGCGACGATGGTGGTTGTATCCATGACCAAGGCATCGTGACTTCCCATATGAAACCTTCTCAGACCATGACCTGTGGGTGGTGGGGCAACATCATGAACAACCAACACCACGAAAGGACAACTTCGGAGTCCGAAGAGAGGTGATGAACGTGCTTGAAGCGGTGGCCGTGATGATTGGAGTATTCCTCATCGCCTTCGTATTTGCACCGGTCGGAATGGGCGGCGGGATGTTGTTTGCACCGCTTCTGCACTACGTGGCAGGCTGGCCCATTGACGGAACCTTGTTGGCCGTATCACTCGCCTTGACGTGGTCCGTGAGCATCGGAAGCGGACGAAGGCATCGAAGTGAAGGGTTTCATGACAAAGAAGCCACCAAATCAGCCCTCTATGGCGCCCTGATGGGCGCACTTATCGGCGTGGGCGTGGTCAATGCCCTTGGAGACAAATTGGACACGGTGTTCAAATTGCTATCGATTGTCATGCTGATTTGGGCCTTGGTCAAGACGTGGAAGAAACAGCGCTCAAACAGTGCAGCAACGAAGGTGGAAACAGAAGAACAACGCGCCCCGATTCAGCACCTGCCGCTCCGTATTGGAAGCGGCATCGGTGGTGCGCTTTCTTCCGTTCTTGGCATTGGAGCAGGCGTCATCTACGTCCCAATGCTCCAGCAACAAGCCGGATTGGACGCACGTACATCCATCGGGTCCAGCCTCTCCATCATGATGGTCGTGGTTCCTGTGGCGATTCTCGCTTTGCTGACCACGGCACCATCCGGCATATTGAGTGGACTTGCATCAGAACTGTGGTGGCTGATGCCTCTTCCCATCCTGGCCTTCGGGGGCGCAACAAGTGGGGCAAAATTTGGCATCGAGCGAATCAGCCAAGAGAACATCATGCGTGTCTTCATGGCCCTTGTCGGCGTCGTCCTGATACGCTACATCACGGATCTAACATACTTCAATCGTTGATGGATTCGATGACCATGGCGATGCCTTGCCCGCCACCAATGCAGGCCGTCGCCACACCGTATCGGCCGCCGCAACGACGCAATTCATGAGCGAGGGTCAACACCAAACGGGTTCCTGTTGCTGCGAGTGGATGGCCCAAGCCAACCGCTCCACCGTTCACGTTCACCTTTTCCACATCAATTCCAAGGTCCTTGATGCAGGCAACGGCTTGTCCGGCGAAGGCTTCGTTGATTTCCCATCGGTCAATGTCCTCAACCGAGAGCCCTGCTCGTTCAAGCGCTTGTCGAGAGGAGGGCACAGGACCGTAAGCCATGATGGCGGGCTCCAGCCCCACAATGCCCCAGGAGACGATGCGGGCCAGCGGTGCATCACCGTCAGCTTCGGCCTGACTTGCCGACTTGATGACCACGGCCGCTGCGCCGTCAACAACACCCGAAGCGTTACCCGCCGTCACGAAGGATTCAGGGCCAAAAGCGGTTGGAAGGCCTGAAAGGGATTCTTGCGTCGTCCCACGCACAACATGGTCCTCATCCTTGTGCGTCAAGACCGTCTCGCCTCGTCGCGATTTGATGGTGACAGGAACGATCTCCTGTTCAAACACATCATGCTCTATCGACGTCGTGGTGCGTGCATGGGACAGTGCAGCAAAGGTGTCAATTTCTTCCCGAGTTACGCCCTTTCGACGGCACAATTCGTCGGAGGTCTGGGCCATGAACAAACCACAGGTCATGTCCTGAAGGTTGGTCATCATGTAATCCTCAACTTTCGGAGAGCGTCCAAGTTTCCAACCGTCTCGAGCCCCTCGGAGAATATGCGGGGCCTGAGAGAGGTTCTCCATGCCGCCTGAAACCACGGTTTTGGCCTCACCCAGCATGATCATTTGCGCCCCTGAGACAATGGATTGGATACCTGAGCCGCAAATGCGAGAAAGCGTCAGCATGGGCACTTCTTGCGGAATACCTGCCTTGAGACCGGCATGGCGTGCACCGTAGATGGATTGCGAACAGGTCTGAAGGGCGTAGCCCATCACCACATGGTCCACCGCATCGGCAGCCGTACCGGACTTCTCAAGCGCCCCTTGAATGGCGATGGCCCCAAGTTCTTGGGCACTCACGGTCTTCAAGGCACCACCGGCTTTGCCATCGCCTCGCTTTCCGCCTACCCATTCACAAAACGGTGTACGAGCACCGCCAACGATGACCACGTCTTCGCTCATGGTTCATTCGAACCTCACGAGGGGTATGAACATCACGCTCAGGTTGCTTGAATCAGAACAAGGCCTCAGCCGAACAGTTTACTATCGTCAAGACCGTTGTTAGAGACCATCAACGGGATGGCGACGATAAGACCGCACAAGGCATTACAAAACGCAAGGATGACGATTCCAATGCCCGTAATTACGCTATCGTCTACACTCTGAACCGCATCGTATTCTTCTTGGCTCATGTCACCATCTTCGAGCATCTGGTCGTACGCAGTGTCTACCATCGAGATTTGGGCCACACCAACCAACGTCGTAAGCGCGATAGCACAAAAGAGCAAGATGATTCCGCGACGCTGGTAGTTGATCATCATGACACCGCCAATGAGCATCCCGCCACCGGCGATGATGTTGACAACATCGAGGGCAATGAAGGTCGTACTGCCCAATTCGCTTGAAGCAAACAACGACAAAATGTTGAATGAAATACCGAAAATGAAGCCGTAAATAACGGACAAGATGCCCACGACTTTGGCGGCGCTCGATGGCGGTTGGAGGTAGATGAGTTGCCCCGTGGGCATCTGAGTGGTGCCGGTGAGCAGGGTGTCTTGGTTCATCGGAGCAAAACCATCGGAGATGGAAATTGGTTGTGGACCCAGCGTCCCAGCGTCTTCGGATTTCGGTTGATTTTCATCCGGGACATCGCCCCAAGGTGATCCGCCTTGCATGGCTAGACCAAGCCATGATGCCTCTTGATAGTTTCTCGTTTTTGGAGGAGGGGTTGTGTTCTTGAAGCAGGAACCCTTCGTTTGGACAAGGCGGCGGAGAGGAATGAACATCTTGGTTGTCTACAAGAAAAATTTCGAAGAAGTGCATGACGAAGGGCTGATGTCCCTCAAGGCGATTCTTCAGAGGCTGGCTTCTCCGGAACATCATGTGGATTACAAACCTCGAGAACATGTCCGAAGGGCTGATTTCATCGCCAGAGACTTGGTGATCGTTTTCGGCGGAGACGGCACCTTAACCTCGCTCTCTCACAACATTGACGCAGCCACTCCGGTCATGGGCGTCAATTCACATCCGAGAACCGAAGACCCCGAAGGAAGTTATGGATTTTACATGGATTCCTCCATGGCGACGTTTGAAGGTGATTTTGAAACCGTCCTCGCCGGCAAGGCCATCGCCAACGAACTTCCACGCCTCCAGGCCATCATCGACACCACGTCTGGCAACCGATTCACGACCGACCCTGCCATGAACGATTTGCTCATTGCCAACACCCACCAGTATGCTCCAAGCAAATACCACCTTCGAAGAGGGGACGAACAGTGTCATCAACAAAGCAGCGGGCTGCTCTTCTCAACTTGGTGTGGCCAGGGTGCTTGGCTGCGGAATGCCATGAGTGAATCGGAGTTTAACCACCTCAAACAACAAGCTCAGCAAACACGAACACCCAACCACTACTTCGTGCTCGCGCGAGACCTGTCCCCAGAGCAGCGAGATCTCATGCCGTGGGCTTGGGCAGATTGGACCGACCAAGAGACCACGATAACCTCGGATATGCATCGAGGCTATGTTGTACCGGATGGATGGGACGAAGTACACTTCAACCGAGGAGCGACCATCACCGTCAATGCTGACGCCCCCACGCTCACCCTTCTCACGTTCAGAACGACCATTGAGGCGAAACTTAGCACTTCAGACAACTGAGGAACTGGGCGTCGCCTTAACAGTTGGTGTAAAAAGTAAACTGCATGGGCGATAAAAAAAGGGTTGGAGACTGGGGTCGCAAGCGACCCCAGCCTCCGGTTTCTTAGGAGGTGATCCATCTGCAGGTTCCCCTACAGATACCTTGTTACGACTTAACCCTCCTTGTCGAAGGCAGGCTCGAATACGCCATAAAGCGCAGCCTCACCCACCCCCAACTAAGATGGTTTGACGGGCGGTGTGTGCAAGGAGCAGGGGCATATTCACCGTGCTATATTGAAACACGATTACTACGGAATCCAGCTTCATGAGGGCGAGTTACAGCCCTCAATCCGAACTATGAACGGGTTTCGGGTTAGCGTGGCCTCTCGGCCTAGCTTCCCATTGTCCCGTCCTTTGTAGCGCGCGTGTAGCCCAGGACATTCGGGGCATACTGACCTGTCGTTGCCCTCGCCTTCCTCTGGTTTCACACCAGCGGTCTCTCTATAGTGCGCCGCCTCCGGAGAGACGGGTTGCAAATAGAGATGAGGGTCTCGTTCGTTATCTGACTTAACAGAACGCTTTACAGTACGAACTGACGACGGCCATGCACCACCTCTCTGAAAATCCGACAAGCTCATTACGCTGGTCTTCATATAACAGTCGGCCCTGGTGAGTTTTCCGGCGTTGAATCCAATTAAACCGCACGCTCCTCC
>JASLVM010000045.1 GCA_030741355.1 Candidatus Poseidonia sp. | reverse complement strand
CACCGCCCTTCATGGAAGGGTTGAACACGACGTTCTTACCGACGTTCAAGACACCGGTTTCGATCTTACCAACAGGCACGGTACCGATACCGGAGATCTTGTAGACATCCTGGATGGGCAAGCGGAGAGGCTTGTCGGATGGCTTGGAGGGCATTGGGGTGGCGTTGATGGCCTCGAAGAGGGTTGGACCCTTGTACCATGGGCACTTGTCCGACTTGTTGTACACGTTGTCGCCGTTGAGGGACGAAGCAGGAATCATTGGGACGTCGTCAGGCTTGAATCCGGCCATGCGGAGAAGTTGAGAAACTTCCTTGCATGCGTTGTTGTACTTCTCTTCGGTCCAGTCGACACCAGAGATGTCCATCTTGTTGACGTGAACGATGAGGCCCTTGACACCAAGCACCTTAGCCAAGAAAGCGTGTTCCTTGGTCTGAGCGTTGACACCGTCGTTGGCTGCACAGAGCAACACAGCGGTGTCAGCTTGGGAAGCACCGGTGATCATGTTCTTCACGAAGTCTCGGTGACCTGGTGCGTCAATGATGGTCCAGTAGTAGTCAGGGGTGAAGAACTCCTTGTGAGCGACGTCGATGGTGATACCACGCTCGCGCTCTTCCTTGAGTCCGTCCATGACGTACGCAAGTCCGAATCCGGCCTTACCGGACTCAGCAGCGAGTTTTTCGTTCTTTTCAATAACGTGCTCTTCAATGTGACCGGAGTCGAGAAGGAGACGTCCAACGGTGGTGGACTTTCCGTGGTCGACGTGACCGATAAACACGATGTTGCGGTGTGGCTTGCTTCTGTCTTCCCATTGTGATGGCATGGTAATCGCTCCTTAGCAGGCCATGCGACAAATATCCCCTATATCAAAAGCGCGACGCGCTATCTGCGGTGTTTTGGCCGGAAATACCGGCCTTCGCACTCATTCTGTGTCCAATATTTCCCCGTTGTCGCCGATTTTGTAGAGGCGAAGTGTGCTGGTCGCGCCACGCATGGCGAGTGGACTGCCCGAAATGGACACCACCCGCTCGCCCGGCTTGATACGGCCTTGCACAACGAGTTGTTCAACCGCTTCCCTCATGGTCTTGGAACCGCGGTCGTGTTCCTTGGAAAGAATGGCGTCAACCCCTGGAAGCAGGCAGGTTCGGCGAAGCGCACGCAACCGGTCGCTCACCGCCGTGACGGGAATGTCCGGACGATAACCCGAAACGAGACGAGGCGAAGTCCCGTGTTGGGTGGCAACGACGATGCGTTTGGCCCCGGACTCTCGAGCGAGCTCGACCCCTGCGTGAGCAACCGCTCGTGTTGACCGAAATCGGGCCAGCGCGGTGGGACGGAGATCGGATGCCCCCAACCCGTCTTCCGTAGCCTTCACGATGCGGGCCATCGTTTCAACGGTTTCGAGGGGATACTTGCCCGAAGCGGTTTCACCCGAGAGCATGACGCCGGTCGCCCCGTGACGAATCGCCGTTGAGACATCGCTCACTTCTGCCCTTGTCGGCCGAGGCTGGAAGGTCATCGAGTCGAGCATCTGTGTGGCCACGATGACCGGCATGCCCCGCTCCAGGGCTTTGTCGATGATTTGCTGTTGCACGACCGGCACGTTCTCCAACGGGATTTCGACACCCAAATCACCGCGAGCAACCATGACGGCGTCGGCGGTGTTGAGGATACTGTCCAAGTTCTCAAGTGCAACGGGGTGCTCAATTTTTGCCAACACGGGAACGTGCATGGAGGCCGCCTTCACCGCTTCTTTCGCCGGAGCGAGGTCTTCGGCCGTTCGGACATAACTGACGGCGATGTAATCGGCCCCGTTCTCAAGGGCGTGTTGCAAAGCCGCTTGGTCCTTGGGCCCAATGGCGGGCAAATCGACCAAAGTACCGGGAACGTTCACCCCTTTCCGACTGCTGATGGGGCCGCCGTCTTCCACCTTACAACGGACGGTCCCGTTGACTTGGCCGGTGGTCGACAACACGGTGAGACGAATGAGGCCGTCGGCCACCAAGATAGGGTCACCGACCTTCAGTTCCGCTGAGAGGCCACCGTATTCCACGGGGAAGTCGGTGCCGTGGGTGGCTTCCAAGTGGCGAACGCCGCAGTGGAGAATCACCTCGGTGCCCTCTTCCAACATTTCAACCTCAGGGAAATTTCCGAGGCGAAGTTTTGGGCCCGGAAGGTCTGCAAGAATGCACGTGGGTCTGCCCAGTTCGTCTTCAATGGAACGAACCCGATGATAGAGGTCGGTTTTTTCCTCGGGCTCCCCGTGAGAGTAGTTGAAGCGACAAACGTCTACACCAGACTCGAGCAGGGATTTCAGCGTCTCGCGATCATCGCATGCAGGGCCAATGGTCGCTACGATACTCGTTCGTCGCATCTTTTTCCCTCCTCACTTGTAGTAGAGGCGGATGACAAACTGGTCGATGTTGAAATCGTTGACTCGTTCGTTGCGGATTTTCATGGTCCATTCACCGTCGCCGTAGGTGGATTCGGTGTCTGCAAACATGTAGCCTGAAAGCTTGAGATGGATGCAGTCCTGTTCGCTATCACAGTCGCCGTCCTCGCGAGAGTCAACGTCGGTTGAGGTCGTATTGGCCGCTTCTTCGTCCTCCTCGTTATAGGCGAAGATGTCAAGTTTAGCTCGGCAGTTGTTGGCACCGGGAAGAGAGGTGCAATCCCCGTCCTCTTTGGGATATTCCAACTCAACCTGCGCTTTGACGATGGTGTTGCCCTCGTCTTTGTCGTAGTGGATGATGGCGTCAAAGTCCAACTCTGCCGGGTTCCCGCTGCTGTTGCCGCCGATTTCAAAATCGGACCAATAGCCGGCATAACTGACGTAAACACGAATGGTAGCGCTGTCGGTCATGTCCACGTTGTTGGTCACCGTCAGTCCGATTTCGTATTCACCGGGAGCGACGTTGTTCCAGTCGATGGTAGCGCCCACCAAGTCATCGTCGTTCTCTGGGTCGCCGTCGTTATCCTTGTCCTCGGTCAAGTCAAGGTCCCATGCATATCCGTCCTCAGGAATGTATTGGGAGGTGGAGTCGCCTGAATCGGAGGAGGAAGCGTCCAGTTGAACGGTCGTGGTTTCGGTGACGGTGCGGTCGGTGATGCTTTTGTCCCGTGCACAAATCCAGACGAGGATGTGCCGTGTTTCGCTGATTTCATCGTCATCGCAATCTTCCTCGTCGGCGTACTGCGTGATCTCAGCCGTCGGCGCTTCAGCACTTTCCGGTGCTACCGTGAGGTCTCGAACCTGCTCGGAGGTGGAACTCCCGTCGGACACTTCGAGGGTGATCTTGTACGTCTTGGCTTCGTCAAAGGTCCATGTGGCGGTAAGGCCGGTGGCGTCGATGTCAATCGAGCCCTCGGTATCAAAATTCCAACGGTAGGTCAACGACCCGTCGCTGGGCGTGGAACTCGAAGCATCAAAACTGACCGATGTACCCACCTTGACGTTCTTGCTCGGACTGAAACTGAACACGGCGAGGACCTCTTCTTGGTCAGACCCGGATTCGTCTTCGAAGAGGCAGCCGGCCATCGATGCGCAAAGCATCATGCCCGCCATGAGCAGCGTGCGTGCGTACCTTCCCATGATGTGGGGTGGTGGCTCGGTCATCAAAAGGGCTTCCTTGGGTTGAAGCACTCAGAAGGAGAACAGGCTGGTTTGTTTATTTCCCGCCATCAAGTCCTTGGCATCCCAATCAAAGGCTTCCGTGATTCGGCCCACGGCCGCTGCAAGACGTTCGGCGTAAAACCGACCGTCGTAAACCACGCTGGCTTGGTCCTCCTCGTTTTCCAGCCAGGGTACGACGGACATCGGGCGTTTACTGGCGTCGGTCACCACGTAGGACACCTTCATGCCGGTGGTGAAACCCAAACCAAGTTCGATGCGTCGTTTCGCCACACGAACCTGGGCCATGCTGTCGGGTTTGCTGTAGTCTTTGGTGAAGTCAACATCTTCGGGTGTTTTGACCGGTGTTCGAACCACGCGACCCTTGCATGATTTCGCCAACACCACTTCACTGGCAGCCACCTCACCGTTTCGAAGGGCTTCCACCCGTTGTTTTGCGTAAGCGACCAATTCGTCGCCTTGGTCGGCCAAAACGTATCGGAAAATCTCCTTCATCGTGGAGGTCAGGTAGATGAACGAGTCCGTCCTTTGTGTCTCGTAGCCTCGAATCAACATCTCCTGCGAAGGCCAAACCACCTGGCCGATGTAACGCTTTTTGGCGCCATGACTGAAAAACACCGAGAGGCCTTTCTCGAATTCCAACACCGCTGAATCACGGCTGTAGGTGGCGGCGAGCGTTTGCCCAAATTCCACCATGCTCGCGACGGCTGCTTCATGCGCAGCAATGGACGCTTTGGCCGCCTCATCCCCCGTTTGAGCGCTTTCTCGTACCTCTTGACCGATTTGGCGGGGTGCATCCGGTGAAACAGGGCTTCGGACAAAGATGGAATCGGTGTCAGAATAGACGACGCCGTGCCCTTCTTTCTCCACGGCAGCGATGATGGTTTTGATGTTTTGACGGGCCCAAGCGGTGATGGAAGAACCCAAATCTCGGTGAGTAAACCGATAGAAGCCACTGGCAAAAACGCCGTAAAACGAGTTCATGAGGATCTTCACAGCGTACTGCATGGCATCGTGGAAGTCTTCAGCCACGCCATCACCGGACGTTTTGGCGACCTTGATGGCGGCCTTGTGTTCGTCTCGTTGCGCCATCAGGTCCTCGAGCAAGGCCGGTACCATGCCTTTACGGTCTTCGGCCAGCCTGAATTTACTTTCAATCGGAGAAGTGTGGTACTGACCTTCAGCGGGCGGATTCGGTTGAGCAGGGTCGATGCGCGTGGTGTAGCAGATGTTGTGTCCGATCATGATGGAGGGGTACATGCTCTTGAAGTCGAGGACGGCAATCCACGGGTGCAAACCGGCCTCGACATCGTGCACGTAGCCGCCGGTGATTTGGCCTTCTTTGGCTTCCGCAGAACCGGTCAGTGGAACAGCAACGTTCTGTTTGTCCGCAAGGCGGATGACAAGCGAGTCGATCAGTTGGCTGGTGCTTCCGTTGGCCGCTGTTTCAAACGGCACCATAGCGACAGCGGCCACGGCTTCTTTTCGACGAACGGCCTGAATGGCTTGGAGAATGTCAAGCGGAAGTTCAGCGTCTCGTACACAATAGGCCATGACCTCGTCGGGCCTCGTGGCCCATTCGTGGTCCATGTTTGAGGCGTCCACGTCCATCTTGTGTTTCTCCTCGTCGTCAGGAAACAGCAAGGTCGCCACGAAGGAAAGGGTTTCTCGACGCGGTTTCAGCGCCTGTCGTGCTTGCCACCATGCATCCATGACCACGCGCCCCGATAGGTTCCAAGCACGGTTGCTTTGACGCTTGGGCACGAGCGCATCACGTTGCCGCTTCAATTCCGATTCCAAAGGAGGTGCACGGCCCCAACCAAACAAGGACTTGGTCCCTTCCCAACCCCGTCCACGTCGGAGGACAGCGGTCCGGTCAGCCAACCTTGGGAGGTCAAAATTATCGATGTTGTAGCCCGTGATGATGTCCGGGTCGGTGGTTTGCACCGTATCGGTCAACCCCTCGAGAATCTCCTGCTCGGTTCCGCGGTAAGAAAAGACCTCACGCTGACCTGTTCCAAGATGTTCAACGCAAGCAGCGGCACAGAGCACGGTTTCATGTTCGATGCTCGTTTCCAAATCAAAGGAAAACACGGTGAAGGGAACTTGGAAAGGTTCGGTTGAAACGACATCCTCAACTTCGCATCGCAAGGTGCAATCCACACCGTAGCGGCCAGCACCTCCCGCTTCGATAACTTCGGGTTTGGTCAGAGGGGCTTCCTCGGCTCGGCGGTCGACCACCTTGCCCTTGAAAGCGACGTGCATTCCAACATCGCCGTCGAGGAAGAAGCGATTGACGAAGGGAATGTCGCCGGAAAAAATCTGCCATGACCTTGCCTTCAGTACCTTTCTCAAGGACGGGACATGAAAGGGTTGTTCCACCTCAACGGTCCATACGGGTCGCTCTCCCAGTTGTGTCCATTTCATCACCGGCCCCGCCACATCAACGACGTGCTCCATCGCCCGAACGTGGGCAAGGCGGTCTTCGACAAAGGAGGGGGTGTCCTCGTTGATGTCCCACGACCCGATTGGAGCGATTTCGAACGTTGGACGAAGTCCGTGCACGAGCAAACAAACGGATTCCCCGGTGTCCATTCGACCGAACAGCTCCACCACGGTGAGGGGTTGGGACTTCCCGTCCAGGACGGTTTGTGAGGACCGATAACGTCCACTCACAATGCCCATGCGTCCCTCCACTTGGCGACCCCCATGACTTTCAGCGTTTCACCCCATTAGAACCCATCTGCGCTCATCCATGAACCAACAGGGCCGACGGGCAAGAAATGCAAGAGTAATCCTTGAAAGCCTCATCCCAATGGGTCATTTTGTTAGGGCGGGTGAGCATGGACGAATCTTTTGACTGGGACAGCCTCACGTTTTCCCTTACACCAACCGAGACGATGTATCTGACCACCACCAAGGCCGATGAGCCCTGGATGCCGGGCGAGTTGCGACCCTACGGCGACATTCCGATGTCACCGGCGGCGGGCGTGCTCAACTATGGCCAGGGCCTGTTCGAAGGCATGAAGGCCTACCGGACGTCAAAAGGGCGAATCGTGTTCTTCCGCCCCGAAGAAAACGCCCGTAGGATGCAGCGTGGAGCCGACCGACTGAAGATGCCCCCCGTGCCAGAGTCCATTTTCGTTGACGCCGTGGAGCAAGTCGTCGCCGCCAATCAACACTGGGTCCCTCCTTCCGGAAAAGGCGCCATGTACGTGCGCCCCCTCTTGATGGGCAGCGGCCCGGTTCTCGGCGTAGCGCCAGCACCTTCCTACACCTTCCTGATCTACGTGACGCCCGTTGGACCTTACTTCAAGGGCGGAATGGTGGCCATCGACCTCCTCATCTCAGAAAATCACCACCGGGCTGCCCCCGGAGGGTCTGGTGGCGTGAAAGCCATCGGCAACTACGCCCCAGGCATGAAGCCCAGCAAGGAAGCGAAGGCCCAAGGCTATGCCGAAGTGATTTACCTCGATGCAGAAACGCACACCGATATTGAGGAAGTGGGAGCGGCGAATTACTTCTGCGTGAAAGACAAGGTGCTCTACACGCCGGAGTTAACCGGCACGATTCTTCCCGGTATCACGCGTGATTCCATCATTCAACTTGCCCGCCACCGAGGTTATGAGGTCGTGGAGGGCAGGGTTTCTGCTGAATTCGCCATGGCCGCTGATGAAGCCTTTTGTTGCGGCACAGCCGCCGTCATCTCACCCATTGGTTCCATCACGCATGACGGAAAGAAAACGGTCTACGGCGACGGACAACCCGGAAGCGTTACCGTCGAACTTTACGATGCACTCACGGGCATTCAAAACGAGACCGAGGACGACGTCTTCGGTTGGCTTCACCCGTTGCCTTGACGGCGGGAAACGAACGCCCACGCAAGGAACAGCGAGAGAACGGTGCCCGATGCGGAGACAAACGGCGTATTTTCTTCCTCTTGTTCGGCTTGTTCAACCACCAAGGGTGGCGCCGGTTCAACCGTGATTTGGCCGACCATGCCCATGGACTCGTGGGGTTCGCAAACAAAGTCGTAGGTGCCGTTGCTCCCGCGCTCAAAGGTATAGGCGTAGTCCACGGCGCGGGCGGGTTCGCCAGAATCGAAGACGCCGTTGGCTTCAACCGCGTTGTGAGGCAGGGCTTGGCCGCTCCAAAAGAAGCGAACCGTATCGCCTTCGGTGATGGTCACTTGCGAGGGAGAAAACCGAAGATTGGTGCTGTCAACGCTGATGACAACGGTCTCTGGGTCATCGTTTTGTGGCTCAAGATCGCCTTGTACACCGCCGGCGAGCAACAGGACGGTCAACAACACCAGAAGGGCCCGCATGTTCAAAAATCACCGCCAAAGGTTATCAATTTCTGTTTTGAAATCAACGGTTTTTGAAACTCTTGCGCTTTTTGAAACTGCTTCGTTGCTGTGTGTTTTTCCGCTGGGAACGAGCACGTCGGTCGCCGGTTTTCGGCCCGCTGGCGGATTGTTTGACAGCTTCTTGACGCTGATTCCGTTGCATTTCACGCCATTGCCCGCCGATGAGTTGCAACACCTCTTCTTTGCTTCCGGCGCCGATGGATTCCTTGGCTCCTTTTGACGAAACCCAAAGCCGACCTTCCTTGCCGTGTGGACGGCGGGGGTGCGAGATGTTTTCCTCTCGCTTGATTTTCCGAAGTCCAACGGCACGGGCCGCCATGAAAAGGCCCTCGAGGTCCGGCTTCAAAACGGAGGCATCCTTTGGAACCCGGCGCCCTGAACGGCGAGATTGTTTCATGTCAAAATAGCCCGGCCAAACACAGAGTCGGTCGGGGTTGTGGTCCATGGTCTCGCCTCATACGCCGGTCACGGCGTGCGCTCTTGAAGCCGTCGCTTGGCTTCACTCAAGGAGGACGCCGTTGATGACACCGTCTTTGCCGGGTCGGGAGGTGATTCGAACTCGACCTTTGTCGGTCTCGATGACAGCACCCTTCACGAGGATGTTTCGTCGAACGTAGTTGGGGTCGGAAGCGTTCTCAACGACGCTGTGGATGGACCCCAGCGTGGTCTTCCCGGTTTTTGGGTTGTTGATGCTGACTTGATTGGCAGCCATGACTCGCACCATGGAGTTGCCACCGGTCTTGCGGTAGATCTTCCGCTTGGGCTCGCCGACGAGGGCGAATTGTTTCTCCGTGGAGATTTCTGTAGCCCGCTTGCCGCGTGCCTGAACCTTGCGTCCACCGGATGGTTTGCGTCGTGAAATTCCGTGCCATTGAGCCATAAGGTAGCCTCCTGCGTCGCCACCGACCAGCACGCGCTATATGAAAGCAACCCTCAGACACAGCCAACGTCGATTTCCGAGAGGCACGCACCATCGATGTTGGTTAGACGGGCCACGACGTGGTCGCCAGGAAGCAATTCTCCCACGCCTTCTGGCGTTCCGGTGAACAGCATATCGCCCTCGACGACGGGCGCCCATGTTCGTAGCGATTCGATTTGTTGACGAGGCGTCACCGACATTTCGTGAAGCGGAGTGGATTGACGCAGCGTTCCGTTGACCTCCAACGAAAGGTGGAGGCCAGCCTTCGGCTCAACGAGTTCTTCCCACGTACCCTTCCATGATGTCCAAGAGCCGACCACGGCGGAAGAGGTGAAGCATTTCGCTTTGGCCCATGGCAATTGTTCTGCTCGAAGTTCGCTTTGCGTTGCACGGTCGGTCAAATCCAAACCCACGGCGATCGCCACCGGTTCCAGATCCGCGTCGACGCGAACCACGCATTCGACTTCGTGATGGACCTCGCCGGGATGTTGGCTGACAGGAATTGGCCCGCTCCCGTGGAGACAGCCCGCGGGTTTGACGAACAGAATCGGTTCAACAACGGGTTGGTTGCCAAGTTCCAAGGCGTGTTTGGAGAAGGTCCGGATGGTGCACCACATGGCCATGATTTGATGACGGCGTTCCGGTTCATCAACAACGCGATGCCCAAGGATGATAGCCTCACCGCCCTCGTCCCGAGCATGGCCAATGAATGGAGCATCCGCAAGCGGCGTCCGGTTCGTCGGAAACACATCGCACCGTTGCTCAAAGAGTTGGAAAACGACCTCGCCATCGACCTGAATGTTGACGGGGCTTTTCTTGAAATGGCCGAATATGGGCCGTGGAAAATGGTGTTCGTCGACCGAACCCCGCTGGTCATTGAATTGCTTGACGAAGAAGAGGAGCGTTGCGTTTTTCTCACCCTCCGGGGCTTCCTCCAACACATGGATGCCCTCAAGTGGGTGGAAGTGGACCACGGCGCCATTCCGTTTTTGATGAACGGAGCCGATTGCATGGTGGCCGGTGTTCACGGTGCTGAACCGTCGGTTCAATCAGGAGATTTGGTTTGGATTCGGGACATGACTCACAAGCGACCGTTGGCCCTCGGATGGGCCATGGACGATGCCGTTCCGTTGATTGAAAACACCAAAGGAAAGGGCATCAAAACCGTACACTGGGTAGGTGATGAGTTATGGGACATGGAATAGCCCTCCTCCAGAAGAACCCAAATAAGGGACGCGCTCCAAGTGGTAACATGATGCGAGTTGCGACCCTCTTGACAGCGCTTTGCTTGCTGTTGTCAGCCACCATCGGTGTTCATGCCGGCGAAGGCGAAGGCGGCGAGGATGTCAACCCAGGAGACGATGTCCCGTTTACGGTGCTCGAGCGAACCACGCCCTCTCAGGACAACACGCCGTGGACGCTCAGCGTTGCCTTGGAGCAAGAAGCCGTCGACAACGGTACAACGTTGCAAATCACCACGCAAATCTGCCTTAACAGCGGAGTATGCGACCCTCCTGTCAATCAAGACGCCGACGTCAGCGATGATGGAAGCACCTACAGCATGGAACTCAAACCTCCATCAGACCATTCCTACGTCAACTGGCGAATCAAGGCCACTTACGCTGATGACACCAACGAAAACTACCCAAGCGGTGACTGGTACAAGACCTGGTCGTCCTGCTACTACGAAGAGGGCGGCTACGGTGGAGTGCACGCTGATGGCGACCGTTGCAACCTCCCCGGCTCTGGAGAAAGTGAAGGCTTTCTGCCAGCCGCAGGATTGCTTACGGCCCTGGCAGCCATGGTTGGTGCAACGGTGGTTGGCGTGGCTCGCCGGCGATGATTCATGCGTTTGACCGGTGTTCAACCAGACGCTCAACGAAACGACGTTGCTCCATTGACCATGCCGTCAACAGCACGGACACCTCACTTCGTTCGTCGTTCAAGTGGCCGTCTGAAAAGCCGGCAGCCATGAGGTCGCTCTCGACCAAGGGAAGATGGAGACCTTTCACAACCAAGCGGCAACCGTCTTCTTCCGCGTGCGCCGAACCCCACGCAAATTCCAGTGTGGAATCCTTGAGTTGTACGTCAACGCCGCCGGCGCGGAAAAAACGCTGAAGGGCCGCCAATACGGCCTGGCCATCTCCTTTCTGTCCGTCATCGACGCCACCGTAAGCGGAGAGAAAATCCAACTCGGTTTCGTTTTGTTCCATCAAATGGTCAAGGCCACGGGTGTCCTTTCCCATCAGCCCAACTCCTCGGTTGAGAGGCTGGTCCATCCGATCAATCGACCGTCGGATGCGTCAGCGAGCAAGGAGAAGCTTCGGTCTTTGGTACCGTCTTGCCATTGGCGCTGAACATCCACCGTCGTCGCCCCCGAGGTGTCGAGTAAATCGCTGAAATCAATGCCAAAGCCGGTGCCGGGAACAACCACGAGGTAACCCATGCTGGTCGATTCATGAGGGCCGTTGTTGTCGAACAGCGCTGAAGGTCCGGTCAGGGCGGGGAAGCGCTGGTCGTCCATCAATCGGGTTTCAATGGCGTGGAGAGGCAGCACCTTTGGAATGGAGTCGCGGTTGTGAGAAACGGATTCATCAAAGGTGCCTTTGGCGATAAATTCGCAGGCAAGCGTTTCCGCTCCACCTCCGGATACCGAAAAGTGGAGCCATCCGGCCGTGGTGTCGCTGTCAACCCACGAAAGGTTCCATTCCGTGGACGTGCCATTTTGCTTGTCAACGGCTCGCCAAACATACCCGTCGTTTTCCAACGCCGTCACCGCTCCAGAGGCAACGCCGCTGAATTCATCGATGCAGGCCATCGCTTCGTCGAGTGGATGCTGGCGCACCGTGGAGTTGTCGGGGAGATGGGTGCCGTCCACACCCCAGTTGACGAGTTCGTCGTCATCGGGGTTGAGGTCGTTGGCTTGGGGGCGATTGTCGTAGGTCTTTCCAAGTTCAATCGCTTTGATGCCACGAGAGAGCGTGGTTCGCTCAAACGTGTGATGGAGTTCAAGTTCACCCTCGGGAAGGACGGCATCAACGCCGCGCTGCTGCCACGCCGAACAACTGCTCTGGGAGGCTTCGCTGCTGCTGATGGCGACATCAACCGTTTGACGGGCAGCCCAAGGGCTGTCCGCATCCAGCCACATCGTCATCGTGGCATAACCAAGGCAAAAATCTCGAATATCTCGGTGGCTCGCTGTCACTTTCCACATGTTCGTTGAGCCGACTTTTTCTGAGCCTGTGACGCGCCATTCCCAGCCCGAGCTTGTACCCGTAGCGTCTTTCGTGATGTACGCATTACCGAAGAAGTCGGTCAATTCAACGGGTGCGATGACCATGCCCAACCCAGGTGACAACTCTTCGAGGTCACCAAAGATGCCGCCCACACCGTAGGTGAAGGCCGTTCCTTCGTAAGCGGTCGCCGAGAGGGTGGCCGCAAAATCAAGTTCAGTGGCCAACACGACTTGCTCACGCAGTTCCTTCCAACTCGTCAATGTCAAATCTGCTTGGCCGGTGGTGGTATCGGTGGTGAAATCAGAGCATTTTGAAGCGATGGGGTAGTGCCCGGACACATCAAATTGCGAGAACGACATGTCGTTGACGCTTTCCACCGCCAACCACGACATGCCTTGGCCCCCTTGGATTTTCACGGCACCGAGACGGTCATCCGATGATTGGGTGCTCAACTCCGCCCCCGTGCCTTCGGTGATGGAAGCCGTGCTTTCCCCCTGGAAGGTCAAGCGGATTTTGCAGTAGTTCGGAGGGTCGTCCAAACGGTCCGTGACGAGGGAGACGTATTCTTCAGATGCGAGGAAACTTCCCTCGGTGATCATGTAGCCCATGCTGTCGCCGTAGCGTAACGAATCGGCGGTGAACGGTTCGAGTTGGTTGTTCACGTAATACCATCCGCCCGCTCCAAGTAACAGCACGGTGAGCATGACAGCGATGGCCTGCGGGCGTCGTACCATCTCCAACAGGGTCATGGCCTCCTTCTCCGAACGTTTCGCAGGTGAAGGATTGGAAGTGGAGGTTTCGGGCAACGGCACTTCTTGTTGCTCATCGGCCTCTTCAGAGGCGTCCAAATCCTCGTCGTCGACCAAATCCGCTTCGAGTATTTCCGCTTCGAGAACGTCGTCGTCGCCGGCTTGGCCGGCCTTTTTGTCGTCGTCATCTGAGGCGGGCAACGGAACACTGTCCATCGTCTCGTCGTCCTCAAGGGAGAGCATGACGGGTTCGTCTTCGGCGTCATTTTCGTCCTCAGCGTCGGCGTCAACTTCCGCTTCGGGTTCGGGTGAGGTCTCCTCAGGAGACGTGGCCTGGAAGGTGGATGTTTTCTCGTCAAACACCTCGATACCAAGGGTTTCCTTGTCCACCCCGGCCTCGAGCAAGCGACCGAGGAGTTCGGCTTTCTTACCGGATGCAGAGAGGTCATTCAAGACGCAAAGCGCCTTGAGTTTCGCCACCGTGAGGTTGGTGGTTGGTTCCTCTCCCATGGTCTTACCTCAACAAACCGTAGGCCTGATGCCTTTCAAGGCTGGCGTTGATTTGATGACTTTTTGCATCAAATACAAGGCCTGATGCGCAATTCAACCTTCGTGGGGAACATACGAACCGTCGTCGTTTTGCACGTAGACGGTTTGGTCGTAGGACCCGTCGGGCATTTTGCGGAAGAAATAGCCGTTCTCGGCGGGCTCGTAGGTCCCTTCATCCGTGGCAGGCGCTGTTACTTCTGGTGCATCAGCGGCGGGAGCCTCGGCAGGCGGCGCGCCCGGTGGACCGGAAGGGCCCGTCTCTTCATCCGAGGGAGCACCCGGCGGGCCTGAGGGGCCGGTGGGCGGTGCACCGCCCGGACCTGCTGCGATGCGGGCTTTGCTGGCTTCAGAGAGAACCTTGGATTCGGTGGTTTCGTTTTCCCCTTCGAGGATCTTGCGTAGCACGGCACCGTGCTTCTGCGCTCCGATGAAAGCAAAAGCAGAGAGGCCGAGGCAAAGCAAGCCGAGCACGCCACCGAAGAACTGGTTGGGGTAGAGTTTGCCTTCCACGCTCATCGAGTGTCCAGAGGTGGTGATCTTGTCACCATTACCATCGATGTATTCAGCGATGAGGCAATACTGCCCCGGGTCGATGTTGAATTCGAAATCGTAGGTGCCGTCAGCCAACACGCGGCTGGTGGCCTCTTGATATTGGTATTCATGGGAGTCGCCACCCTTCGCTTCTTGCATCTTCTCGCTCAAGGTGAAATCCGTGCAATCGTCTTGCTGAATCACGTAAACGGCGATGTTGATGGCGGATTGGGCGGGAGGGTTGTCGGCCGTAACGGTCAGGCGCATCGGGACGTCAAACAGGTCTTCGCCCTCAACTGGCACACCCCATACCAAACCGATGTCCTTCTCTGCAGACTTGCTGAAGTCATCATAGTCGGCTGAAAACGGCATGGGGAACAGGGCGAAGCCAAACAAGATGGCCGCAACGCCAAGGTAGAGGAAGACATTCCAGCGTGCTTTCTTTAGTCGCTCTTTGCGTTCATCGATGGACATTTCTTCCATCAACTCGTCTTGGTCCTCGTCAACAGCCAATGCGCCCGCTGCATCAAGTTCCTCTTCGCTCATAAAAGCCCGATATCCGCCGAGCACTTCAAGACCGCGACCGAAGAATCAGCGCACAATGGGACCCGATGGAACCAAGAACGACGCCATGGGGCGACCTACCATGGGGCTTCGCTTGGCCGTTTTGAGTCGGGGGCCGCGACTTTACAGTACGCGGCGCATTGTCGAGGAGGCGAAAAAACGCAACCTGGACGTCGAAGTCTGCGACCCGATGAAGTTCTCGCTGGTCGTCAATCAAGGCAGCGTCGACGTGCTGCACAAAGGTCGCCCCTTTGCCAAAGACGCCGTCATCCCCCGTATCGGTCATTCCATCACCCAGCACGGCGTGGCGGTTCTCCGCCACATTGAGCAACTCGGCATTTGGACGGCCAACACCGGCCAAGGCATTCTCCAAAGCAGGGACAAGCTCAACGCCTCCCAAATCTTGGCTCGCAACCGAATACCGGTTCCTAAAACGGTTTACGTGAGGGATATTTTGGACGTTGAACAGGCCATCGAAACCGTTGGCGGCCTGCCGGTGGTCGTCAAAGTCACCCAAGGCACCCAAGGGGACGGTGTTTTCCTGCGCCACACCGCTTTTGAGGTCCGCAACCTGGTCCAAGGCCTGCTCATGACGGGGAAATCCGTGCTCGTGCAGGAATACATCGCTGAATCCCACGGCAAAGACATACGCGCCCTGGTGGTCGGGGACAAGGTCGTGGCCTGCATGCGAAGACGAGCTCGTGGACGTGAATTTCGGAGCAACTTCCACCTGAACGGTACGGTCGAAAGCGTTGAACTGCCCGAAGGATACGCCGAGGCGGCCTGCAGGGCGGCTCGTGTGTTGGGCCTCAACATCGCAGGCGTTGATTTGCTTGAAGGCAACAACGGCCCACTGGTGCTTGAAGTCAATTCCTCTCCGGGTCTTGAAGGCATTGAGAAAGCCAGCGGGGTGAACGTTGCTGGAGCGATTATCGATTATGTCACCGAAGACACAGCGTTTTCGGAAGTGGACATCAGCCAGTTGCTGAGAACCGTGCCCGGCTCAGGTGTGCTCTCCCTTCAACTTCGCAACCACCCGAAGATGGTTGGAAAGCGCTTGAGCGATGTGTTCGCTTCCGTGCCTGTCTTTGCCCTCTCCAGAGGTGATCGTTTGGTTTGGAACCCCGATGAAGAAATTCAACTCCGATACGACGACGTGCTCGTGTGTTACGGGGAATTGACAGAATTGCGCACCTCATTGCGACAAGCCATGTTGGGCGTCCCGCGGGAGGCGCTCATGTTCGACGATGCGGAAAATCCCAGCGAGCAAACCGAAGGATGAACTCGGTCAGAAATGAGCGCTTGCTTCAACGGCCAATGGGCGAACCAAAACGGTTGTAGCGTCGCATATGGCCCATAGCAAGCCCATGTGTATGGTAGTGCATCTCTAAGGGTGTTATGGAGATACCCTCAAGAATAGAAAACAGTATACATTGATGCTGTGAAACTTTGTGAGTGTTGACGTCTGTTATTGGCTCAACTCACATATCTTTG
>JASLVM010000044.1 GCA_030741355.1 Candidatus Poseidonia sp. | reverse complement strand
ATGAGGCCGTTGCTGGTGGGGACATCGGTCGCCGTGACGGTCGCGCCGTTCACCATGACCGTGCTTCCAACCGTGAACGAGAGAGGATGACCGTTCACAGCCGTGGCGGTCATGCAATCCGAAACGTTCGCCGCAGGAACTTCACTGTCGAGCACGTGGTAGAGAAGGATGTCAGAAAGGGTCGCCTTTCCTTCGGGAGTGTCCAAAGAAGCAAGGTCAATACCGGCGTCGGCAAAGGCTTGGTCCGTTGGCGCAAACACCGTGAACGGACCATCGCCCTGCAAGGTTTCCAAGAGTTCAGCCTGGACAACACCGGCGACCAGTGAGTTGTGAACCCCTGTGCATTGAGCGGTTCGTGGAATATCGTCCGGAGTGTCGGTGGGCATCAAGACCTTGTCAATCACGTGAATCACACCGTTGCTGGTGTTCACGTCGGCAAGCGTGACGCCGGCGTTGTTCACCGAAACACCATCGCCCACCGTGAACGAAAGGGATTGTCCGTTGACCGCATCAGCCGACATGCAATCGGAAAGGGCGGTGGACGGCACGTTGCCAGCAACAACGTGGTAGAGCAAGATGTCGGAAAGCGTGGCCTTGCCCTCGGGAGTGTCAAGCGCTGCGAGGTCGATACCGGCGTCAGCAAAGGCTTGGTCGGTGGGAGCGAAGAGGGTGAACGGCCCCGGGCCTTGAAGGGTTTCAAGCAGATCGGCCTGCACCACGGCGGACACGAGTGAATTGTGAATGCCGGTGCATTGAGCGGTTCGGGGTAGGTTGTTTGGAGCGTCGCTGGGAGTAAGCACCTTGTCGATGACGTGAATCACACCGTTGCTGGTGCTCACGTCGGCAAGCGTGACGTTAGCGTTGTTCACCATCACACCGTCATCGACCGTGAAGGCGAGTGGTTGTCCGTTGACGGCGGTGGCCGTCATGCAATCAGAGACGTTGGCGGCTGGAACTTCAGCACCGACGACGTGGTAGAGCAGAATGTCAGACAGGGTCGCTTTGCCTTCGGGTGTATCGAGAGCAGCGAGGTCGATACCGGCGTCAGCAAACGCTTGGTCGGTCGGAGCAAAGACGGTGAAAGGCCCCGGCCCTTGGAGCGTCTCGAGCAATTCCGCTTGGATGACACCGGCCACCAATGAATCATGAATGCCGGTGCATTGTGCCGTGCGCGGGATGTCGTTGGGCGTGTCCGAGGGCGTGAGCACCTTGTCGATGACGTGGATGAGCCCGTTGCTGGAGATTACATCCGTCATGGTGACGTTGGCGTCGTTGACCATCACGCCGTCGCCCACCGTGAACGACAACGGCTGTCCGTTGGCGGCATCGGCCACCATGCAATCCGTGACGTTGGTGGCTGGAACTTCAGCGCTCACAACATGGTAGAGCAAAATGTCGGAAAGGGCGGCTTTGCCCTCGGGAGTGTCGAGTGCAGCGAGGTCAATGCCGGCATCGGTGAAGGCTTGGTCCGTGGGGGCGAAGACGGTGAACGGTCCGACACCCTGGAGGGTTGGGAGCAAGTCGGCTTGAATGACGGCGGCGACCAACGAGGTGTGGATGCCGGTGGATTGAGCGGTGGTGGGGATGTCAGTGGGTGGCATCAACACCGTGTCGATCACGTGGATGACCCCGTTTGAGGCCTGCACGTCCGCAAGCGTCACGGTGGCTGGACCGACCATGACCGTCCCCGTGTTATCAACACTGAACTTGACCTTGTCACCGTTGACCATGGCGGCCATCATGCCGTCCGTGACATCGGTGGATGCGACTTCTCCTGAAACCACGTGGTGGAGCAAAATATCGGAGAGCGTAGCGTTCTCCTCGGGCGTGTCAAAGTCGTTGAGGTCAATACCGGCGTCAGCAAAGGCTTGGTCCGTGGGCGCAAACACCGTGAACGGGCCCGTGCCTTGCAGGGTTGCCACCAAATTGACATGGGACAACGCCGCTACCAGCGAGTCGTGAATGCCGGTTGCTGCAGCGTTGGTGGGAATGTCTTGTGTCGCATCAGCGGTAGCGTTGAGCGGAAGGGCGGAGGCGGTAAGGAGGGTTACAATCAGGAATGCCAGCGTCTTGTTCATAGCCACCAAAAATCTTCGTCTTAGTTATAATAGGCTGTTTTTCTTTAACACTTCATCCAATGCTTTGTTCGGAGATTCAATTCAACGACCGACGCCAAGATGCTGGGTGTTTTCGATTCTTTTTGTTAGGAATATGCGGTCTTAATTTACATCTATCGTGGTTTCCCCCGCCACACCGAACGATGCGCCCCGAACCGATTATGAACGAATGACCTTTGAACAGAGTTGAGGGGGAAGCATGGGGGGCAACAAACCGTCGCAACACATCACCCTCACGCCCGGAAAGCGTGTCCTTTTTTTGACCAAGGATTTGGACCTCATCAAACAACAACTCTACGACGGTCTCGACCTTCGTATGGAAGATTTGACGGTTGAAGACTTGCTCGACGATATCAACACCGACGTCATGACGCCGGCTTGGGTTTGCTTCGACCATGACCCCGCTGAAATCGCCAAGAACGCCTACGCGGGATTGATGCACAACGGTTTGCGCGTGTTCAGGGAGAACGCCCTCAAGAACGGAAACTTCGAAGTCATCGTCTCCGGCCAGCGCAAAGGCACCGGTTCAAGTCGAGAAACCGCCGCTCAATGCGAGCGCTGGGCGGGTATTGGCATCGTCATCGCCGCCTCCTTTGCCCCTATTCACGAACGCAACAACATCAACCTCGGGCAATTGATGGGCGACCACGCCATGCTCCGGCGATTGCAGGATGGCGAATCCATTCCGCTTTCGGAATTCACGGGCCAGTACGACCCGGTGACTCAACTCATCGTTGAACGTGGTGGCCTCTTCCCGTTTGCCAAGGCCCTCAAGGGAGGTGAACTCGACCTCGCCCCGCTCAGCACCACGCAGCGACCGATGACCATGGCCGAGCACATCATCAGTCGGAATTTGGTGGGTCAGCCCGACGGTCAGTGCGTCAAGCCAGGCGACCCCGTCATCGCTCAGGTTCAAGGCGGCTATTCTCACGAATTCACCACGGCCCAAGTTCACACTTTCCTGCAAGAAGAATACGGCGAAGATTACGCTCTCCCCAACCCGAGCAAATTTGCCGTTTTTGAGGACCACCTGCTCTACGCTCAACACAACCCGAAATTTGTGCCCTTCATGCACAAGGTTCAGACCCTCCGGGATCTGCAAGTGGCGTTCCAACACCACACGGGCGTGCGGGATTATTCCGCCGTTGATGGCGTCTCGCCCGGGATTTGCCACCAAGTGGCTCGCGAGGAGTTCATTGAAATCGGCGACTTCATCCAAGCCACCGATTCTCACACGTGCATGGGTGGCGCCTCAAACGCCCTCACGTGGGGCGTGGGAGCCACCGAGTACGCCAACCTCGTGAGCGCTGGCTTTACCTTCGTCAAGGTCCCTGAATCCATCCGTTTCGAACTCGTCGGTGAACTCAACCACGGCTGCACGGCCAAAGACGTCATCTTGGCCATCTTGGCCGACCACGCCCGTGAGGAATTGACGCTGAACCGAAGCATGGAATTCGGTGGCCCTGGGCTGGCCTCCCTTTCGGTTGATGAACGAGCGACGTTGTGCAACATGGCCACAGAATGTTCAGGACGAACCGGAATTTGCGAAGCGGACGACGCGCTCATGGCATGGATGCTCAAAGCGCAACCCCATCTTTCGGAAGAGGAACAACGCGCCCGCATGGTCGCCCCGGATGAGGGCGCTCAATACGACGGTGGCGTCCACACCATCGACCTCTCCGTCATCGTCCCCATGGTGGCTCATCCCGGCGACCCCGACCAAGGCATTCCAAGTGACCCGACCAACGGCGCCAACATCACCGATATTGGACAGGTGGCTGTCGACATCGCTTATGGCGGGTCCTGCACGGCCGGCAAGGAAGATGACATCGCTTACTATGCCGAGGTGTGTCAGGCAGCCAAAGAAGCAGGCCTCACGGTGAAGGAAGGCGTGGATTTCTACATTCAATACGGTTCAGGGCAAGTGAAGGCCTTGGCCGAGCGAAAGGGATGGCACGACCTCTTCTTGGAAGTTGGCGTGAAACTCATCGACCCCGGTTGTGGCGCTTGCATTGGAGCAGGTCCCGGTGTTTCCATCACCCCGGAGCAAGTGACGGTGTCCGCCATCAATCGAAACTTCCAGGGTCGGTCCGGACCGGGTAAACTCTACCTTGCCAGCCCACTGACGGTGGCTGCTTCTGCATTCACCGGCCACATCAGTGTCTGGAGCCCCACTCTCTTTGCTTGAGTGGAATCTGCTCAGCTCTACCAATTTCGGCGTTCTCCATGCCGTTTCGCCTAAGGAGATTATAATCCCTCAAAGAACGGGGACGGTCATCTGTCGGCCCGACGTCGTCAAGACGGAGGAGGACCGGGGGAGGTGAACGCCCATGGCAGGCACAGCAGAACGCATGGCAAAAAATCAGAAGCAGGTCGCGATTTCAGAATTTTTTGAGAAAAACAAGCACTTTCTTGGCTTCGATTCCCTCACACGCTCCCTCATCACAGCGGTCAAAGAAGCGGTAGACAACTCGTTGGACGCGTGCGAAGAAGGGCGGATCCTGCCTGAAATCAAGGTAAAAATCACCAAAATCGATGATAAAAAGAACATCATCGAACTTCAAACCGAAGACAACGGCCCCGGCATTCCAAAGCGGAGCATCGAGAAGGTCTTCGGGCAGTTACTCTTTGGTTCACGTTTCCACGCCATACGCCAATCTCGTGGACAGCAAGGTATCGGTATCACCGGCGTGGTCATGTACAGCCAACTCACCACCGGGCAGAAAACGCACGTGCGATCAAAAATTGCCACCGAAACCTCTGCCGCCATCGTTGACATTGGATTGGATACTCGAAAAAACAAGGCGACGAAAACCAACGAAGGACGGGAACTTTGGGAGAATGCTGACGGAACGCTGAAGGAACACGGCCTCGAAATCACCTGTCGAATGAAGGCCAAATATCAGCGTGGTCGACAAAGCGTCTACCAGTACTTGCGAATGACGAGCATCGTCAACCCGCACGCCGACATCACCTTCGAAGACCCGGACGGTGAGGTCCATCACTGGCCTCGTGTGACCGAGCGTTTGCCACGAAAGGTCGAGAGCATCAAGCCCCATCCTCATGGTATCCACCTCGGTACGCTTCAGCGCATGTGTACAGAATCCACCGACAGTCGGATGACTTCCTTCCTCTACAAAAATTTCTCAGGCGTCTCCTCGCGAGCGGCCAAGGAACTGCTCGCAGCTGCTGAAATTCAAGAAAAGGCCAAGCCAAAAACGATGAAACCGGACCATGTTCGAGCGCTGCTGGAAGCCTTCCAAGGCGAACGTATGCTCAACGGCAAGGTCGTCAAACTGTTGAACCCGCCTACGAATTGTCTCTCGCCCATTGAAGAGTTACTCATCAAGAAGGGGCTCTCCAAAACCATCGATTCTCGGTTCGTAACCACCATGACGCGGTCGCCAACCGTTTCCCAAGGAAACCCGTATCAAGTCGAGGTTGGGCTCATTTTCGGAAACGGCATGGCCGCCGATAAACCGGTGGAAATTCTCCGATTCGCCAACCGAGTGCCCTTGATGTACCAGCAAGGAGGTTGTTTGCTGACCAAGGCCATTGAGTCGGTGGATTGGCGTCAATACGGCCTTGACCAAGCAGGTGGCCGCGGCGTACCCAAGGGCCCTGCCGCCATTTTGGTCCACCTCGCCAGCACCAACGTGCAGTTCACCTCGGAGGCCAAGGAAGCGCTGGCGGACAACGGCGAAGTGATGGACGAAGTTCGAAAGGCAATGCTCGAAATGGGCCGAGGCCTTCGTAAGCATCTTGAGAAGAAGAAAAAGATGGTCAAGGTGCAAGAGAAGTTTGAGCTGGTCAACGACATTATTCCTGCCATCGCAGCAAAATCAGCCGCCATTCTCGATCGGCCGATTCCCGACCTGGCGGGTTCCATCACTCGAATCATGGGCGCTGTTATCGCGGAAAGCACCACTGTTTGGAACAAAGAAACCAAACAAACCGATGTTGCGATCACCCTGTTCAACTACACCTCCAGAGCACGCGCCTACACGCTCTTGGCTTCGTGGCCGGAACGAGAGGGGGCCGGAATGGAGGCCAACAAAACCGGTGGTCGAAAAGAAGCGACGGGCGTATGGGCTTGGAAGCTTGAAACATTGGAGCCCGGCCAAACCTACACCATCACCTACTCGCTTTCGGGCCTCGAAAAAGGAGATTGGACGGAAACCGACATCTTCTATCGTGGAAGTCAAGAGGTCATTGGAGCGTCCAAAATGGACGAGAAACTCTTGGAAGAAATTCGACGTCAAGAGGCTCGCACTGAAGAGGACCAACTGGAGGATGTTTCGGACCAACAAGCGTCGGAAGCGGAGGCTTCCAGTGAAGCCCCCCCGCCAGCACAAGAAAATGAGCAGCCAAAAAGCAGCGGCCAACAAACCCTGATGGGATACGGGAGTGATGCCTGATGTCAGCGAGCCACACGCCAGAAGAGACCAAAGCAGCACTCCATGAAGTCGTCACCGAGATGTACGACAAAATCGTCAAAGGCGAGCCCCCCACGATGACGTTGCCTGTTCGTACCAAGAACAACATCGGTTTTGACGAGAAATTGGGTGTTTACAAATACGGAAAGAAGCGTTCCGTTCGTGATGCGACAAGCCTCGGTTCTGCCAAACAGTTGCTTCGAGCTTTGCACGTGGTTGAATTCATCGAGGAAATGATCGACGCCGGTAAATCTTCCACCTTGAGAGAGATGTATTACATTTCAGAAGGGTGGGGACTTGGGAAATTCTCTTCCCAAAACGAGTCAAATAACCTCGCTGAGGACTTGGAAGTCGTGACAAAATGCCTGCGTGAGGACTTCAAACTAAGGCCCGAAGAAGACGGTGCTCGAATGATTGGAAATTTGACCCTACGTGAACGGAACCGAAGAGGTGAATGGATGCGAATCAACGCCAGAGACGATGTCGGTGATTCTGGCTACGGTGTACCCTACAACGTGGAAGAGGAAAAGATCGAGTTGTTGGAGCATGACATCAATTTCATCATGGCCATTGAGACCGGTGGTATGTTTGACCGTTTGATTGAAAATGGATTTGATGAAGCCTACAAGTGCGGTTTGGTTCATCTCAAGGGACAACCTGCACGCTCAACCCGGCGTATTCTCAAACGCATGAGCGAGGAATGGGACCTCCCCGTCGTGGTCTTCCTTGACGGCGACCCCTGGTCCTTCCGTATCTTCGCATCCATCGCCTACGGCGCCATCAAAACCGCTCACATTTCGGAATATTTGGCCACGCCTTCTGCAACCTATCTCGGCATCACCGCCGGGGATATCGAAGCCTATGACCTACCAAGTGACGACCTCTCAACCCGTGATATCGATGCCCTGAAGGCCGAACTTTCTGACCCTCGGTTTGCCGATGGATGGTGGCAAGAACAGATCAACATGATGCTTGAACTTGGCAAAAAGGCCGAACAACAATCCCTCGCCAAATACGGTTTGGATTTCGTAACCGACACCTATCTACCGGAAAAATTGGCCGAGTTGGGGCTTGCGTAAGCCCATCAGCGAGCCTTATGGAGGAAGAGGGTCTGGCAGACCATGATGCAAGCACCTGAGCCTGCCAAGCGCTCCCCATGGGCGCTTCGCCTTGCCATCTCAGGCGGCGTGATGCTGCTTCTTGGTGCCATCTTGATGCAGAGTCAGGCCTCGACCATCAGCGAAACGATGGACCCTCGAGAACAACACCACGGCGCCTACACCGGCGAAGGGACCTATCGAACCGATGCATTGAGTGACACCTGCTACCGTTTCTATCAAGAGGAGGGTGACGTCCCCTTGTCGGTTCAACTCTATCGCGTTGAAGGGGACACCATGGTCGGTGAAGCACTCGAGCAAAAGAAATGTCTGCTCGACTGGCAACCCATGACGGCCGATGGAACGGTCATGGTCGAGCGAGCCGCATGGAGTTTGAACGGATCGGGAGAATTCGCTGTGGTGGTGGATTGTGAGGAAGACTGCAGCGAAACGACGGGGTGGTTCGTATCCGTGGATGAGATACCAGAGACCTTGATGCAGTCAACAAGTCTGTTGTTTGGTGGCGCCATGTGCTGTCTTGGCATCATGACCACGCCCATCGCACTCATCGTGTATTTCGCTTCAAAGCCAAGCCGCAGTCCCCGGGTGATGATGGTTGGAGAAGACGGGCGTTTGATTCCCATTACCGACCTCAATCCTGACCATCCGACCCTGTTCGAGCAACCTGACCCGTCCATGCCAACACAACAGAAAGTGGCTCCGCCGTTCGCCGATACGGCCGAGCACCAGCCATCGGAAACCTTCGTTGACGGTTTGAATGACGTTGCGGCCGGCACGCTGCTGACCACCGAACAGGTCTATGCATTGATGCGAGGCGATGTTGAAGGGGCTCAAGAACACGCCAAGACCGGGCGATACCAAACCACGAGTGCTGAGGAAGCCATTCAAGATGCTGCCAACGCAGCGGCCATCGCCTCTTGGGACGAAGGGGTGCCGCTGGCAGAACCACAAGCCGTTGAGCGAAAAACAGCCGCTCCTACGAGAAAAACAAGCCCCGCCGAATCCGCTGCGCCAAGCAATGCGTGGAAGGATTGGGACGAGCAGTGAACAGACGGTGTGTTCATAGAGGAGGGGGCACTACCCAACCTCGAGTTGAGAAGTATGACCGACCTCGATCAGGCCTTGTATCTCTTGCAAAACAAAATCCGCCGTCAAATCCTCGAGCGTTTGGCGCGTGAACCACACTATCCCATGCAGTTGTCCGAGTTGATCGGTGTAAGTCAGCCGGCGGTGGTCAAACACCTCAAAGAATTGGAGAAGGGAGGCATGGTTTCCAAAAACAAAGTCCCCTCCGAAAAAGGTGGACCTCCACGAACCATCTACGCCGTCGAACGGGCGATGTCGATTCAAGTTGATATCGGGCCGGATTTGTTTCGATGTGAAGAGAGAAAACTTCCAGCTGGCGGCCCCATGAGGCTGTCGACCAACCTTCCTGAAGCCTCGGTACCGATTGCTGAATCCTTGAGCGGTCGAAAGAAAATCGCTGTGGCTGAAGGGTTGTCGCACATGCGAACCCTTGCCTCGGTTCTGGAAGAATTGGATGCCCAACGCGACGCCCTCATCTCATTGCACCAGCACGTTCGTCAGCGCGTTTCTGCTGCGGTCGAATCTGATTTTGAGTCCTATGAAGAACGAAGCATCATTCAAACCATGGTGGAAGCCACCGGGAACAGAATCGACTTGACGGCCCTCGTGCAGCAAGAGATCGCCGGGCACCCCAATGTTGGTGATGTCATCACCACCTTGCGTTCGCGTCTTGAAAAGCAAATCGCCCGTCGTTCCGGTCAGGTCATCGCCGCTCCGCTCGATACGGAACTCCGCTGGTACCTTGGCCCAGGGTCCAAGTGAAGGCTTGCTCAGTTATCGGCTTCATCAGCCAAGACCGAAACCAACGAGGACTGTTCTGCGAGTCGCTTGTTGACTTCATCGCGTCGGCCCTTACCCACCAAGTAGACCACGCCGAGGAGAGCGATGGTCAACATGATAACGGCGAAGGGCAAGGCGGTCTTTCCAACCACTTCTCGAGCCAAGTCAAGCATTGGGCTGTTGGATTCAAGAGCTTCTGGAATCGGCCTGACGTTGTCTTTTTCGTCGGACTCAACGATTTCGTTCATCGGGTCAACAACGACGTAGACGCCCTTGCTTCCAGCCGTGACTGGGTAGAGCAAGTAGAGTTCAATCTCCTTGGCGTCTTCGGTGTCGTCTGGAGCCAACAAGGCACCGACCACTTGACGCATGACCACGCGCTCTTCATCGCAACCGTTGTCTCGAATCTCCTTCATGATGTCAGCATCATTGGCATCATCGTATTCGCAAAGCACGATTTCGATGTCGGTTGCGTGAACGTTACCGGTGTTCTGCAGAATGATACCGATGGGAATCGTTGAATCCACTTCGCTTGAGGTGGATGGAGGCATGATGATCTCCTTGATCTCAAGATTCGGTGCACGTAGACGGAGGGTGACGATGAACTCGTTGGTGTCGTAGTTGTCGCCGTCCCATTCAGGTGAATCATCGTGGTCGCCGTTGTTCTCCATATCGCCGTACATTGAAACGACTTTCAGGCCGATGCTTCGGGTGTCAAGGATGGCATCGGTGCCAATCTTAACCGCGGCGACGGTGGTGATGGTTTCATACGGAGCCATTTCTGGAAGACGCCATTCGTCAATGTCTTCGAGGTAGATACAAGCGTCTTCTGGGAACGATGAGGCCGTGGATAGCATGTTCATGCATGCTTCTTCAACGACGAGTTCCGCACTCACTTGGCGCATGATGAACCAATCAACATCCCACGAGCTAAGAGCGCCCATACCGGGCAACTCGGACCAGAGGAGCGAATCCCCGTCTCGAGTAGCCGTGTGGTTGTTCAGAGTTGGAACATCGGCAATGTTTCCGTTGTTGGTCACGTTGAAGGTGAAGCGTACGATCTTTCCTGGTGCTGAGGTTTTCACAGCATTGTCAACGGTTGGATCCATCGAAATCTGCATGTCGTGGAATTCGTCAACGGTAACCGCCAAGACGATGGTGTCTCGAATCCTCGTTTCACGGCCGCTTGCGTCTGGATAAACCTCCTCTGAGAAGGCTTGCAAGACCACGGTGTACTCACCCGCTGGGACGCGATTGGGAACGTTCATGGTGACGTCAAAGGCCTGGTAAGTGTCTGGCGAGAGTTCTTGCAGGGTGTCTCGAGGAATCTCGATATCCCAAATGACATCGACACCGAACGCATCGGTGACTCGAGCGAGACGGAAGTCAAAGCGGTCCGGACCGTTGCCGTCGTTGGTCACCGTGATTGGCAGCGAAATCTTGTCGCCTGGGTTCACGTTCAAAGAGGTTCCAACCTCGGGGTCCACGCCAGCGTCAAGGTCAAACACGTGTTCAACATTGGTCGAGAGGATGGCTGAGTCAGAAATACGTGGATAACCGTCCAAGTAGCCTTTCAGGGTGATGGCGGGGCCAAGACCTGCCGTGGCGTTGGTTGGAGCACAAACGTGGACCGTAACGCGCTTGGTGATTTTCTCTGCTGCGCCGGGGATGGTCCAGGCGATGGGGTCGCCAAGGCCGTCGCCTGCATCGGCGGAACCGGTTGCATTGGCGAAGTCAACCATGACCAGCCAATTTTCTTGGCGCCATGCGTCCATGGCCACACCGTCGGGTTTGGCCTCGGGAGCACCGGGGGTGGCGAACACGAGTTCACCGGAGTCGAAGTTCTTGGTGACGTTGATGTCGTAGGAAGCACACTCTCCTGGCTTGATCTGTTCTGAGCGGTCATCGACGGCAAAGACGATGTTTCCTGTCGAACGAATGGACACAAACACGCCGAGTTCGAGAATGTCGTAGGTACCTTTCTCCACCGACTTGATGGGTTCGCCCTCAGACCAACCCTTCACGTAAATCACGAAGGCTCCGGGGTCTTCCGATGTTGGAACAAACACTTCGAGATTCTTGGTGACCGATTGACCTGGGTCAAGTTCGACCCGAATCGGGAAGTTCACTTGCCAACCGAACGGAAGCAACCATTCCTGTTGTCCTTCGAGACTGTTTGGATCCCAGAAGACAAACGCATCGTGCACGTTGCCTGTGTTGGTGATGGTGATCGAGAAGATGGCCGTGTCGCCCTGCTCAATATCAGCCATGCTGTGCGAAGTGTCGAGGTTGATGCCGTGAACGACGTCCATCAACGTCAGCGTGATGAGGTCGTTTTGAATGGCTGGGTCCTTGTAGGACTGGGCCGTGACACGAATCTCAGCCAGTTCGTCACCGTTGGCTTGGTAGATGGACGGCGCTTGCACTCGCATGTAGAAGCGGATATCTTCGCCACCTTCGAGGAAAATCGGGGTGTCTGGGAAGATGCTGGAGTGGTTTGAGGCAAAGTAGAGGTTGGCCGTCCAGTTCATGGGAACGCCGGTGATGTTCAGACCGTAGGTGTCGGCGACCAAATCCTTTGGACCTGGGGTCGAGTTGTTCATGGTCATGTTGTAGATGGTTTGCTGGCCGGGTTCAATGACGTGGTAGAAGGTTTCACCCTCCTCGAAGTCAACGTCGACTTGGCCCGTCAGCACGTGGGAATAACAGACGGTGAATCGGTTGTTATTGCCCTCATCACCGCACTTGTTGGTGTCCGACCACGCGATGTGAGCGCCGCTTCCAAGATCGTTGGAGAACGCCGGAGGCATACCAATCGCCGGTTGCCGGCCGCTGTTCGGACCCAGTTTATTCGAATTCCATGTTGTTACAGAAACGGCCTCCCAGGGGTCGAGTGCAGTCAAACCGTCGCCGGTCAAATCGGTCTGATTCAATCGGGTGTAGAGGACTTCTTCGTTGGCCGAGATGTTTCCAGAATCGACCCACGCGATGTGGACGTTGTTTTGCTTGTCCGTCAACAAGGACGGGAAGACGGAGTTTCCGGCGTAAGGTGAAGCTGGAGGCAGGCCGTTCTTTCCTTCAACATTGGAAATGGGCGTGTCGTTGATCTTCTTGATGGCGTAGGTGGAGAGGCCTTCTTCAGCACCGTCCCAAGCACCAGCGCCTTGGAGGCGGAGTTTCGTGTAGTAGACTTCGTAGTTGACGTCCTTCTCGAAACCGTAGTCTCGTCCGTCCATCCAAGCGATGTGCGTGTTGCCTTGTTGGTCCACGCCGATGGAGGGGTGGAACGAGTAGGCGTCGTCGATGGTGACACGGGTGTCGTTCACGACGACCAAGTGGCCGTCAGCGCCTGCACCGGTGTCTTCCGTATAGCCGCCGCCCTGCGAGGAGTGGCCAGGCAACCCTGGTGTGAAACTTGGGTCATTGTTCATCTTGGCATAGGGGTCAAGCACGGACATGTAGATTTCACGAGAGTTGTTGGTGGAGATGTAAACCATGGCTTCAACGAGGAGGGCCATTTGGTTGGTGCCGCTGCCAGAGGGGAACTCGTAGGCTTGGCCACCAGCATCGGTGTTGGCCAGCGTGTTCCCTGGACAGTTTCGGGTTTGGGTCGAAACGATGCCGTTGGGACACTGGACGAGGTCCATGAAGTGCGACTGGATGTTTCCAGCGCCGCCATAGCCTTGGCCGTACAGGCCAACGGGAATGACGCCAGCCAACAAACAGTTGTCGTGAGCTTCCTGGATGGCGGCTTTGTCATCGGCTTGTTGAGACGGGTCGCCGTCCTTGGGGCCTTCGTCGGAAACAGGGATGACGATCTTGGTGGCGTTGGGGTTCCATCGGTGGTCGGATTGAGTGGGTGGGTTTCCGGGAACGTTTCCAGCGGAGTCCTTCCAGGAGAGACAGGCCCAGTTTGAACCGGGGCCCCAGTCTTCACCGGAGTAGCCGGAATAGGTGTTGCCGTTGTAGATGGTGCCGGGGAGTTTGCGGATACCACCGGAGTCATCACCGGGCGTTTGGCCGAGCGGCGTGGTTCGTGGTCCGGTGTTCTTGTTGTAGCCCTGACAGTTTCCTGAGCTGGCCGCACCGGGGAGGGTGTTGCCCAAACCGTAGATGGTCTCGTAAACGGTCATGTTACCTTCTTCGAGCATGGGTTTGATGCCTTGGAAATAGGGTCCGGAGGCGAAGTTACCTCCGTAAATCACGGTGCAAATGTCAGCCCATTCTGAATACATGGAACCGGAGGTGTCAACGATGAAGGCCAATTCGACCTTACCGCCACGGGTGTCGTCCCAAGCAATTTGCACGTAGTCGTTCGCATCAACCACGACATCGGGGTGCCCCTTGTGCCCGATGATGGGCGTCAAGAGGGTGTCATCGAACAGCGTGACGATGGCTCCGGAGCCAATGTCAGGTTGAATCATGGAGTAGTAGATTTGGGGCTGGTTGAAAAATCGGCCAAGTTCGTCATAGTTGTCTTGCCACACGATGTGAACGTTGTTTTGGCTGTCGATGTCGAGAGCGGGCCAATCTCGGTTTTGAGAGCGGCGAGAGATGATGGAATCATCGATGGCCGTGATGGTTCCGTCGTCGGAAGCCATGCCGTCCATTGGAGCGGCCCAAGGCGAGAGAGCGGTGTACATGATGGCGTGCTGGCCTGCCTTATCGGCCCAGACCACGTGGATGCGGTCGTACTCGTCAACGACGAGATCGGGATGCCAAATCTTGTGAAGTCCAGAATTGGTGATCTGGGTGGCATCGATCAAGGTCTCCCCACGAGGAGAAATCATCGAGTAATACAGATGGAGGTTGTTGCGAGTCCAGACAACGTGAACGTTGCCGGAACTGTCCGAGCCAACCGCTGCTTGCTGGTCGGAGGAGGTCCCACCGTCCACGATTTGGATGGCTTCGGTGATGACCACCGTGCTGGCGCTTACCGACACGGAGGCGATCAAGAGTGACGACATCACGGAAAGGACCATGATGGACGCGAGACTGACGGATTTGATTTTCTGATTCATAGGTATACCCCGGACTTCAACATCTTTTCGAGTCTCTAATCATACTTAACCGCGTCCCCTATCGGTCATGTTTCGGGGGATTGCGCCACAAGTATCAGCAACGCAACAAAGGGCCATGTGAAGGCCCGAGAATGGTGAATTTAAGCCCATTCGGTGGGGTCAAAACCGGAGCCGAATGACATTTTCTCATCAAATTCAATTTCGGCCGTTGGGCTGGGTTCTTCAGCCGCCGGCTGGCCGTCGTTCATCGGCTTGGATTTGGCCCAATCGTCCACTGGACCGGGTTTGCCAACGCCGGGGCCGTAGGAATACTTGATTTCATGAATCAGCGCGAGTTTGGCGAGCCACAATCGACGAAGACTGTTCATGAATTCGTGCTTTGTGAGACCGTCAAACCAAATGGGAAGGCTGACATTGAACGCTTGAAGAGGGCCGGGTTTCTTTTCACCCTCGTGCCCCATGTGAATCACCCAGTCCACGCCAGTACGGATCAAATGGAGACGGCTTTCGTGTATCCACTCCGACCAGTCGCTGTCCTCGTCGGTCATGTGGTCCTTCATTTCCTTCTGCTGCCCTTCGTCGACCCGCGTCATGCTCGAGACAGCCACCAAATCTCGACCTTTGGGGACGACGATGGCGAACATGTGGCCCTGCTTCCCACTTGGATAGCGCACCAGGAAATGGGCATGTGCTCTTGGGTCTTTTTGCGCCTTGGCTTGAAGGCGCTCTTCCGTGAGCCATCGCTTGAGCAAGTCGACGGTCTCATCAGGCGTCATGTAGCCTTCCAGTTCCTCATCCCGTTTCAATGCACCCTTTACGGAGTGAGTTCGGAAATCAAAGTTTCAAGGCGTGATTTTTCTTGACGGGGGAATCTCCAACGCACCCATGCTCTTCTCGTGTCCGCCCAAACATCCCACGCAGCAGCGAAGGATTTTCCACTCGCCCAAAAGAGAGGGAAGCAGAACAGGTAGACGCCAAATAGACCGGCAAGAGAGGTGGTCGTACCGAGGGTCAGCCACCCGTCGGCCCATCCAAGAAGGTCGCCGACAACACCCTGATTGAACCAAACCACCAACGTCCAGCCCAAAGCGACCACCGGCCAGATGAGGAGGGAACCGAAAAAGGCCGCCAAAAATTGGTAGCTGGTCCTTGCATCCAATCCTTCGTCGGTTGAATCACCCAGCAAACGCCCCAAGGCGATTTGAAAACCAAGCGATGTGATGGAAAACGGCAAGAGGAGGAGGAAGAAAACGAGCGAAAGAACGGCTGACGGAAGGCGATTGAACTCCGCCCGGCGGAACACCCGTCCTTTCGGGCCGAGGTCACGGCCATCCAGCCCTCGGGCTTCGAGCAATTCTGCGGCCTCGGTAGCCTGTTCAAATCGTTCGCCTGTCAAGGGTTGTGGAGGGAAGATGGGGTCTCGGCCCGGCCACTCATCTCGGACCGAACGAGCGGCGTGAACTTCCGCTGGCCAATCGGGAAGGCGTTCGCCCTCGGCCCGGGATTGAACGTGAGCCAGGAGGTGAAGGGCACGATGTTCTTCCCACGTCGATGTGTTTGGGGTCATGCTCGGAAGGCGTGCTTGAAGTTCGTCCCTGATTTGATGGACGGTTTCCACCGGAGGTTCCACCCAGCCACCGTCTCGAACAGCGTTGACCATTTCGTCAGGAATCGTTTCATCGTCCAAGGTGATGGGAGTCCCGAATTCGACATACTTGTCAGTACGAAACAATTCTCGTTTTCGAAAATGAAGGCCGACGGGAACAAGATGGGGGAGCGGGA
>JASLVM010000043.1 GCA_030741355.1 Candidatus Poseidonia sp. | reverse complement strand
CCTACGTACGGCGATAATCGAAGTAAACAGTGGGTTCTCACTGGTTACAATGGGTATGAATAGTGACTACGGACTGATGACCCGACTAATCAGAGAGCCCCTTTGATCACTCTTCGTTTTTCGCCTTTGCAATTTCTTCCTTCTCAACAACGGCGAGATAGTACGATGTTACGATGTTAAGCGCATCAAAAACAGCATCTGTTAATTGGAATTACAACCGTTTGACCGATATCAACCAAGCGAAGTCATTGAATACATCCACGCCCAGCGAAGTCATGAGTCCCATGGCTGCGAAGAGACCCGCTAAGAAAAAAGGCAAGCGCAAGCGCAAGATGCGACTTTCACTCCGCCAATCCAAATTGAACACCACTGAAGACAAGTATTCTGACTCCCTCGGATGGTCCACCGATGTCGGTCGTACCTTGACCGATGCCCCCAAACCAACGGGTCCAGAAACCATCAAGGTTCAGTGCGAAATGTGCGGTTCAATGTTGAAGATTCCAAAGCCAAAACGGTCCCGATACACCGTTTCGTGCACGTATCCTGAGTGCGGGCACGTCATGAAGTTCGATTGAGATGCACCTCAGGGTTTTTCTCGTAAGTTTGCTGTTCATTCCCCTTTCCGGTTGCCTTTCCCCAGGAGAGGAATCAACCGCTTCCTTTCGCCTTGGAACCACCACATCAATGCGTGATTCTGGTTTGCTTGATGTGCTCATTGAAGAATTTGAAGACCTTCACCAAACCGATATTGAATACGTTGCCGTTGGGACGGGAGCGGCGCTCCAATTGGGCCGAACAGGCGATGTTGATGCACTCATCGTCCACGCACCCGAGCAGGAAGCGACGTTCATTGAGGAGGGATTTGCCGAAGAACGTCTTCCCTTTGCCTACAACGCCTTTGTCCTGCTCTCTCCTATCGATGTGAACGGTTCCATTTACGATGCCTTTGAAACGATTGTATCCGAAGAACACTGTTTTATTTCCCGAGGTGATGATTCAGGCACGCATGCAAAAGAACAGGCCATTTGGCGACATCTTAACGAGACAAGAAACATCGAAACTGTTGAGGATTCGAATGGACTTCATCCAACCGGGGATTGGTATTACTCCATTGGCCAAGGCATGGGGGCCGCCATCAACATGGCCGATGAAAAATCATGCATCACCCTCTCCGACCGTGGAACAGCTCTCCAATTTCAACAACAAATTGACCTTGACCGCTACGAGTTCGACGACGTGATCGTCTCCAATCCTTACAGCTACCTCATCGTTTCACAAACCAACGCTTCAATCGCTCATGATTTTCAGGCCTACTTGCTCAATGAAGGTCGCAGCACCATCGCCAACTACACCATCAACGATGAAGCTGCGTTTTTTGTTTACGATTGATCGAACCACTCACCTTTGAGGAGAGAGGTTGCAAAGGGATCGTCTGCTGCCAACGCTGTTCCTTCTCGCAACACCACCACACGGTCCGCCAAACGGTGGGCCTGGGGAATGTTGTGGGTGACCATCACGATGCACGTTCCTCCCTCCTTCAATCGCAACAACTCCTGTTCAATGGTCTGCACGTGAAGCCAACCGAGATTGGAGGTACACTCGTCCACCAATAACAAAGAGGGAGCCAGGGAAAATTGCCGAGCCAACACCAAACGTTGTCGCTCACCACCTGAGAGTTCTGCAACCCCTTGCCCTTCCAATTCATCCAGTTGGAAAAGGCCACTGTAGGCCTTACCCGATGGTTTCAATTCTGGGAAAAGCCGATGTGGAAGCATCAATTCGGAAGCCACTGAACTTGTGAAAATAACAGGTTGTTGTTGAACGTAGACGCAGGCGTGAGGCCCGCACGTTACTTCACGCCCTTCCAAACCTGCAAGCGCCTTCAGCAAGGTGGTTTTTCCAGCGCCGGATTCACCCACCACCACCGTTATGGTTCCTGGCTCCAATTCGATGATTACATCATCGACCACAACCCTGTCTCCCTTGACCACCTTGATGTTCTCACTTCTTCGTTCTTCAAAGGGAGTGGGTCGAGGGAGGTCTTCACCGACCACGTGCGTCTTCGTGGTTGTTCTTTGTTGGCGGACCATGGCTGCAAGGGCGACCAAACTCAACGAAAGCATGAGCAACAGAACACCGAGTATAGCGGCTTGCTCCATGTTTCCCTTGGATGTTTCAAGCACGATGCTGGTGGTCATCACCCGCGTCTTTCCTGCGATATTTCCCCCTACCATGATGACGGCGCCCACTTCTGCAATCGCTCGACCAAACGCGATGACGATGGCATGATACACGCCGTTACTCGCCAGTTGGATTTCCAGACCCAGGCGTTGGCGTTGGTTGATTCCGAGGGTGGAAAGTGTATCGCTGTAATCCTGTCCAACCCCTTCAAAAGCCGTCCATGCCCCTCCCCAAACCAGCGGCAGAATGAGACATGTCTGAGCGAAAATCATGGCTTCAACCGTGAAAAGTAAATCCAAAGAACCCAAGGCCCCGGACTTTGAAAAAAGTGAGTACACAAAGACACCAACCACGACCGGCGGCAAGCCGTAAAGGGCCGTGATCAGCGTCTTCAATCGCTGAAAATGAACGCTTTTTTGTCTGGCGCACCACGCCCCAAGAGGCACACCGATAAGCGTGGCAACAACCGTGGCCGTTCCACTCGTGACGAAGGTGGTTTGAATGGCCTGACCAAGCGCCACTCCGTCAACCATGACCTTGCATTGAACCCCCCTCCATGATTCTACCGTTGACCCACATGCTCAAACACAACCCCTTCATGGCGCTAGCATGGATGGCCGCCCGTACTTCATTTCGGTTGAAGAAGCGCGAGCGATTTGCAACGCCACACCCATCCAACCATCGATTGAACATCTCCCTTTGGACCGGTGTACGGGGCGGGTGTTGGCTGAAGATTTGTCGAGCAAAGTGCACGATCCACCGTTTGATAACTCTGCCATGGACGGTTTTGCCTGTAGATTTGACACCGCCGCCACCTATCCACTCACGTTGACCATCGTTGGCCTGCAAGCCGCTACGGGAGCGAACGAAGATCACACCGTCGGCGAGGGCGAGGCGGTCCGCATCATGACCGGTGCACCGATGCCGCCGGGCGCCGACGCCATCCTCCCCATCGAACGGTGTGAGGTTGACGAACTCCATGTTCGTCTCCTCGAAGCACCAAAACCCCATTTTGTTCGAAAGAAGGGCGAGAATTTGAGGCAGGGCGAGGTTGCGCTCTCCAAAGGCCAACACCTCACCCCTTCTCGTGTTGGTTTGTGCGCCACCATGGGTTATGCCACCGTCCCGGTTTATGCTCGACTCAACGTGGGCATTGTCTCAACGGGCGATGAACTGAAGTCGCCAGGACAACCCCTCGAGCACGGCGAAATCTACGAGTCGAATTCCTTCGGATTGGCCGGGTTGGTCGAATGGGCAGGCCATACACCCGTTCGGTTTCCTTCCGTGGCCGATTCCATGGAAGCCTTGCGTCAAACACTGGATGAAGCGGTCAAAACCTGCGACATCATCCTCACATCGGGCGGGGTATCGATGGGTGAGTTCGACTATGTTCGTCGGCTGATGGAGGAAGAAGGCGACATCCACTTTTGGAGAATGAAGATTCGGCCCGGCTCCCCTCCACTGTTTGGTCTCTGGGACGCCACGCCGCTGTTTGGCCTTCCAGGAAACCCCGTTTCCAGCCATGTCGTATTTCGTATGCTGGTGGCGCCCTACCTTCGACACTCGCTTGGCACGGACGCACCAAAGGAATGGAGCATTCGAGCGAAACTCTGCGACCCGGTGAAATCAACGAACGATTGCGTCACACTCCGTCGCGTTACGCTTGTATCGACCGATGAAGGCATGATGGCGTATCAACCCCGCCATCAAGGTTCAGGCAACCTTGAGAGTCTTGCGAGTGCTGACGGTCTCACGCTTCTGCAACCGGGCCAATCGGGTGAAGTGGGAAGCTGGATTGACGTTCTTGTGTTGTAGGTGACCAAATGAAACACAAAGAACTCAACGGAGGGGATTTGCTTTCCACGCTCCGCCTCCTCTATCCCACTTCAAGCACCAGCAAACTGCGAAAGATGTTGACTCAAGGACGCGTGCTGGTCAACGATGCCGTGGTTCATCGGGCCAAGCACCCTTTGGAAATCGGGGATGAAATTGAGGTATTGCAACGCCAACGTGCGGAAGAGCGCACCCCTCCTCCTCAGTCAAAACCAAACATTGAACTCGATGTTTTGTTCGAAGATTCGACCCTTCTTGTGGTGAATAAACCGCACCATCTTCTCTCGGTGGCTACCGATCGTTTGGAACAAGACACGCTTCACAGCCGTTGTGTGGATTACCTTCGTTGGACAGACGAAAAGGCATGGTGTTTCATCGTTCATCGTCTTGACAAAGCGACCTCAGGCATCATGATCATGGCCAAAACCAAGCAGGCGAAGAACGACCTCCAAGCGCAATTTCATGACCGTACTGTTCACCGTACCTACCAGGCACTGGTTGAAGGGTCCCCCCACCCAACATCAGGAACGGTGCGGAGTTGGTTGTTGGAGGATAAACACCTGAACATCAAGGCGGTGAACAAGAATCATCCGCAAGGGAAAGAAGCGATTTCCCACTACCACCTCATCGATGCCCGGGATGAAACGAGCCTCGTCGAAGTCTCCATTGAAACAGGCCGTCGCCACCAGATACGTATGGCAATGCAACACCTCGGTACGCCAGTGGTCGGGGATGAGCAACACGGCGCCCTGACCAATCCACACAAGCGCGTGATGCTTCATGCCTCAGCCTTGGAATTTCTCCATCCCGATACCGACGATCCTGTGCGATTTGAAGCCCCTCTTCCCAAAGGTTTCTGACGAGATAGCATCTCTTCATCTTGTTCTCAAAGATTTGGAGAGAGGGAACCCCCGCTGTCCCTCCACAGGCTTCGTTCAGGATTGGGTGAAAGAAAAGCAGGACTTGAAGAACTGTTGACGGGTGGAACAGATTGGAGACTCCGTTATGTCAACCGGTCAAGACGGATGGATTGAGGTCAAAGGGGCACGAACCCACAACCTCAAAGACATCTCCGTTGAACTTCCGAAGGGCCAATTCGTCGTCATTTCCGGCGTTTCTGGTTCTGGAAAATCCAGCCTTGCGTTTGACACCTTGTACGCAGAAGGTCAGCGAAGGTATGTCGAGAGCCTTTCTTCCTACGCTCGACAGTTCATCGGCCAAATGAAAAAAGCCGACTGCGACTCCATTGAAGGCCTTTCACCCGCCATCTCCATCGACCAAAAACAAGGCAGCCATAATCCTCGCTCGACCGTGGCCACGGTCACAGAAATCCAAGATTATCTGCGTTTGTTGTGGGCGAGGATTGGCAAGCCCCACTGCCCAACTTGCGGCAAAGAAGTGGCTCGCCGTACCGTTCAGGAAATCGTCGACGATATCTTTTGGCGAATGGAGGACCATGGCGTGGCCGTCTGGAGCCCGGTCGTCCGAGCTCGCAAAGGCACCCACGCCGAACTCTTCCGTCAACTGGTCGAGCAGGGCTACCTCAACGGGCGCGTCAATGGACACGAAACTTCGTTTGAAGAACCGCCTACCTTGGACAAAACATTCCGCCACGATATCGATGTTCGTATCGACCGCCTACGTTGCACCCGAGACCGGAAACAACGGCTCACTGAAGCGGTGGAATCCGCTCTCCGGTTGGGCGGAGGCACCTTGGCCGTGGAAAGTCTGGAAGAACCAAAACATCCGGAGAAACTGAGTAAAAACTCCCATGCCCACCTGACTGAAAAGGGTCAAACCATCGCTTGGTCTGAAGACTTCGCTTGCCCCGAACACGGGGCCTTCATGCCCGAACTTTCTCCGCGTGTGTTTTCTTTCAACTCGCCGCTCGGCGCGTGTGGCACATGCCAAGGTCTTGGTGTGCAGCGTCAGTTCAATGTGGACCTCATTGTCGATGGAAACATGAGCGTTTCCAACGGGTGCGTGATCCCTTGGCGCCAATCCATGTCTCCTTCATGGTATCGAAAACTTCTGGAATGCACGTGCGCCCACTACAACATTTCAACCACCCTCCCCTTCGAAATGCTTGACGAGGACGAAAAGGACATCCTGCTGTACGGGTCCGGTTCAACGGTCATTCATTACGAATTTACTTCAGAAAACGGTTCGCAATACAAGTACAGCAAGCCGTGGGAAGGCATCATCCCGCGATTGGAAAAGACCTACGCTGAGACGACATCCGAACGTACACGCAATCGTCTCATCGCTTCAATGACCGACCTTGATTGTCCAGCCTGCGGTGGTGAGAAGTTGAACGCCGCCGCTCGCTATGTCAGTGTGGGAGGCATTCGTCTCCCAGAGGTGAGTGCTTGTTCGGTTCACGATGCACTCGGACTTGTTCGGGCTTGGAATCCAGAGGGCGAAGGGCCGCCGGCGGCCTTCGAAGACCTCCTTGAACCGCTTGACGAGCGCAGCATGTTCATCGGTTCTGAAATCATCAAGGAGATTGAGGGGCGACTTGGCTTTCTCGACAGCGTAGGTTTGGATTACCTGACACTTGACCGGAAAGCGAACACCCTCTCCGGCGGCGAAAGTCAACGCATTCGTCTTGCGACTCAAATTGGAACCCGGCTTACCGGTGTCATGTACGTGCTTGATGAACCCTCCATCGGCCTCCATCAACGCGATAACGATCGGTTGCTGAAGACCCTCCGTGAACTCAGCGACTTGGGGAACACTTTGCTTGTGGTGGAGCACGATGAGGACACCCTCCGTCAAGCGGACTGGCTGTGTGACCTTGGACCCGGGGCCGGCCTGGAGGGTGGAGAAGTGGTGGCCAACGGCACGCCTGAAGAGGTCATGGCCAACGAGAAATCCATCACCGGAGCTTACCTCAGCGGCCGTCGAACCATCCCGTGGCCTGAACAGCGAACGGCTCCCGGAAAACACCACCTCACCGTCAAAGGGGCGCGCCACAACAATCTCCAGAACATCACCGCCTCCTTCCCCATTGGCTGCATGACCGCAGTTACTGGGGTTTCTGGTTCCGGAAAATCGTCGTTGGTCTCCGGCATTCTTGCCCCAGCACTCCAACGCCAGGTTCATCGCGCAGACGTAGCACCCGGGCGCCACCAAAGCCTTGAGGGCGTGGAACACGTTGACAAAACCATCATCATCGACCAATCCCCTATCGGGCGTACACCTCGTTCAAACCCTGCCACTTACACCAAAGTGTTCGATGAAATTCGCTCTCTTTTCGCCAACACCAAACTTTCGAAAGAGCGCGGCTACAAGCCGGGACAATTCAGTTTCAACGTGAAAGGCGGTCGATGCGAAGCATGCAGCGGCGGCGGGTCAATCAAATTGGAAATGAACTTCCTCCCCGATGTCTGGATCACCTGTGATGTTTGCAACGGGAAGCGGTACACTCGGGAATGTTTGGAGGTTGAATGGCGGGGTAAGAACATCCACGACGTGCTCGAAATGCCCGTTTCAGAGGCCGTTGAGTTCTTCAAAAACCATCGAAAAATCCACCGAACGTTGGAGACATTGCACGCCGTTGGCCTTGGCTACATCCGTCTTGGTCAACCGGCGACCACCCTTTCCGGTGGAGAAGCGCAGCGAGTAAAATTAGCGAGTGAATTACGCCGAATGCCAAACAAGCACACCGTGTACATCTTGGATGAACCCACGACGGGACTTTCCTTCAGTGATGTGGCGAAACTCATCACGGTGTTGCAGCAACTTCGCGACAAGGGCCACACCATCATCATCATCGAACACCACTTGGATGTGGTAAAATCCTGTGATTGGGTCATTGACTTGGGACCTGAAGGCGGCGAGCGCGGGGGGCAGGTCATTGCCGTTGGCACACCTGAAGATGTTGCGAAGGTGAAGGAGAGCGCAACCGGCCACTTCCTCGCTAAGATGCTGAAAAAGTGAAAGCGCAGACTACAAAGAGCGCATAGGATAACCTCTGCTTGCCCAAAGGGCGTGGTGAGCAGCATGCCGGTAACACGTGTAGAAGTCACACCTCGCCAAGGAGAGGGCATGCGAGATGTCCGAGGGGACGTCGTTCGCCGTCAATTGAAGGCCGACCACAACATCACCGTCACCAATGTTCGCTCAATTTGCGGCTATCTGATCAGCGGTGAAACACCGCCTTCCGCCGTCGCCGAACGCGTGGACGACCTCTTTGCGGACCCCATCATCGAAATCGGCGCCGCCAACACGGCCATGTTGACAACACCGACCTTTGCCGACGGGCCTGAAACCATCATCACGGTGGGGTTCAAGCCCGGAGTGACCGACAACCCAGGAAAGGCCGCAACCGATGGTTTTCTCACTCTTTTTCCAAACGATGTTGAAGCGAAGATTGCGACCTATACCACCTATGTATTCTACGGCCTTCCATCCGATTGCGACGCCTCATGGCTTGCAGGAACCCTCCACAACGGGCTGATTGAGCGTGCCCTCATCGCTGACCGAAACGCCTGTGAAGCCCAATCATGGCCAGAGTTGACGTTCCCCACACCTCCCGAACAGGTCTTCATCGAACCCCAATCAATTGACCTCGAGTGCGATGACGCGACGCTGGAAGAGATTTCCACCACCGGTCTTCTCGCGTTGAATCTGAACGAAATGCACGCCATTCAAGCCCACTATCGCGATGAAACCGTTCGCCAATACCGTACTGAAATGGGGATTTCACCCAACGCACCAACCGATGTGGAATTGGAATGCTTGGCACAAACATGGAGCGAACACTGCAAACACAAAATTTTCGCCTCACGTATCCACCACGTCGATCACGAGACCGGCGAGGACACCGTCGTCGATTCTTTGTTCAAAACCCACATCATGAAGCCCACGCACGACATGCAGAAGGACGTTGATTGGCTTCTCTCGGTTTTTCACGACAATTCAGGTGTCATCGCGTGGGACGACACGTGGAGCGTTTGCATGAAAGCCGAGACACACAACTCGCCCTCAGCCCTTGACCCGTACGGCGGCGCCATGACCGGCATCGTCGGCGTGAATCGGGACATCCTTGGAACCGGGCTCGGTGCCCGCCCCATTGCCAACACCGATGTGTTTTGTTTCGGCCCTCCCGATTGGGAAGGTCAACTTCCCGAGAACCTGTTCCACCCTTCCCGTGTTCTTCGCGGCGTGCATGCGGGGGTTCGTGTGGGTGGAAATGAATCAGGCATTCCAACCGTGAACGGAGCCATCGTCTTTGATGACCGCTACATCGGCAAACCGTTGGTCTATTGCGGCACCGTTGGCATCATGCCCAGGCACCTACCAGACGGGCGCCCATCGCACGTCAAAACCCCCGTTTCAGGCGACATCGTCTACATGGTGGGCGGGCGTGTTGGATACGACGGCATTCACGGCGCCACTTTCTCTTCGCTAGAACTAACCGAGGAATCCCCTTCCAGCGCCGTCCAAATCGGCGACCCCATCACGCAAAAGAAAATGCTCGACATGGTGCTTGAAGCCCGTGACGCTGGCCTCATCACGTGCATCACGGATAACGGCGCCGGCGGGCTGTCCTCTTCGATCGGCGAAATGGCCGAATACACGAATGGGTGCGAGATTGATTTGGCGAAAGTTCCGCTCAAGCAGGCGGGGCTTTCTCCTTGGGAAATTCTCGTTTCCGAAAGTCAAGAACGCATGACCATCGCGGTGAAGCCCGAAGACCAGGCTGCCTTTGAGGCCCTTGCCGACCTGCATGAAGTGGAAGCCACCGCCGTGGCAACGTTCACGTCAACCGGTATGTTTCATGTTCGCTATGCAGACGCTACGGTGGCTTACCTTCCCATTGAATTCCTTCACGAAGGCGTCCCTCAACTGCAATTAGAATCCGAATGGCGTCCACCTGAACTTCCTTCTTTCGTACCGCCAAGCGGTGCAGATCACTCCGAACTTCTCCAGGGTATGCTTCAACGCCCCAACATTGCGAGTAAGGAAACTTGGGTTCGGCAATACGACCACGAGGTCATTGCCCAAACCGCCATCAAACCCTTCGTCGGTGTTGAACGAGATGGACCCGGCGATGCCGGCGTCATCGCACCCATTCACGGCGACCCCCACGGCCTTGTTATTTCGTGCGGCATTGCACCAAGGTATTCGGACATTGACGCTGGGGCCATGGCCGCTGCCAGCATCGATGAAGCGGTCCGAAACGCCGTGTGTGTTGGTTTAGACGTCGATAAAATGGCCGGGTTGGACAACTTTTGCTGGCCCGACCCCATTGAATCAACCAAAACCCCTGATGGCCGATTCAAATTAGCCCAACTCGTTCGTGCAAACCGTGAGCTTGAACGGGTCTGCAGGGCCTATCGCCTTCCATGCGTAAGTGGAAAAGATTCGATGAAAAACGATTACGGCTCAGGCCCAGAGAAAATTTCCATCCCTCCAACGCTTCTTTTCTCACTCTTTGGGGACCACCCCGATGTTCGAAAGAGTGCGACGAGCGATTTCAAATTCAGCGGGGATAAAATCTACCTCGTCGGCGAATCAAAACAAGAACTTGGGGCCTCCGAACTGGCCTTCATGTTGACCGAAAACGGCCAAGCCGCTGGCGTGGGTGGCCACGTCCCTCTTCTACCCCACCCAGAACAAAACCTCTCCACCTACAGGGCCCTGTCTCAGTGCATTCGAGCAGGCTTGGTTCGAACCGCCCACGATTGCAGTGAAGGAGGTTTGGCGGTGGCTCTTGCTGAAATGTGCATCGGCGGGCGAATCGGTGCAGCGGTCGATATTGACGGCACCGGGACCGGCGATGTATGGGGCCGACTTTGGGGCGAATCGCTTGGCAGAATCGTGGTGGCCGTCCCGGCCGAGCATGAAGCAACCTTCCTTTCTCAGATGAAAGGCCACCCCACCACGGTGTTGGGAACGGTTGAGGCGGCGCCCCATCTGACCATCATGGACGGTGATGAGGCGTTGGTGCAACTGGACGTTGAGACCATGGCAAGCCTTTGGAAAGGCACGTTGGACCTGACTGGAGGGGTGATTTAATGACGCCACGCGTAGCGGTCTTGTTTGGTTTTGGCATCAACTGCGACCATGAAACAAAAGCTGTTTTCGAACTGGTTGGGGCGACGGCCGACCGCCTTCATGTGAACCGCCTCATCTCGGGCGATCAACAGTTGGAAGACTACGACATTCTCGCTGTCCCAGGTGGCTTTTCTTTTGGAGACCACCTTGGAAGCGGACGACTCCTTGGAAATCGTATGCGATTTGCTATGCGGGACGCTTTGCGAAATTTTGTTGACGCTGGAAAACCCATCATCGGTATTTGCAACGGGTTCCAAGTGTTGGTCAAGACGGGGCTCTTGCCAGGTCCAGAAGCAGGCACTTCTCCAGATTTCCTTCAACGCGGGAGTTTGACGCTGAACGATAGTGGCCGATATGAAGACCGATGGGTCACGCTGGAATTCGACCCGGAGAGCCCGTGTATTTGGACCAAGGGAATGACCCGAATGGAATGTCCTGTTCGTCATGGAGAAGGAAAGTACGTCATGCCTTCGTCAGAAGATCTTGACCGTCTTGACGCCCAACACCAACTCACCGTTCGGTACGTTGACCCCACGACCTCTCCTGGAGCCGGTAGAACGGACGAGAACCTCCCCTATCCACTTAGCCCGAACGGGAGCATGAGAAACATCGCAGGTATTTGCGACGCAACCGGGCTCGTCTTCGGTTTGATGCCTCACCCCGAAGCGATCTATGCGAGGTGGCTCCATCCGATGCACACGCGGCAAGACATCAACGATTCGACCGATGGCTTGGGCGGATGGGAAGGTGAAGGCCTGCAACTGTTCCGCAACGCCGTCGAATACGTGAAACAGCGTTCTTGAGTGTCAGACATGAACGAACACGGTCGTCTTGTCCACATCGATGGCCTTCGTGGGCTGGCCGTTGTGCTGATGGTACTGGTTCATGCAGCGGCCACATGGGAGCCGACCCTCACGGGTTCGTGGCTCCTCCTTGGGGCCTTTGTTTCAGCCGCCGGCGGTCTCGCAGCCCCTCTTTTCGTCGCTTTATTTGGCTGGGGCATGGCAAAAAAAACGTTGACGTTGGGCAAACGTGTGTGGAGGGCCGGTTTTCTCTTTCTCTGCCAACTCGCCGTTAACTTGAGCGCACCGCACCTCTTTGATCCATGGACGCCGGGCGTCCTTTCCTTGATGGGTGTCCTGATTCTTGTTGAACCGATTTGGAGAAGCGTTCAGATGCGTGGGAATGCCCCCTCACGCCGTTTCTTTCTCGCACTTGTGACCGTCTGTTCTCTAGCGTTGTTGTTCGGAGACTGGCAAGGCCCATCGCAATGGGATGCCCGCGTCTCGACGGGGACGCCTGCTGTTCTGGTGCATCATTTGATGTTCACAGGTCTGTATCCTGTCTTCCCATGGGTCCTTTTCGCTTGGTTTGGACTGACCGCAGCCTCGTTCCAAGAGAATGCTCGGCGGCAGCAGTGGTTCCGTTCATTAGCAACCATCGGGCTGTTCGTATCGGCGATTCTCCTCGTCTTGAGCCTTCGAGAGGGGCGCCCTTGGGCGCTTCCTACTGGAGATGCTTTTCTGACGTTCTTTCCCGCCAACGCAGCGTTTCTTGTGGCTGCCATAACGGGATTGAGCTTGTTGTGGTGGTGTGCTGAGCGTTTCTCACCGGTGCATCGACTGGCCGATCTCGGCCGTGTGTCGTTGACCGTGTATGTTCTGCACTTCCTACCGTTCGCTCTTTTCCATACGTACGAAGATGTGCATCAATGGAACCCTTCGTTCACCGTTTTGGTCGTTCTGTTGTACACAACGACCTGGGTGTTTGTCGGTACATGGTTGCAACGAAAAGCACCATCGTTCACGCTTGAGGCGTTGATGAGGCGATTCGAAACGTCTGGTAAATGAGTCCGTTGGGGGTTTCAAAAACCAATCCCAAGAGAAACGAGGCGGCCGGAGCCGCCCCGCTTCAGAGGGGGGTTGGAGAACCTCGTGAGGAATCACTCAGCAGCGGCGATGGCTTCGGTAGCTTTCTTGGCACCCATCCATGCAACGACACCGAATCCGATCTTGTTGATGATGTCAGCGATGTTGTACAGGACAGCCATGACTTCGGCCGAAACAGCATCAGAGACGCCTGCAGTTGGGTTGAACAAGTAGCCGATGGGGTAGATGACCCAGCCGACGCAGATGAACCAGCGGAGAGCGTTGGTGCTCCACATGAGCTCAGGAGCGATCTTGCTGTTGTCGACACCCTTGCCGGATGTCCATGGGGTACCGGTAGCCACGATAATCATGGCCCAGCCGACACCACCCAGGACGAGACCGAGCATGCCGTCAATGGCGCCGGACTCGCCGAGGTAGCCGAATCCAATCATGATGAGGGCACCAGAGAAACAGATGCCGGTGAAGCCGAGACCGAGGACCTTTTCGTCGGTGATGGCGTCCTTTCCAACCAAGGAAGGGAACTTGAGAGCCATCAATGGAACGGTGATGATCCAGTCCATGTATCGGTATTCGATGGAGACTTCGCCGTAGTCAGCGTACACGCCGCGCATGTAGTAGTAGTGGAAGGCGGCAATACCGACGATCAAGGCCGAGATGGTCATGGTCGTGCGGTATTGTGGTGCCACGGAGTTGCGCTCTGCCATAAAGAAGACAAAGGCAGCACCCATGGCGATGTACCCAACGAAGAAGAGGAAGAAGGTGACCAATTCCAAGGCGTTGTTGCCTTCATCATCGGAAAGGAACGTTGGCAGACCGTCTGAAGTCACTCCGTAAGGGTCGACGGCTTCAGCAGCAGACACGCTCCCTGCCATGGCAAGGGCGAAGGTGGCGATTAAAAGCAGGCTCGTTGTTTTCGAGAATTTTTCTGTTATCATGGTTCTCAACCCGACGACTTTTCGGATGAGTACTTAAACAGGTGTATTTTTGCTAAATTTAACCCGATCTTTCTATCGGTTCTCATACATCTCCAGTCTGAACCGACCATAATCGGGCGTAAACCCCACCCATCTCAACCAACTCGTCATGCGTACCGTCTTCGACCACGACTCCGTTTTCGAGCACTAAAATACGGTTGGCGTGTCGAACGGTGGAGAGTCGATGGGCGATCACGATAGCGGTTCTTCCTTGAGAAATACGCTGAATAGACCGCTGAAGTGCAGCTTCCGTCTCGTTGTCCACCGCGGAGGTTGCTTCGTCGAGAATAAGCAACGGGGCGTCCTTGAGAACCGCACGAGCAATGGCTACGCGTTGGCGTTGACCACCGGATAATCGATGACCTCCTTCGCCGACCATGGTTCCCCAACCATCGGGTAGGTCAGCGACAAAAGATGCAGCCTCGGCGACTTCCGCTGCCCTGACAACCTCGTCATCGGTAGCTGCTGGTTTGCCGTATCGGATGTTTTCCATGATGGTGGTTGGGAACAGGGTGATGTGCTGGTCAACCAGGGCAATCGAGGAACGAAGAGCATGCAATTTCCATGAATCCAACGGTTGTTCACACCAGCGAACATGGCCTTCTTGTGGTTCTGCAAACCTCAGCAGGAGCCGAACAAGCGTGGTTTTCCCAGCACCGGTTGAGCCGACAACCCCTGTGGTTTTCCCGTGTTCAAACTCCAAAGAAAGATTCTCGAACAACGGCTCCCTTCCTTGATAGCCAAACGAGACCCCCTCAAAAGTCAGGGAAGAGGATTTCTCTTCCCCCCCGGGCACGAAATCCCCTTGTTGCAATTCGACCGGAGACCCCAACACATCCAGGACGCGAGTGGATGAAGCCATCGCCCGCTGGTACAAGTCAAACGTTTCTCCAAGCCGAGTCAACGGCCACAACAAACGTTGGGTCATGAAGACCAACACAGAATAGGCTCCCACGGCCATGGTGCCTTCGAGGGTGAACCAACCCCCCAAAAGGAGGGTAGCGGTAAAGCCCACGAGAATGGCCATTCGGATCAGGGGGGTAAAAGCAGCGGACAAGCGTATGGCCTCTCGATTGGCATCTCTGTAGGCGTTACTGAGCGTCTCAACCCTTCGCAACTCATTGGCTTCAGCGGTAAAGGATTGAACGGTTGACATGCCAGACAAATCGTTTTCGAGCAGGGCGTTCATTTGTCCTGCAGCGTTTCGAACCTTGGCGTAGCGCGGCTCCAAACTTCGCTGGTACCGGAACGAACCCCACACGATCAGCGGAATGGGAAGGACCGCAAACAGCGCAACTTCCCATGAAATCAACAAGAAAACAGCACCGACCACGATGACGGTTGTACTGACTTGAAGCAAGTCGTTTGCACCTTTATCCAAAAAACGCTCCAATTGATTGATGTCGTCGTTGAGAATGGCTAAGATATCGCCCTTTTGGCGCTCGTCAAACCACACCATGCCTTGTTTCTGCACGTGGTCAAAGGTGTCCAAACGCAACTCATGTTGAACGGTTTGCGCCAAATTTCGCCACAAAACACCGTAGAAGTATTCGAACAAGGATTCCAGCCCCCATATGAGGAACGTCAGAACGGAGAGGAGGACCAGTTGGTGCCAAGGGTCGACCAAACCGGCACCGGCGAGGATGGAGTCTTCTCGCAACACCACGACATCGACCGCCAGTCCGATGAGAAGGGGAGGGGCAAGGTCCCAGAATTTGTTGAACACGGAACAAAAAGCCGCCAAACGGACCGTTTTGCGATGGGGCCGCATGTAATTGAGCAAGCGACGGAACGGCCCTGCTTCGCCCATAGCCACCCCAAGCGGTGAACCCTTGAGAAGGCTCGCTCTCCTTCATCTTGGGCGCAACCCCTATGCCCTTTCCTCACTGACCTTGTTGTGAGGCTCATGAACGTCGGAGAATCCACGGTGTTGGAAAAGGTTCAGCGACCAACCAACGGCGCCCGCCATATCACGCTCATTGACCCGGCCAAGCAATCCCCTGACATCGCTGCACAGCGCGCGATGCTCGCCGTTGAATGCGGTTCGAAGATGATTTTCGTGGGGGGCTCAACCGACACACCAGATGACGTGGTGCATGCCACTTGTACGGCGATTCAGGAAGCGTTCGAACTTCGAATGTTTGCGGCCAGCCAAGACCCAACCGGCGACGAACACGGCTGGGATATTCCTGTTGTCTTGTTCCCTGGAGGCGCTCATGCTCTTTCACCTGCTGCCGATGCCATCACGTTCATGATGCTGATGAATTCAACCAAGCGGGAATTTTTGGTCGGTGAACAAGTTCGTGGCGCCCCCCATCTTGACCGATTCGGCGTAGAGGCGCTGCCAACCGGGTATGTCGTCTGTGCACCAGGCGGTCGGGTCGGGGAGGTCGGCGCGGCTGACTTGATTCAATCCGAGGATGGAGACTTGGTGCATGCCTACGCCTTGTGCGCCAAGATGTACGGTTTCTCTTTGCTTTATTTGGAGGCTGGAAGCGGGGCCTCAACACCTGTCCACCCCGACCTCATCAAGCGAGCAGCATCCGTTTCTGGCCTGACCTTATTGGTCGGGGGAGGCCTACGCACCGCAGAGAATGTTCGAAACGCTGTTGAAGCGGGT
>JASLVM010000042.1 GCA_030741355.1 Candidatus Poseidonia sp. | reverse complement strand
GTGGGCTGCCTCAAGAGAGGCGAGGTCAACACACCAGTGGTCGGGTTCAACATCGACGAACACCGGTGTCGCGCCGACCAAAGAAACACACGTCGCCGTGGCGATGTAGGTCAGGGATGGAACAAGAACTTCGTCCCCGGGGCCGATGTTGAGGAGGCGCAGCGCCCCCCAGAGAGCCACCGAACCGCTTTGACAGGGTGTTCCCTGAACGGCCCCACAATACTCGGAAAATTCCTTTCCAAACGCTTTGCCTTCGGGGCCCTTCACCCAATGGAGGGAGTCAAGGGTGTTGACCGCAGCCGTTCGCATCTCTCCGTCCCAAGAGGGGCGAGCCATGGGGATGCGTTCCATGCCTCGGCGTGTTCCTCCTCCTCCTTGAGTGTGCGTTTTGGCCACCCTCCCGTCGCGCCTTTGAAGACCCCCAACCAACTTCGGCCTTACATGGTGTCTCCGGAGGAGGGTGTTGAGCCGGCGTCTTCACCCAGCCCTGACATCGTGGATGGTCTGCCGTTTGGTGGGCTTGTTGATGATTTATTCAACGAACACCCGTCCGTCGAAGAGGCCCCTTCACCTTCAGTTGCCTCACCTTCGGCCCGCCAGTACAAACCCAAGGGGTTGTTTCTCGGTGCACGACGAGATACCGGAGAGCCGATTGACATCGCCCCTCAGGTTCTTGCTCGACACGGTGCGATGCTAGGTTCAACCGGTTCAGGAAAAACCGTCATGGCCAAGGCCCTCATCGAAGAAGCGGCACTCGCCGGTATCCCCTCCCTCATCATTGACCCGCAAGGTGACCTTGCTCGTTTAGCCCTCGGCATCGATTTGGTTGAGCTCGAGGAAAAGGACGGGATCGTTGCGAGGGCCAAGCAACTGCTTGACCGATGTGAAGTGCGCATTTGGACGCCGTTGCGCAGCAAAGGTCTACCGCTCTGCATTGACCCGTTTCGCGCCCCACCGGCCGATCTGGACGCTGAAGAAGCCATCACGGCTTGGGACATGGTCGCCGCTGGATTTGCTAATCTGGCCGGTTTTGACGTGGAAAAAACGCAAGGAAAAACCGTCAAACCCTTCCTGTACGAAATCCTCGTCGAAGGCACACGGTGCGGTTTGGACGTCGGTGATTTCCAAGCCTTGGCTCGCGTGGTACGAGAACCGCATCAGGAATTCATTCGCCACCTCTATCCCGACTGTTTCGCCGATGACGAAGAAGACCGGATGGACCCACCCACCTGGAAAGAGGTCATGCTCGAGCACCGATTGACCGATTTTGAAGAGCGCCTGCCGAAAACCACGCGCAATGACCTTGCGCGCCGCCTGGCTGCGTTTTCTTCCGGCGTGAACCAACTGCTCTTTTCCAACGGCGTACCCATTGACATCGATGCCTTTGTTGAGCCGGCCGTCCCAGGAAAAATCCCGCTCAACATCGTCTATCTCAACACCATTCAAGATGAAAACCAAAAACAGTACTTCGTTCAAGAATTGTCTCGGGAACTCTACGATTGGATGCTCACTCAACAACCCGCTGACGGGGAACTGAAGTTGCTCTTCTTCATGGATGAAGTAGCGCCCTACCTGCCGCCGCATCCACGAAACCCTCCGGCAAAGGACCTCATCAAACTCATCTTCAAGCAGGCGCGGAAATACGGCGTGGCCTGTGTGCTTGCCACCCAAAACGTCAGCGACGTCGACTACAAAATTCTGGCCCAAGCGAACACCACGTTCATCGGGCGATTCACGCAACCGCAAGATGTCGAAAAGGTTCGTCACTTGTTGAAAGAAAGCGGGGGCGACCAAGATTTGGTGGCTCAACTTCCAACACTTGGGCCCGGTCAATTCCAAATGGTCGCCCCGGACGTAGACCCCAATCCCGTTCCCATCCAATGCCGCTGGCTCTACACCGACCACGGAGCACCGCTGAACGAGGACCAGGTGGAGGAAATCATCACGCCTGAAATACGAGCTTGGGCCAAAACCCGTTCGGCAGGAAGAGGGCGTTCTCGTGGTGCAGGCGCTGCTCACGCCGCCAGTCGAGGTTCGTCGTGGAGCGGTGGCGATTCCTGGGAGCACGGCGCTGCGGAAAGCATCGTCGAAGCGGCCCGCATCAAATCCGCTGGCGGCATGGCGGCCGCAGGCCATGGCATCGTTGACGATTCTGCGTTTGAAGTGAAACTCATGGGCGGTCTCGCCGTGCTTCGAGACGGTCGAGACCCGCTCTACACCATGCAGGCGGCGACCAACGTGGCGACCGTGATGGTCCTCGGTTGGGTGATGGCGGCCCTGATGTTGGCATGGCGGGACGCTGACCTGTCTGGATGGTGGCTTCTCGTGAGTGCTACGACCTGTTTGGCAGCGGTCGGCGTGTTGGTGTTGGAGTGGGTGTTGGGGCACGACACAGAACTCTTACAGAAACTGAGTCGATTTGCCCATACCTTCCAAATGCTTCAGATCGTTTGGCTTTGGGTGTTGCTCGGCTGGACGGTTTGGGGTTCACTGGACTTGCGCGGGGCTGAGCCCTTCCTCGAGGTGGTGGTGGTTTGGGTCACGTTATTCTCTGGTATCGAGTACCTCACGCGATTCCAACTCGGAAGAATACGCTGGAACGGGGGCTCGGCGCTCGACAAAATCGTGGGTGTATCGGCCATTCTCACGAAAGCCGAACTGACCGAGATGAAGGCGACCTCGCGAGAACTGCTCAGCGCCGTGCGATGGATGGTTCACGGTGCCACGCTCGTTTGGCTGTGTTGCTTGCTCGCCTTCCAAAGCGGCGTGTTGCCCGACGGTTCATCGCTCTCAACATGGGGTAGACCGACATTATGGCTCGCTTCCGTGTACGGCTTGATGTTCTGCAGTGAAGCCTGGCTTCGCCTACGAGGGCGGTGGCCGAGTGAACACAACACCTCAAACCAATGAGGCGGGTGGGAAAAGCGTGGCCTCCCAACTCGAAGAGCCAAAGTACGACCTTGTTCAGTCGTTCAGCGATTTCGAAATCCGTCGTTATCACACCAACATCCAAGCCCGAGTTCAAATGAACACCAGAGGGTCAGCATCAGGTGGTTTTCAGCGAGTGGCGCGCTACATCTTCGGAGGAAATCAAACCGGTGAATCCATCGCCATGACGGCTCCTGTCAGCATGTGGGACGAGAACGATGTCAGTTGGTTGGCGTTCACGATGCCTTCGGCCTATGCCCTCGATTCGTTACCTGCTCCTCACGATGCGGGCGTGCTCTTACTTGAACAGGCGGAAAAACAGGTGGCTGTGTTCTCGTTTTCGGGACGAACAACCGCTGGGAAAACGGCACGAATCGAACAAAAATTACGCAAGGCCATCACCAAAGAAGGGTTCAGCCCCGTAGGCCCTGCTGTTCTCGCTGTCTATGAAAATCCGTGGACAACGTTGCCGTTCATGCGACGAAACGAACTCCATCTCGAAATTCAAGGGGCAATGCACCAACGCGATGAAAAGGAATAGATACGGCTTGCGAAAATAAAGCCTCATGGAAGACCGCTTGGTTGAGGAACTCGTTGTCGGAGTGGGAGAAGCCGTAGGTGACAAAGTTGAGGCAGTGGTTGGCGACCGCCCTTGGGTATTTTCGCTGTGGCGCTTCTCCCTTTACGCCGTGCCGCTTGGCTTCTGCCTCTATCTCCTCAACGGCGTCTACGGCTGGATCTGAAGGTGCGTGTCATGGACGACCATCCGTTCATCCCCCTGAAGTGGACCGGTCGGTCGGCTGAGGACATGATCGCCCTGGCAGAAGCGAACTATGCTGAGCTCGCTCAACGCCGTACGACGCGCCATTTCTCAACGCAAGACGTGCCTCGCAGGTTGGTGGAACTCGCCATTCTTTCGGGCTCGACCGCGCCCAACGGCGCCCACCTTCAACCGTGGACGTGGGTGGCCATTCGCAACGCTGAACTGCAACAGAAAATTCGACAAGCAGCGGAAGAAGAAGAGCGGAAAACCTACTCAGAGCGGATGCCGGAGGCCTGGTCGGAAGTGCTGGCGCCACTGGGAACCGACGCGGTCAAGCCTCACCTGACCGATGCGCCGTGGGTGGTGGTGCTGTTCAAGCAAAAGAAGCGCCAGCGACCCAACGGAGCGTGGGGGCCAACCTACTACGCCACCGAATCGTGCGGTATCGCCGCAGGCATGTTCATTCAAGCCGTTCACAACATGGGCCTCGTGACCCTTACACACACCCCTTCACCCATGGGGTTCCTTCGAGAAATCCTTGGTCGGCCAAAGCACGAAGAAGCCATGCTCGTGATGCCTGTTGGCTATCCTGCAGACGATGCTGAGGTTCCCGACATTCACCGGAAAACGCTGGACGAAGTCGCCGTCTTTCACGACGAGCAGGCTTGAGGAAAGGTCGCGGTGTTGATATACGCGAGGTGAGAGCGAAGACCGGCGCAGGAGTCGCCCAGCTTGGTCAAAGGCGCTGGGATGAGGTCCCAGTCCGTAACGGTTCGCAGGTTCGAATCCTGCCTCCTGCATTCCTCAGATGCTAGTTCTCTCTGACTTCTATCATAAGGCTCGCCAATTTCATGTTAAGGAGGATTTCTCCGAAATCCCTCGAGTAAGCGCACAATCGCCGAACGGATTCAGAGATGGACAATGAAGAGGCCATTTGCTGATTTTTTTTCTCATCATCAAAAATAGAGGTTTCATAGGCCTTTAACTCGATTTGTAATGTCTTGAGTTGATGGCGAGCTGCTTCAATTCGATATGAATCTTGAGTTCGAATGTTGATCATCAATTCCTTGAGCGATTCTTGCCAAAGAGGGAGTTGTTGGATGGGAGGGGTCAAATTGAGGAAAGGGATGTGTTCCTCGTGTCCGATGAGGAACATTGACACGTTGTTCACGTGATCCATCATGCGTTCGAGACATCGCGCCAGATTGGCGTATTCGAGGGCTTGGCCTCGTGAGACGCCCAAACGTGAGGCGGCTTGATAGGACTCAAACACGATACGAATTTGACGTTCGATAAGATACAGCAAGCTGTCAACTTCGCCTTCCCGTTCCTCATGATCGGAAAGAAACTCAATATCCCCGCCAGCAAACACCTCCTGCAAATCACGAACCAGTGAGGAGACGAGCAAATACATGCGCTTGAGACTGGCGTGAAGGGGCATGTCGCCTGGATTGAGCAAGCATCTCAGTTCCGTGCTCGTTTGGTTTTGTTCCACGATTTCAAAACCACGCGTTGAGCGAAGAAATCGCCGCACGGTTTTAGTCGGTGAAGCATGGTCTGCTGAATGATAAATGACGATGACATCGGCTCCTGAAATATAAGCGCCCATCAGGTGGTCGTGGAGGCTGTTTTCAGGAATGTCTTCGAGGGTAAAGCGGACATGTCGCTCCACGCGTTGATTTTGTTCCAACGGTGTAATTCGGAGTGCTCCGCTTGGTCGCCAGTCGACCTTCAACGATGACCGGGGCTCAAGTTGATTGTGTAAAACCCAAGGCTTTGGAAGGCTCAAGGTGAAGGTGCTTCCACCGGTTGCCTGCAGTTTTCGAACGTCGTGATCACCGGGTCCAAGAGCCATGATTCTTTGAGAATATATTACTATATAGAATATACTCCCACTAGTATAAGTATTGAGTCACGCTGGGAGATTCATGGAACCTCTGACGGTTATTCTGATTGGATTGGCCTTGATTGTCTGTGCCTACATGGCCTGGAACATCGGCGCAAACGATGTTGCGAATGCAATGGGTACATCGGTTGGGTCCCGTGCCCTCACGCTCAAGCAAGCGGTGATCATCGCCGCTGTCTTTGAATTCGCGGGAGCGTTCTTTGCGGGTGATGCGGTTACCGATACCGTTCGCAAAGGGATTCTCAGTGTGGATTTCGCAGACCCGATGGTTGATGAAGTCTTTTCCACTGACATTGCTCTTGGTTTCATTGCCGCCATGATGGCGGCCGCAACGTGGCTGACCATCGCTACACGCTATGGCCTCCCCGTATCAACCACGCACTCCATCATTGGCGGTATCCTCGGCGTAGGGCTCATCCTCGAGGTGAAATACTCAACCAGTCTCATCGATTGGGAAGTTGTTCGTAAAGTCGTCATGTCTTGGGTGGCGAGTCCATTGATGGGTGGTTTAATCGGTTTCTTCTCGTTTATCATCATCAAGAAGCTCATTCTTGACAACGACAACCCTGTTGAGCGCTCCATGTGGCTTGCCCCAATACTTGCTTTCCCGACGTTTTTCGTTCTTGGTCTGGCACTGCAGTACAAAGCCCTCAAGGGTTTCATTTCCAAGGCGGCTTCCAACGGTTGGATCGAAGACAAGAACGATTGGTTGCCTGTCAAGGAAAACGGTGTCTTTGACCCCTGGGCGGAGAATGCTTGGATCCCTATCAACTCCATCATGCTGGCTGCCGTCATCGGTGTTATTTCGAGCGTGGTCCTTTATGCCGTGCTTCAACGCATCGACATCAACGAAGAAAAGCGTGGGTTCAAGGGCGTTGAGCGAATTTTCGTTTGGCTTCAAATCATCACGGCGGCCTACGTTGCATTCGCTCACGGTGCCAACGACCGTTCCAACGCCATCGGACCGATGGCGGCTGTGTGGCAGGTCCTCAGCAGTGAAACCGGTCAGCTGGCCGCGAAGGCTGAAATTCCACTCTGGTTGGTGCTCTTGGGTTCCGCTGGTATCGCCGTCGGTGTCCTGACGTGGGGCTGGCGTGTTATGGAGACCATCGGAAAGAAAATCACCGACATCACGCCCACACGCGGTTTTGCTGCTGAATTTGGCGCAGCAACCACCATCCTCGTCTTCTCAATGCCTTTCCTCGCTGTGCCGGTTTCAACCACGCATACCTTGGTTGGCGCCGTGGTTGGCGTTGGTCTTGCAGGTGGTGCCAAGGCGGTTGACTTCCGTGTCTTTGGGAAGATTGCTGCGTCTTGGGTGGCAAGTGTTCCTGCTGCCGCCTTTGGCGCTGTCGTGTTGTTTGTTGCCTCTGGCGGAGACGCCCTCAATATGATCGTGATATTGCCACTCGCCTTCATAGCGGTCGGTGTCGCTATTTGGAAGAGTGGTTCAGAGGTCCATGTTGAAGATGCCCTTTCCGATGTTGGTGGCGACGGACATGAAGTGACGCCGTTTGAGTTGTTCCACGAGCACGCACGAGCCGTCGAAGAGACGGTTGAGTATATGTTGGAGGCAGTGAATGCGGCCTGCGATGGTGAAGATGCAACCGATGCCATTGAGATGACGATCAAGACCGAGCTCAAAGCCGACTATGTCAAGGCAGAAGTGCGGCGATTGGCCATGAACGACCGGCGATTTGGTGTGCATACATCAATCGACGACTTCCTTTACATGGTGAGTCGACAGGACAGGATTGCTGACTATGCTCAGAATGTAGCAGAACAGTTGGCCTTCCGTCCGCTCTTTGATGACGAAGAAGCAAAGGCAAACCTCAAGGCCATGGCAAAGGCCGTATCTGATACCGTAGCAAAGTACGAGGATGCGGTGGAGGCCCTTCGAGACTTCACCATCAGCGGCCAAACCAAGGCGGCTGAAGACAAGCTCGCTGAGTTGATTCGTGAAGTGAACTTCAAAGAGCACGAAGCCGATGGTGTTGAAGCAAAGGCTGCCGCTTACGTCTTCTCCAACGGGGATGATGCTCCGTTGGCAGCCATGCATATGTACAGGGTTCTCCAGCGCCTGGACGATGTCGCAAATGCGTGTGAAAAGGCGGCCAATGCTTTCTTGCCTATCCTCAACCGTTGAATATCGAACGCCCTCTTGTAAAGAGGAAGGAGTTTGGTGATGGATTGGTATGAGCCTTTGGCTTCAATCAAAGTTATGGCCGACCTACCTTTAGGAGAGGTATGAACCAACACAACATCGACTTCATCGGCGGCGGCTTCAAACTGACCCTGCCGTACACCTTCGGAGGATGGATTCTTTGGGTGTTGGGGCTCATCATCACCGGCATCGGGGTTGTTGCTGCCGTGAGTGACCCGATTGGCTTGGCCGTGTCCGTCATCGGTCTCATCGTCTTGGCCGCTGCTTCTCCGGGAAGTATGTCGGCCGGACTTCACAAGATACGCAAAGAGGCCATCGCTCCTGAAATCCTTCAGGCCAAGGCTGAACAGAGCGGCTACACGATGGAGAACTGGTTCCTTCAACAAAGCACGCTCGTTCCCACCAACGACCCCAGCGATTGGATCTTGCCTGCGCCGGGACCTCAGACATGGAACAACAACATGTACGGGCCTCACGGTGACGGCACCCCGCTTCCTGAGCACCCCGCAAAAGTGGGCACGCCTCAACCCGCTACGATGACGTCACATCTCATCTTCGCAGGCGCAGCTGCCATCCTCACCTTGGTCGTTGGCGCTGTTATCACGATGGATGAAACTGCGGAAGTTGGTGTCACTCCTGCCCTTGTCATTGCTGGATTGGGATTGATTCTCACGCTGGTCAATTTCTTCCGTGCCAAAGCGCTTCGACAAATGCTCGACACCCCTACATCCCTCGTACGCTCTGCTCCAGTGGGTCATCCTGAATTGGTGGGCCAAGTCAGGCCGTGGGCGGCGGGTACAATGACCGTTCACGTTGATTCAAACCAATCCATGTCCATGCCCAATATGCTCGGTTACCGATGGACCTACGAACAATACCAGTGCCGAACCGTTCGGGACAGTGAAGGTAACAGCAAACAGGAGTGCAGTTGGGTCACCATTCGCACGGACAGCGGGGGCGTGCCCTTCATTCTCCAAGACGGAACAGGTGGCATCAAAGTCAACCTTGAATCGTTTAAGCGAACCAATTACGGTCAATTCATCAAGCAGTGGGATGGTGCGTTCGCACAAACGCTCGGCAAGCAGCTCATGGCTTCAGCCGTTGCAGGGTTGTTGGGCGGCGCCACGGTCAAGAAGCATCGCTGGACGTTGTACGGCCTTCGTTCGGGAGATCCCGTCTATGTTCTCGGCGCCACCAGGCCGCGCCCGGATTCAGAAATTCAAGCCGACCCACAAGCCGATGGGACATTGGGCAACAGCACCATCGAGGTCTGGGGGAACGAAGACGCGCCCGGCATGAAGTGCACCTTGATGCGGGGTTCTGAACTCTCCAACGTCGGGAAGTCTCGCTCCGGGTTCGAAATGATGGTCCCTCCGATTTTGTTGCTGCTGGGTGGCCTGTCGTTGATCGGTCTTGCCTGATGTGATTTCTTTCGGCGTTGAGGTGAATCAATGAGCAACGAAGCATCGGAAATCGGCACGGGTGTTCTCGACCAGGTGGTGGCTGGAGGGTTGTTGTACGCCGTCCCAATTTTCATCATCTCGCTGTTGTTGTTTATCGAAGGCAGCAAGCGGATTCCCATGACGGTGGGTATCGTCGGTTTTGTGGTGGGCTTCGGCCTCGTGGGAGAGTTCTACGGCCTTGTTGGAGAAAATCCACCCGTCAGCGAAGCACAATTTCGATTCATCGCAGCCGCGGTTGTCGGTGTGATTTCCGTCAGTGTGGCCCAAGCGTCCATGCGTTTCTTGGCCGCAGCGTTGGTGTTTCTCATCATTACAAACCTCATCAAAACCGGTACGCAATTTGATGTTGATTTCGAAGGCGATGCTTTTCTTTCCGGCGTCCTTACCCTCATTGCCTTCTTCCTCAGCATGTCGTTTCGCCGTTTGGTTCCCGCACTCATGGCAGGTTTGGTGGGAACGCTTGGCATGATGCTGGCCGTCTACGTGGCCGTGGGTTGGCCGGTGGAACGATTGGATGGTGTTTCAGCGCCTGACGCCTACTTGGCTTTGGTTGGTATGGCCGTGAGTGCCTTCATTCAATGGCGCGCCATCAAAGAGAAAGAAAACGAAGAAGCGGGTCATCACAAAGAATTCAACTACGACTTCTAAGAATGAAAACAATAGACTTGGGTTTCGGTTCTTCGTTCATGCCAACAGCGATGGTAACCGGCGCCAACCGTGGAATTGGACTTGAAATGGTCCGACAGTTGCTTGAACGAGGCTACACCGTTCATGCGACGTATCGCAGTGATAGAGGCGGGCTCGAACGCTTATCGTGCCAAGACCTGGTTCTTCACCGAGTCGATGTGCGAAGTGGGGAGGATATTGCTGCGGCTTTGGCTTCAATGGGGAATTCGTTGGATTTGTTGGTCAACAACGCTGGCGTTGCCGATGGCCGTTGGACGACCGTTGCAGACATTGACTTTGATGTGGTTTCCACCGTTATGGAGGTCAACGCTGTCGCTCCTGTTCGGGTAACCCAACACGCCCTTCCTTTGTTGGCCAGCGGTGGAGGAACGGTGCTGATGATCACCAGCCTCATGGGTTCAATCGGTGATTGTGCAAGCGGGAGGTCGTACGCCTATCGAGCCTCCAAGACCGCCCTGAACATGTTTACCACGGCCATGAAAAACGAGTTGCGAGACCAAGATATCAGCCTCTTGCTGATTCACCCTGGTTGGGTTGAGACCGACATGGGCGGACCCAACGCTCCGATTCAGGCCGAAGAGAGTGTCAACGGCATCATGGCTCGCCTCGACGAGCAAACCCTCGAGATGACGGGGCGGTTCGTGGACTACGCCGGCACCAACCTACCGTGGTAGGCGATGTTCGTTCAACTTCGTCGAATCAGAAACGATCGGCGTTCATGACCTTGTTCCAGGCGGCGATGAAGTCAGCAACGAACTTGTCCTTGTTGTCGTTCTGAGCGTAGACTTCAGCGATGGCTCGGAGTTGGGAGTTGCTTCCGAACACGAGGTCGTAGCGGGTAGCGGTGCGAACGTCAGCGCCCGTGGAACGGTCTTTCGCTTGGTAGGAATTGCTGCCTGTTGGCGTCCAAGCCACGTTCATGTCGAGCAGGGTCGAGAAGAAGGACGTGTCCAGTGAAGCACCGTCGCTCCAAAGTCCGCGCTCATCAGAACTCACGCCCATGGCACGGAGACCACCGACGAGGACGGTCATCTCCGGGGCGGAGAGGCCGAGGAGTTGGGCTTTGTCCAACATCATTTCTTCAGGCATGACGGCGTAATTCTGCTTCAGGAAGTTGCGGAAACCACACGAGACGGGTTCGAGATAAGCGAACGAGTCTCCGTCGGTGTGCTCGTCGGTGGCGTCACCGCGACCGGGCGAGAACGGGACGTCTACGCCGCTGGCCATCTCGATGGCTGCGCAACCTGCAAGGACGATGGTGTCGGCCACACTGGCACCGTGGGCTTCAGCGAGCGGTTCGAGCACGCCAAGGACCTTGCTGAGTTGGGCGGGTTTGTTGCCTTCCCAGTCCTTCTGAGGAGAGAGGCGGATGCGGGCACCGTTGGCGCCGCCGCGGTTGTCTGAACCACGGAAGGTGGAGGCGCTGGCCCAAGCCGTTTCAACCATCTCAGCGACGGAGAGGCCGCTGCCCTTGATGGCGTCCTTGAGCGCTGCCACATCGTAGGATGTGCTCCCTGCTGGGACCGGGTCCTGCCAGATGAAATCCTCATCGGGCACATCGGGGCCGAGGTAGCGGGATTTTGGTCCCATGTCTCGGTGAAGGAGTTTGAACCACGCTTTCTGGAAGGCATCGGCGAAGGCTTCGGGGTTCTCGTGGAAGTGCTTCGAAATCTTGCGGTATTCGGGATCGCGAATCATGGCCATGTCAGCGGTCGTCATCATGGTGGGGACCTTGATGGAGGCATCTTCGGCATCGGGAGCCATGTCGGCTTCTTCCTGATTGGAAGGTGTCCATTGGTGAGCACCTGCAGGGCTCTTGGTCAATTCCCAGGTGTCGTCGTACTTGAACAGCATGTCGAAGTAGCCGTTATCCCATTGGGTGGGGTTGGCTGTCCATGCGCCCTCAATTCCGCTGGTGATGGTGTCTCGGCCAACGCCTGAACCGTGCGAACTGATCCATCCGAAGCCTTGCTCTTCGAGGGCTGCGCCTTCGGGCTCAGGGCCGACATGGTCGTCGGGGCCAGCGCCGTGCGCTTTTCCGAACGTGTGGCCGCCAGCGGTCAATGCAACGGTTTCTTCGTCGTTCATCGCCATGCGGCTGAACGTTTCGCGAATGTCCTGAGCGCTGAGGAGCGGGTCGGGGTTGGCGTTGGGGCCTTGTGGGTTCACGTAGATGAGGCCCATTTGGACGGCTGCGAGCGGATTCTCGAGGTCTTGGCGGGTGTCGCCGTAGCGGTCGTCGCCAAGCCACTCGTCTTCGCTTCCCCAGTAAATGTCGTCTTCGGGGTGCCAGATGTCCGGTCGACCGCCGCCGAAACCAAGGACGGGGCCGCCCATGGATTCAATGGCGATTTGGCCAGTCAAAATGAGAAGGTCGGCCCAACTGATGGCGTTGCCGTACTTCTGCTTGATTGGCCAAAGAAGACGGCGGGCCTTGTCGAGGTTGCCGTTGTCAGGCCAGCTGTTGAGTGGTGCAAAGCGTTGAGCGCCGGTTCCACCACCGCCACGGCCATCACCGGTTCGGTAGGTTCCTGCAGCGTGCCAAGTCATGCGGATGAAGAAGGGTCCGTAGTGGCCATAATCAGCAGGCCACCAGTCTTGGCTGTCCGTCATCAGAGCGTGAAGATCTTTCTTCAGCCCTTCATAATCCAGTCCCTTAAACGCTTCAGCGTAATCAAAGTCCTCACCGAGGGGGTTGGACTTCCGGTCATGTTGGTGAAGGATGTTCAAATTGAGGTTTTTTGGCCACCAATCTTGGTTTGTTCGCTTGTCTGAAGTTGAGGATGTGATTCCACCGCCGTGCATGACGGGACACTTTCCTTCGCTGCCGTGATTCTGCATGGATTACAGGACTGGACGGTCCCATATAATGTTGATTTTCATTTATTTTCAAGTAAACTTTCAATTCATTTAACCCGACGCAAAAACATGGAAGACGGGCAGCCCCTCATCACCCTCGTCAAAATGGATGAGATGGCCGTACGTCCGGATTTATCTCCGGAAAGTCTGGCGTTGGAACAGACCCTTTCCATGCTCTGTTCGTTTCTTTCCATCGAAGATTTTGTTTCGTTCCTGAATTCGGATGCATTCTCATCTTACGCACAACACGAAGAAATGTGGGTGGTGTTTGAAATTGGCCTTTACCATGACCATACCAAAACGTTGCAGCTTTATCCCGAACAATCTCAACTCACCGTCGCTGATAGTGCCATGACCGGTGCCTTCGAAGAACACGTATGGAAGGGCCAACCGGGCGATGAATTCATCGCAGCCCTCACCCATTGGGTGGGGCTGGTCTCCACGCATCAATAGAAGATGGAACAACACGTGAGTGAGCCGTCGGCTGCTCGGATTTCACTCATGTCAATTTCAATCGTTTCCAGTCCCCTTTCCTCAAGGACCTTTTGAACCGTAGGGTAGCCCTTTGCAACCATCACTTTGCCGTTGGGCAGACCGATCGTGTTGCAACCGTAGGCTTCATCGGCGGGGAGCCAGATGAGTTCGCATCCATCGGGCAGCACTCCAAAGTCCTCGGGTTTGAGGTAACCTTCAGGGACCAAGATGATGGTGTCGGTAGGGGTTGAAGAAATGCTTGTCAAATGCAGAGCGTGTTCGGGAATGTCAATGATTCTCAATTCATGACCGAAGAAATCCAAGAGGCTGCGGAGGCTGGCGATGCCCAAATCATTGGTTCGAGAGGAGCGCCCCACAAAGAACAGGTCGCCCAAACGAATGATGTCGCCCCCGTCCATGCGAGCTTCGCCGCCCATGGTGCACGTCTGTACGCCTTCGAGCGTTTCCATGAGGTATTCGGCAATGGGCGGTTGTTCGGCCACTCGGGATGGGTGGCCGGGAACCGGAAGGAGCATGTGGCCGTCAACGACCACGGCTTGGTCTTCAACAAACATGCAATCGGGATGGTTCTCATCCGAATCAAGACGATGGACGCTCACGCCGTTCGCTTCAAGGATGTCGATGTAGTGTTGTTGTTGACGGCGTGCGAGGTCGACATCGGTCGGGCCCGTGCCAAAAAAACGAGCCAGGGCCTTGGTGTAGGAAGAAGGAATACTCCGAACCAACGCTCGCTTCTTCTGGTCCAACCGCACGGTGGCCATGGTTACCTCCGCGAGCGGGCGTCCTTTAACCCCTTCGCCTTTTTTCGGTAGCCAATTTCCGCACATCGGAAAGATGGGGTCGCAGTCTCACGTTTTGCTTTCAATTTTGACATGAACGTGGTGTGTTTGAATGAATAGAAGTGATACCGTTGATTTGAACAAGGGAGGTTGAGTCGGGCGGGCATGGGTCAGCGACAGTTGCAGGCATTCACGTTGATGCTCATCATGTTCTTGGCCCCCTTGGCAGGATGTTTTGGTGAGGCTGAAGAGAAGGTCCTCGACGCCAGCGCCCTCACGGTGGAAGGAAGTGGTGCGCTCCAAGGCGGCATGTGGCAGCAGGTCACCGTTTCTGCCAACGAAGACTTGGCAGTTTACATTCCTTATTTCATTCAAGACCCTGGTTCAATGCGCGCTCAAAACGGAACCGTTCTGGATGTGCAAACCGGTGAAAGTGTGACGATGAACATCCTCTTCCCGCCTCGAAACGACATGATCGTGTTCTTCATCGATGAAATCGGCCGAACCGATTGGCCCATCCGTCCGGCTGATGTTTCCTGGGAACGTTGGTTGGCGAACCCATCAAACGGCTCGTCCATTATGGCGGTCCCGAACGAAGACCTTGGTGGTGAATGGCCTTGGTTGGTTCCTGGAAACTCCAGTGGTGGAGCAGCGATCCCCATCGTCATGGAAACCGTTCGCCCTTCCCGTGCTGACCTGACCGATGCAGACGGTGTGGATGCCAGCGATGGTTGGGTCAACGGGCGAGACGTGTATGAGTGGGTTGATTTCATCGCCGACGATACGCCTTGTGCGACATGCGGCCCTGATGGGGCCGTTGGCTACCTTGACCGGTGGATCGGAAATGCCAACCCCTCTTACGAGCACGCCATCACCTACTTTGAGGGCGTGATGGAGGGTTATGGTTTGGACCGGGTTGAAGTCCACCGGTTTCAATGGAACACGGCATGGGCGGTCAACATTTGTGGCTACAAAGACGGGTCCGTGTATCCAGACGAGTGGTTGATTTTTGGAGCACACTTTGACATCGCCCCGCCCGTCGCCTACACGCCGGGCGCTGAAGCAGGCGTCCCCGGTTACGGAACTCGACACGGAGCATACGACAACGCTGCAGGGTCGAGTATGGTGCTCACCACAGCCAGTGTGCTCGCAGAGTTTGATGCACGACGTACGATGGTGTTCTGTTTGTGGTCATCTGAAGAAGAGGGTTTGTGGGGTTCGCGCTCCTTTGCGAACGACCTCCCTGACGGAGTGACCGTGAGCAACTACCTGAACTTGGACATGGCCGGCGTGAACTATCCCGGTGATTATGCCCTTTCGGTTTACTTGGGTCCCGATGGAACACAAGAGGCTGTGGACCAAACGGGTATGTTCTATCTCGCAGAATGGATCGGCGCCGATGCGCTCAATCTTGGCTATGAAATGGAACGAGGAAGAGAAGCGTGGCTTGAGGGTGGCGAAAGTCCGTTGTGGGGCGATATCTACGAAGATACGGTGGCTATTTACGAATCGCCAACCGCTCGAAGCGACCACGCCTCATTCCAAGACATCGGCGTTGCAACGCTGGGTTGGAACGGTTTGGTTGACGGTTACCCGTGCTATCACCGAGAATGCGATACCATGGAGACCATGATTGAATACATGGATACGGACAACTCAACGGGCATCAACAACCTGGTTCATTCTTGGGACATCGTCACATGGTGGGCCGTTTACGCGTTCCTCCACATGGACCAAACACCGGTGCCTAACGAGCTTTGACGCTCGAAAGAGTGGTTGTCACTCGTCGTCTTCAATCGCCGTGTATGTAGGCGGGTAGAGATAGCGTGGGTCGCGGTCCTCATCCATCTGCACCACGTAGACGCCCGAAACCATTTCAGAAATGAACAGGTAGCCACGAGGGTCGTATTGCAGGCCCCAGTCGAATGGAATCATGCATGAAGCCCAGCAATCGGCCATGTCGTAGCCCAAGGTTTCCTTCGGGTCTTCAATCCAGGTTGGTCCGGAAGGAAGGAAATAGCCCAAAGTCACGGTTTCAGCGAATTCCTTGATGGCGGGGAAGCCGACTTCTGGTGCTGGGACGCCATCGACCCAAACGGTGTCCTTCCAGATGTTGCTGTGGTCAGTCGCCCAGTTACCTGCATGGTAGTGCGTCCAATACACGTGCCCGTTGGTGCCGGTATCGCCGTTGTGCGGGCTGTAGATGTAGCCGCCTGGAATGTAATGGTGCTCGTGAACGGTACCATCGGGAAGAATGCTTTCACCGGGGAGTTTCCACTTGCTGAGCAGGAAGGGTTTGGCCGGGTCGGTCGTATCGATGGTCCAGATGTAGCCGGTGTGGTTGGTGTTGGTTCCGTATTCAGGAGCGATCATGGTCAGGTGGCGCCAGTTGATGCCGAAGACAGGGTCTTCAGGGCCGGTGCCGCACTCGTCGTCCCACGTGTTGACGGGGTCGGTTTCTGCAGCGCCGTTGCACAAGAGATGGTCATACGGAATCGCATAGTGAATCCAGCCGTTGCCGTTGAGGGCCCCCGTGCTACCGCCCCATTCTTCTGGCGTCATGTTGG
>JASLVM010000041.1 GCA_030741355.1 Candidatus Poseidonia sp. | reverse complement strand
CTTTGAACATCAACACTTTGCCGATGGGGTCAACGCCCTTGAAGATGGGAAGATACCAACCTCGGTCAAGAACGCTGCGTACTTCCCAGATGAAACGAGAGACATAGGGGTCGGATTGGGTGAGAATACGAACCGTTCTGTCCTCTCGCCTCGGCCTCATCAATTCGTCAACCTCATCGGGTGCGCAGAAGAAGGCCTCAGGTTCAGGAACCAAAGCCATCACTTTGGCGATGCGTCCCGATGATTCGAGATTCATCAACGCAACCGTCAACTCCTCAAAGCTACGGGAGACGTAGAATCGTAGTGTACTGGCTTTCACCGGACCCATGCGACGGATGACTTCTTCCAGCGCATCCTCAAAGGAAAGTGTGGGATAGACATCGTGGACCCGGTGGAACAAGGACAGGCGACGACGACGCCCTGGGACTTCTTCGAATTGTTTCACCACAAGCATTTGACGCTCGAGGTTGTTGAGAGCGTTCTTCAAATCCCGTTGGAGGGATTTGTGTTCATCGCCTTTTGGATAACCTTGCATGATCTCCTGTCGAGTGACGTTCTCGCCCGGTGGGATTTTACTCAAAATCTCCTCTTCCATCGGACCCATCCACGGTTCAGGCTTCAAACCAAGCAACATCGAGATGTTTCGTTTGGTGGTGTAACCAATGCGATTGTGGAGCAGCCGCCCCATGATGACGTCCGAGTCCAACTGAACATCGGTCCAGTCGTTGAAAGCAAACTCGCCAACACGATAGAGCAATTCCTGCTGTTTTTGGAACAGTACGTGTTCGTTAAAGGCGGTGAAACTGTCTTCGTATTGGTGGAATGATTTATCCAAAACCATGTTCTGAATCCATCGGTATTCAACCACTTCCTCCTCGCCACCGGTGAGTCGATGTTCGTCGATTTTGAGGATGTACTCGGCATCGTTGGTTTGGATGAAGAAGCCGACAGAAATCACGTTCCGACCTTCCAATTCGTGAAGGTTGCGTTCAATCAGGGTTTGAGGGAAGGGGAGACGCTCAACCATTTCCTCTGATGTTTTTGGGCCCTCTGAGCCCAGCATTTCAATGATCTTGACCCGCAGGGCTTCTTGGGGGTCACCGAGGACCCTCTCTTCCCACTGCGTGGGTTTCGTACCGTCAAAGGCCGTGGCTATTTTGTAAGTCAAACCTTTGGTGTGGAGTTCGAGTAAATTCTCAACGTCCTTCCCGCCTGCCACAGCAAGACAACCGAGCGTCCCGTGAATTTCGGCCATGTAGGGAGCGAACCATTTCCCATCGAGTTCGTCTTGTCCAGTACCGTCAAGTTTTGTGATTTGTCCGGATTGACAAAGTTCTTCCACCCAACCTCGAATGGTATCAAGCGGAATATTGGCGAGTTTTTCTTTGTAAAGCGGATTGTTGAATTCACGGTCCAAACCGCCACCGTGGCTCATCAAACGGAACAGTTGCTTCGCATTGTTCGGGACGGGTGCTTTATCGGCGTAGTAAGTGCTGAGTTGCTCACTCGACAATTCGGTGGCCAGTGACCTTGTGCCGAGGAGACGTTGCAAGATACTGGGGTCAATGTCTTTGACGAGGAACGCACGCGTTTTCATCGACATCAAATCTTCAAACGCCGACATGAACAGTGACATGCCCAACCTCGATGGGACGACCACTTTCGTGTGGACGATTCGTGCATCACCGGAGACACACGCTTTGAGGAAGGACTCGAGACCGATGAGGTCAATATCGCCAAACATGATCTCGTTCTTCGCTTCCCGCATCAACAAACTGCCGTCCATGGTTCGGTGTTTCTGTAAGAGTGCTTCTGCTCGTTGTTGGAATTGTTGTGGACTGATTTCTTCCGCACCCATTCGCTTTGGAATGATGAGCGAGCGGCCGGAAACTTCCCTGAAGCGCTTGGCGAAAATTTGGGTGTTGATGATGTAGCGCTCAATGACATCCAAGTGATTGTTCTCTCTGAAAGCCCGGTACATTTCACCTGGATCAACCTCCTGAGAAGTTTTCAGAAGCAAGCCGTTTTCGTCAAAGGACATCTCGATGACAGCAATGTTCCTGGCCTCAGCAAGACCGGCCATGAAATAACCCAAGGCGGTGTTGAATCCACGACCTCTGCAAGTGGTGATCATGTAGGTTGGGAAAGCACCGCTGATGACCTGTTCGACCAAGATGCGACGTGAGTCAGGGACCTGAAACGAATCAAGGGAATGTTCCTCCAAGTGTCGAGCGATGGCATTCGCGACTTCGTTGGATAAGCCGTAGACATCCCGCAGGAGCATACGAGGGTCTTGTTCACGTCGCAAAGCAACGATGCAGTGTCCAATCAAATCCAACAGCGCTTGCGAAAGTTCACGACTTCGGCTTCGTGCTTCGCCAGACCACGATGGAATGGTCGGGCGGTGTCCAGTGACGCTCGTGACATTGACGCGAGTTCCCTGAATGTTCGTCACCCTGTAGGTCGAACCGCCCAGCAGAATGACATCGCCTGTGCGGAGGTTGGATACAAAGGAACCAGAGAGTTTTCCGAGAATTGAACCCTCTGCGTTGAACACCAAGTAGGAGTTGTCGGGAGCGATGGTCCCGATGTTCGTGTAGTAAATCATTCGAGAATAACCGCGCTTGCCGAAGATGTTTTCTTCCCAATCAATCCAAATTCGGCGTTCATCCTCAAGCATGTCAAGAACTTCGATGAAATCATCGTACTCGAAATTACGATACGACCATGAATTAACAATGATTTCGTAGGCCTCATCAATGTCCAATTCATTGATGATCACCAACCCAATGATGAATTGAGCGACCACGTCCAAACAATTCTGTGGGAAGTCAAGACGGTCCATGTCTCCGGTTTGTATGGCGGCTTGTAACGCTGCAAGTTCAATGAGGTCGTCGACACCAGATGGCAAAAACCGAGCCCTTGGAATTCCACCAACGTGGTGGCCTGCTCGCCCTATACGCTGCAAAGCCGTGGCGATATCGCCCGGACTTCCTACCTGAAGGACCAAATCTACCGACCCAATATCAATACCCATTTCCAGTGAAGATGAGGTTACGACCGCACGCAAGTGGCCGTATTTGAGTTTCTTTTCAACGTCCAATCGGATGTTCTTGTCCATCGAACCGTGATGGCCAGCGACCAAATCGCCGAGAAACGGCCTCAATTTTTGGACGATGGTTTCCGTCATTTTTCGTGTGTTTGCAAAAACCAGCGTCGTGGTGTGGGCACTGATGAGGTCGGCGATGGCTTCGATGTTGTACTCAAGGAGTTTCGCCATGGAGAGGTCGCTGAATTTGGGATGGGTGATGAGAATGTCCAAATCCAATTCACGAGAACCGGAAATCTTGGCAATGGAAACCGAAGTGGGCTGACCTCGTGCCTCGCGGTCGTCGCTGCTGACGAGGTATTCGGCCACGGTCTCCAATGGTTCCATGGTGGCCGAAATCCCGATACGTTGAACGGGATTCTTGAGCAGGGAATCAAGAAGCGAGAGCGTTAGAGAAAGATGAACACCACGTTTGGTCGAAACCATGGAGTGCAACTCATCGATGATCATGTATTCGACTTCACTGACGATGGGTTGGAAGCGTGGTGAAGTAATGGCAATGGCCAAGCTTTCTGGAGTGGTGATCAAAATGTGGGGTGGCTTACGCAGCATTTTCTGTCGGTCAGATTGCGAGGTATCACCGGTACGCAGGCCAACTCGAATCTCTTGAGCTCGGTCTGGAAGGTAGTTTTCGGTAATTTCATTCAATGGACCGATGAGGTTTCGTTGGATATCGTTGGCCAGAGCCTTGATCGGGGAAATATAGATGGCGTGAACTTTCTTCTCAAGTTTGTTTTCCAAAGCGAGGCGAACCAACTGGTCGATGACCGTCAAGAAAGCCGTCAAGGTCTTACCGGAACCTGTTGGTGAGCAAAGCAAGAGATGTTGTTTGCCCATGATGGCTGGAATCGCCAATTTTTGGGGGCGAGTGAAGTCAGGAAACTTGTCCCTGAACCACTGACGAACAGGCGGACACAGCCGTTCATACAACGCCTCGGATTCCAATGGGGAATCCAAGTACACAATCTCTGCCATTTGTTTTTTCCACCCTATTGTGTTGGAGCGTACTGAGTATATAAAAAAACATTCCGCTGGTTTGAAGAAACATCAAGGCCAGCGCGTCGAGCGTTTCTTCCAACGAACGACGGTTTCTGTTTCCGGTCCTTCCGAATGAAAAACCAACGGAGAAATCGCTGCATTGGGTGGCACTCCGACCTCATGCAGAGCATCGGTTGGGCAGGAACCAATACACGAAAGGCACCCGACACACCGTTGTTCAAGAACCACGACTGGGCGTTTGGCATGTTTTCGACCTGGAGGGTTGAGTTGGAGAGGGAGAAGGGCCTCAAAGGGACAGTGCATGATGCACAGGTCACAGCCCGTGCAGTCATCTTCCACAATCGCCACCATGGCTTGACCCATGACACCGGGTCTTTGTGGGTGGCTATAATGCTGTGTCTCAAGAAATTGAGGCCCAGCCCGAACGGGGCGGTGAAGTTCATAGGTTCGCCTCATCAGCCAAGGTACGGAGGCGACATGAATGGCTGAGCAAGAACGACTTGGACGGTTGAGTGAAATGCTCAAGCGACGAGGCTTTCTCCTTCCAGCGTTTGAGATTCATGGTGGCGCCAAGGGATTGTACGACTTTGGACCCGTTGGGGGTCGCATGCGGTCCCGCATCAACCAGCGATGGTTGGACCACTGGCTCCGTCTCGGCAACGTCGTGGAATTGTCGTGCCCTACGGTGACGCCCTATGCCGTATTGGAGGCAAGTGGCCACGTGGGGGAATTCTCTGATTTCATGACACAGTGCCTCAAATGTGAAGAAGCAAGCCGAGCAGACACGTTACTCGAAGGGCATCACCCCAATCCCGACGCCTTGAAGAAAGACGAATTACAATCGCTGCTGTTCAAGATACGCCCCGCATGTCCAGCTTGTGGAGCACAAGAATGGAGCGACGTCACCGCACAGAACCTCATGTTCAACACCACCATTGGCGCAGGGCCCTCTGGCCGCCAAGGATTCCTTCGACCGGAAACCGCTCAAGGTATGTTCACCTCTTATGGCGCCCTGCTTCGACATTTCCGAGACCGCTTACCCTTCGGTGCCATGCAGGTCGGCAAAGGGTATCGAAACGAGATCGCCCCCCGACAAGGCATGATTCGATTGCGTGAATTCAACATGGCGGAATTGGAGTATTTCATTGACCCTGAAGCCCCTTTGGACGATGATTTATCATCGTGGGATGCTCACCCGATGGTGTTGATTGCCGACGGGAAAGAGCCTACGAAAATGACCCTAAGTGATGCATGTAAGCAAGGACTCATTCGTCACACAACCGTGGCGAAATTCATGGGCATCACGTGGGAGTTCCTCACCGACGTGGGCATTGACCCCGAACGCCTCCGATTCCGTCAACATGAGCAGGACGAGATGGCGCATTACGCCATGGATTGCTGGGATGCTGAAATTGAAGGCAGCTACGGTTGGATTGAGTGTGTAGGAATTGCTCACCGTGGATGCTACGACCTTGAAAGCCATGAAAAGGCGACGGGGCGAACGTTGAGAGCCCGACGAGAATTTGATGAACCAAGGATGACTGAAATTGACGGATGGACCATCGATGGAGCAAAGGCAGGTCCTGCGTTCAAGGCCTTGGCGGGGATGGTGAAGACCGCCTTGGAGGGCCTTCCCAAAACCACCTCGTTCCCGCTTGATTTGGAACTACCAAACGGCGAAACGGTCCTGGTAGAGGAAGAACACGTCAAACCCAATCAGAAAACCATCAAAGAAACAGGAGAATGGTATATTCCTCACGTGATTGAACCGGCCTTTGGTATCGACCGAATCATTTGGCATGTGATTGATCACGCCTACCATGAAACCGAGAAAAAAGGTGAACCGTACTGTCTCATGAAACTCCAACCGAGTGTCGCACCCGTTGACTATGCCGTCTTCCCTCTGTTCGAAAAAGAGGGCATGGATGATTTGGCCTGGGACGTCCACCAGCGTCTGTGCCGTGCACCCGGTGTGGTCTCCATGTACGACGGGACTGGCTCCATTGGACGAAGGTACGCTCGAGCGGACGAAATCGGTGTCCCTTCATGCATCACCGTCGACCATCAATCCGTCAAAGACGGCACGGTAACCGTTCGTGACCGAGACACGGGTGAGCAAATCAGGATGGCGATTTCGGACTTGATTTGAACCGAACAAAGACCTTCAATCCTCACATTCTTTCAAGATACCAAGTGAAGGTTGATGAACCCTCCAAGCCATGTTCCTTCATGGGTCAGGCAAGTGATTGGACCGAGCGGCATCGTCCGCGCTCGGAACAGTTGCTTGAAGGCAACGAAGTCCAACGCCGCAAAATACGAGCATGGCTGGACGAATGGCAGAACGGCTCACCGAAGAAAAAAGCCCTGCTGCTCATTGGGCCACCCGGCGTAGGAAAAACGACGGTTGCTCGAGCAATTGCTGAAGACATGGGATGGAACGTGATTGAACTCAACGCCAGTGATGCACGAAACGCTGCAGCCATTCGAAAGGCGGCCACCAGTGGCGCCACGCATCGTTCGCTTTTCCACGATCCAACCGCACCCCCGTCTCGCACACTCATCCTGCTTGATGAGGTGGACCATCTTTCTGGGGGTCTTCGCCAAATCAGTCAAGACCGAATTGAAAAGGCCATGACCGGTGATGATGACCGCCCCGGTACAGCCCTGAAGGGAGATTCCGGAGGAAAAGCAGAACTTCTACGCCTCCTTGACCAGACCAAGCAACCCGTGATTCTTGCCTGCAATGAAGAGATGGGGCTGTGGGGCCGGAACTCCTCGTGGAGAAACACACGAGATCGCTTCACGAAGCACCTCTTGAAGATCAATTTTGTTCGGGCCAACGACGAGGCTTTGCGTCGAATTGCACGAAGGGTCCTTCGGGAGGAAGGGATTGAATTTGAGGAGGCGGCCATCGATGCCCTCGCCCGAACCAATCACGGCGACTTGAGAGCACTCGTCAGAGATTTGCAGGTTCTTACCACGGGTTTGAACGGTGAAGCGCTTACACCAGCGATGGTGAAAACTCATGCGGAAGCCAGCCAGCGGGACGTTAACGTAGAGATTTTTCCAGGGCTCGACCGCCTCTATAGAGAGCGAAACAGCGAAGTAGCAGCGGCGTTGATTCGAACCATTGACAAGGACCCATCCGAATTTCTCAACTGGGTCCATTGGAACAACGCCTCGCTCTTCACCGATTCTCCGAGCGTTCGTCGGGGCACACGAACACTTCTTCAAGCCGACCGGGCGATGATGGGCCGATTCCTCAACACCGCTCATCGCTCAACATACTGGACCCAACACCTCACGGCTCTGGCGGCATCGACAGCGAATGCCGTACCGTTGGAAGGTCGTATTTTCCCGTCTTACCCAAATTATCTCAGGAGACGTGCTCCGGCTGGACGAAGCAGCATTGTTGAGAAACTGGCCGAGGTTTGCGGAACCAATCAATCAACCACGCGTGAAGAGTTTCTGCAACCTCTTTTTGCGCTCATTCAGGACGATCAACCGCTTGGAGATTCATCTAATTTTGATATTTCACTTGGCCTTGGCCTTTCGGGCGAGGAGCACTTGTCGCTTGCGGGCTTGGCGAAAACACGCCGCTCATCGAAAGCCCTGCTGAAGGCCTATGACGAGGCCGAGGACGTCCACAAACAGGCGCTCATGACGCGTCTTGAAGAGGAGCGTACCAAAGCGCTCACAGCTGAACCGAAGCCTCAAGAAAAACCACGAGAAAGCGTGATTGAGCAACCAGAAGACGAAGAGATACAGGACGATGACAAAGGCCCTTCACCAGGACAAATGACGTTGTTCTAGTCCTTGGCAACTTCACGGTCCAAGATTCGCTTCACCATCGCCATTCCCTGACGCTCTCCGTCGGACTTCTCTTCACGTCGCCAGCTATGAGGGTGGAGCACGATGATCGCCGTCAGCAGTTCGAGACGACCAAACCACATCAAAATCGAGGTGAAGATGAGGGAACCTGAATTCATGCTCGCCCAAGTTTCGGTCGGTCCGTAGGCCCCGAGGGCAGGACCCGTGTTTCCGAGCCCAGAGGCTGCTACGGAAAGGATCGTCTCAAACGATGCATCGGGCATCATCATCGCGAGAACAATGCATGAGAATCCGAACAGAATAACCCAGATGAATAACATGCCAACAACGAGGCTGACTTGCTTTTGTTCAACAACTTCGTTGTTCATACGAATCATGTGAATCTTTCGAGGTTGAGCAATGCGAGCAAGTTCCCTGAAGGCGACCTTCAAACCAATGCGGATTCGCATGAGTTTGAGCCCACCGCTTGTCGAGCCAGCACACGCACCGACAATCATCAACAAAAAGAGGATGATTCGGGCCACACCGGGCCAAGATGCATAATCAGCAGAAGCGTATCCCGTTGAGGTTCCGATGGAGAGAACATGAAACAGCGTATCGAGGAGGGCCTCATCCATCGCCCTACCAACCAAGACAAGTGAGAGGGTGATGATGGCCACGGCCGAGAAAATATAGACCAGGTACGTGCGGAATTCTTCATCACCCAGAGCCGATTTGAAATCCCCAGAACCCATGAGCCACATGAGGGTGAAATTAACACCAGCAAGGAACATGAAGACAATGATGATGAGTTCAATTGTCGCAGAATCATAGTAGGCGATGCTGGCATCACGGGTTGAAAACCCACCGCTGGGCATGGTCGTGAAGGCATGGTTAACTGCGTCAAAAATCGTCATCCCACCAATGAATTTCAGAGCCAACATTTCGATGAGGGTCAAAAGAAGGTAAAGTCCCCAAAGAGCCATGGCAGTTTGCCGAAGTTTTGGGCGAAGACGAGAGAGAGAAGGTCCCGTCAATTCCGCACGAGCAAGGGCCATTCCTCCACCGATGATTCGAGAGAGAACGAGCATTCCCAACATGACGACCCCCATACCGCCCAACCATTGGGTCAGTGAACGCCACAGGAGTAACCCTCTTGGCTGGGCGTTGATGCAGTCCGCTGTCGTGCCAGGGATGCAGTTTGGACTCATCGAATGTGAAAGGACGGTTGCACCTGAAGTGGTAAAGCCCGACATGGATTCAAACCAAGAGTTCACGAAGCCACGCAGGATATCGATCAACAGCGCATCCTCAACAAAGGGACCAACAAAGACACCACCAAACCAATACGGCAGTGCACCGATGAGCACGGTCAAAGGCCAAACAAGTCCCACACCAACGAAGGCTTCCAAATCACGTAGTCGCTGAGCAGAATCGGTTCGTGTAAACAATCCAAGCATCGCCGCACCCATACCTCCGCTGATGAGCATGGCGGGCACAAACGCACGGAAAGCCAACGTCCATCCGTCAAGCCAAGCCGTGATGAGTCCACAAATGGCCAGCGGCGCAAGAAGGGCGATGAGGGTCCAGCCCAAAATCAAGTTCAGCACATCAGCGCGCATGATTACACCTTGAATCGTTTCTGAGCGTCAGCGACCTTCTCCTTCATGCAAAAGATGATCACCCGGTCGTTCTCGAGGAGAAGTTCGTCAGGTTGGGGGTCAAGAGATTCCCAAGTACCCCCAATGTTTCGGCGTTTGATGAACGCCGGCCGCATCCACTCAGGGAATTTGGCCTCTGCAAGTCGCTTTCCAGCGAACTTTGCGCGCTCAGTCACCTTGAGCGTGATACCCACGACATTGGGCAGTTCAGCCAAGAGAGCATAATGTCCAGATAGGCTTCGGTGGACGTGGGAGAGAATGTTGTTGACGGCCACGCGATGTCGGTCAACAGCAAATGAAATACCCATGCGTTGAGTGACTTTGACCAAGTCTGCATCGTACAACATCAAGCCGGTATGAGGAACTCCCAAATCGGACATCATCAAGACCGCAGCAATATTGGCGTGGTCATCAGACAACGCACTGAGAGCAACGTCGTAGCCATCAATGGAGATTTCCTCGAGGACGCTCTTGTCCAAATGATCACCGTGAATCACTTCGATGTTGAGATCCCCTCCCATTTTCGAGCCGGCCAATTTGTTGGCCAGGTGGAGTTCCCGTTCAAGCACCGTGACGTTGGCACCGTGGCGAAGCCAATCTTTGGCCATCTTCGTTCCGATGGACGATGCACCAACAATGACAACTTTCGGATGTTCTGGGAAATACGAGATTTCGTGGCCAAAGGTGATGAGGGCCGGATTGAATCCGTCCAAACCAATGACAGCAACGGCCAATCGGTCACCTACTTCCAGCACACTCTCGTCGTTTGGAATGAAACTACGCTGGCCATCTCGCTTGACACCTACGATGTTTGGAAAAGCGTGGACAAAGTCATCCTTTACGTCTTTGAGTGGACGACCCACGATGTTTTGAGCCGTCTCACCAATGTCAAATTCAATGACGTAAGCGTCCTCTCCAAACGGAATGACCTCCTCAATATCCGTGGACCTCAAGCCGGCGTTAAGTCGCTGGATGGCACCGTGCAGTGGATTGACGACGTGGTCGACCTTGGCCCATTCAAGCAGATGTCCTTGGTTGAATTCATCAACATAGGATGCGGTTCGAAGACGGCAAATACTCGTCAATTTGTCCTCCCCCTCTGAACTCTCCTGAGCGTGTTCTGCAATGGAGCAGGCGATGAGATTTGTTTCATCCGACGGCGTCGCTGCAACAAAGACACTGGCGTAGTTGATGCCGGCTTCCATGAGTGTTTCACGAGACGTGATGTTGCCGTTGACCACCAAACAGTCAAGGGATTGCGCATTGGTCACCGCTCGTGAGTCGTTATCGACAATGACGATGTCGTATTTTTCGTTGGCCAGAGCTTTCGCAAGGGCAATACCGACACGCCCGGCCCCTCCAATAATTACACGCATGTTTTCCACACCTCACATCACTTCAGGATACATCTTGACCTTGTAAGTGCCACCGTTGAGTTCAACCGCACCGACCGTTTCGTAACTCTTGTCTCGGTCAAAATCACAAGGCTGAGAACATGAATCGAACGGATAGTAATAGCGATTGACAAGGCTTCCGGATTGGTCGACTTCCTCAACCCAGTCCAAGTAAGCCGTGGGGGTTGACAACAACCATTTGTTGTTGACCACGTCAACCTGAGCTTCCACGAAACAGGTTTGGAGAATGATGTTTCGCTCCTCACACCAACTGTCCTTCAGCGGGAGTTGAATGTAGCCCCAAGCGTGTGCCTCCCATCCTTCATTGGAAAAGAACGGGTCGCCCAAGACGCCAAAAGCATACCATCCAGGTACGCCACGCGTGCGAAGAATACTGAAGAAAGCGTTCGTCTGTTCGTCGCAATCACCAGTTCCGGCCGCTAAACAAGCGGGACCTGAACGAGCAGGCGAGGGTGCTTCCCTATCGTAGGAAACATAGGCGTGAAGGTAATCAAAGGTCGCTCTCGAGAAAGCATAAGCGTTTTCCGAACTTCCTTCCGGCAAAGTTGACGCGATGGTATCGGCTGTGGCCATGACGATGGCGTCTTGTGCATTGATGGCAAAGCCCGCACCAGGACCACGATCGTACCAGAGACTGCTGCCAAATTCTCCCTGACGAACACCGTTTCCTCGTTGAGCAATATCAGAGAATGTTCCGGAATTTTCTGCGTTAATACCCGTCTCCTTTCCGGCGATACGGGCGTCAACTCGGCCGTCATCCCACCATGAATAGGATACCGATTGCATGTGGAGGTTCAAGGTGTACCGCACATCACCGCTTGACTGAAAATTCGTTCGGACCTTGATGCATTTTGCAAGCGGGCACTCTCCCTCATCATCACCAACCTGTGGCCACCATACTTCGTGGCCGCTTGGTGTCGTGATGGCGTTGGAGAAAGGGCGGTCGGGCATACCGTCAAGTGGGACATTGATGTCTTGTCCGTCAATGGACAAGGTGATTTGCAGCGTTTGTTGAAGAACGGTGGGTGTGGCCTCGTCGGTCCCGTCCGTGTAGGCAAACGATGAAGCCCCCAAAAGGGTGGATTGAACCGTCGGAGGAATCAGGATGTTTTCAGTTTGAGATGAAGGCCCGTTGGTCGTCAAGTCATAAATCTTCGAAAGCGTATATGTGGCCTCGTTGGGATAGACGTGGTAAGGAGCAAGTTGGGATTGAAGGAATTCTTCAACGCCGCCAAACTCACCGAAAACCGCTTCCTGCGCCTGTGGAGAGAGCATGATGAAGGCCACCAAGCCAAGCATCGCCAAACTACGGAAACGGTTTTTTCGGCGTTTCATGATGTTGCGTTGTCGGCCCGTATGGGTTTGAACCACGCCTCTTTGGGACGGTTTTGCAGCCATTTTGTAAGTGGTATCTTTGTTGCCCTTTGACTTGCTGAACTGCTGTTCAAGACGATAACTACCCCGGTCGCCTTTCGGCAAGACACGACCACACGAATAGCAAATCGTGTCGCCTGGCAGTGACGCACTGCGGCAGTAAGGGCAAGCACCCATGCTAATTGGCTCGGCTGGCGTCGTATAACGATTGTCCATGAAAACCCGTAGAAGTTTTGGATTTTAAAGCACCATTTTGGGGGTAAAAAAGAGAGTATTGCGAACAAGTTAAGGAAAACTTACTCTTCTTCTTTCACCAAGACCTTCCCCTCGGCACGGGAATTCTTCGCCGAGCGCTCTCTCGCTTGCTCAGCCCAAAGACGGCGCAAGCGACGTCGGCCTTCTTTCGGAACGGATTCCCAAATCCACTTTTCCGCATAAGGGTTGGCGAGCATCAAAAAGGGAAGAATGAACACCCAACCTTCAGGATTGAACACGACGAAATACAAACCCACCAAGAGCGAAGCCCTCCAAAACGCTGACCTAAGAACGGCACCCCAGCGTCGATCCTGCAGCATCATGAAACCGTGTCGGGCCGTGATGATGGCCTCTGCTCGTGGCGCAACGACGGAAATGAGGACGACGTTCATCATGCCCAACGGCGAGAAGATGTCTTCAAACTCAAACATCCTGAACATCATGACCATGGCCGTCATGCCGCCGATGGCCAAGCCCAATGCCCAACCACTGGACGGTTGGGAGCCTCCTTTTCGCACACGTGCTCGACGCAGCAAAAGATGGGAAAAAATAGAGGCGAACATGACCACGATCATCAGCGAGAAAATGTTCAATCCCGTGTAGACGCTGTCGTTGGAAATCACCGTGGTGTAATAGGGTCGAAACAAGAGCCCATCGGCCATAACGGCGTATACACCGCCCAGCACAATGCCCCAAAAGACCTGGCTCCATGCCGTAGGCAAGTCGTAAAATCCGGCAAACTTGGTCATCACACCACGCCAACCCAAGGTCATGCCAATGAGGGCGAAGAAACTCGACAGCTGAAACAGCACGAGTTCTGAAACCATGGTTGGGCCTGCGTGCTTCCCTTCATCAATTCGTTGGCGTTTACCGAGCCAAGGGAGGGATTCAAACACCTCCACCGATTCGCCCATCCATGGCAAGGTTGCTTCTCTTCGGCGGAAAGGGCGGTGTCGGAAAAACAACCACCTCTTCGGCCACTGCCGTTTGGCTCGCCGATGCAGGGCTCAAAGTCCTCTTGGTTTCAAGCGACCCTGCCCACTCAACCTCCGATTCCCTCGATGTTCAACTCGGGCCCGTGCCGGTCGAAGTTGAAGGCGTACCCGGGCTCTATGGCCTTGAAATGGACCCGGAGGCGAAACTTTCCAACCTGCTGCCCAAAGTGGGCGAGGCCGTGAACAACATGGGTTCTGGAGGCATGGGTGGATTTGGTGGTCTTGGCATGATGCTCGACCCGAAAGCCAAGGATGAACTTGATGATATGAAATCGGATATCAAAACCGCCGACATGATTCTCCCAGGGCTCGATGAAGCACTCGCATTTGATGAATTGCTGAAGCACATGGAAAACCCGACTTGGGACGTGGTGGTGTTCGATACGGCCCCCACTGGCCACACCCTGCGATTTCTTTCGCTCCCCGAACTCATCGAAGCATGGTCTGGCCGCCTCCTTCGGCTCATGCGTGTGTCCGGAGGCTTGCGTTCGATGCTCTTCGGACGAAAGGAAAGCGAGGCCATGAAAGATGAATTGGAGCGATTTCGACGCCGTGTCCTCCACGTACGACGGGTGTTAAGCGACCCTGCGACATCATCGTTTACACTGGTCACCATTCCGGAACGAATGGGTATCAACGAGACGCTCCGAGCTCACGAATCTCTGGTGGAGTACCATCTCCCCATTGGAGGTTGCTTGGTCAACCGCATCACACCGGAATTTGACCACGCATTCTTGCAAAAGCGACGCCAGCAAGAACTCGAACGAATCGCAGAACTGGATGAGAAATTGAACGGCATCAATGTAGGTCATCTCGAATTAGCCGACAGTGAAATCGTAGGTGTTGAGGCTCTTCGCAAGGTGGGACGATTGTTGTACGGTGAACCGGAACATCTGCCACAAAGCATCGGCCCACACGCCATCGGCCAGGTCTTGCATCACGAGGTCCATCGAGGCATGGTGGGCGAAGTGGAAGATGAGCATGAACGAATTCAGTTGCATTTCCCTGGATTGGAGCGAAGCGACCTTTCCCTGCGAAGCGAAGACGGCGTCCTCTTTGTCGGCGTCAACGGACGAGAGCAGGTAATTCCAACCGAGACCTATGTCAAATCCAGTCTTGTGAAAGCCTCCCTTGAGGGGGATGTCCTCGCTTTGTTGATTCCACGCTCTTCTTCATGATGGACAGCATGCCAGTGAAGGCATGGTTTGAAATGGGTCAACCATGACGCCCATGCATGGCACTGGAGGGCTTGTCGAGAGGCATCTTCCGCTCACTGGGGCTACTCAAGAACAAGCGTAAACTGGACGAAGAAGAACTCCGAGAAATGACTCGTAGCCTTCGAAGAGCCCTCCAAGAAGCGGATTTCAACATTCGTCAAACCAAGGAGATCGTTGACCGCTTGGAAACGAGGATGCGAGAGGAGGAGCCACGTCCCGGCCTGACCATGCAGACCCACGCCATGAACATCCTTTACACCGAACTCGTTCGAATTTTAGGACCAGCCACTGAATTCCAACCAAGAGGTGCAACACTTCTCCTTGTCGGTCTGTACGGTCAAGGAAAGACCACGACCACGGCAAAACTGGCCGAATGGTATCGCAAAAAGCACGGCCTCCGTGTGGCCGTCATTGAAGCGGACGTTCACCGCCCAGGCGCTTACGCTCAACTCTCCCAACTCCTTGAGGACACCACCGTCCAAGTTTACGGCGAACCGGATAACAAAGATGCAGTATCCATTGTAAGAAACGGCTTACAAGCATGTGCAGCAGCGGATTTGGTCATCGTCGACACCGCAGGCCGCCACCAACTTGACGAGGAACTGGTCGAAGAATTGGAACGTATTGCTGGCCTAACACGAGCCACGGACCGCTGGTTGGTCATCGACGCACAGGTCGGTCAGGCAGCCGGCCCCGTGGCTGCTTCCTTCCACACCCTCGCCGGCGTCACGGGCATCGTGATCACCAAACTCGACGGTACGGCTCGCGGTGGTGGCGCCCTTTCGGCTGTCGCAGCCACTGGCGCCCCCATCGTACACATCGGTGTAGGAGAGCGCATTCAGGACCTTGAGAAATTCGAATCCGACCGTTTCATCTCACGCCTGCTGGGCATGGGGGATATTCAGGGCCTCATCGATTTGGCTCCTGAAGACATGGACCAAGAAGAGGCCATGCGTTTGACACAGCGCCTCATGAGCGGCCGCTTCACCCTCAACGACATGTACAAACAAATGGAGATGATGTCCAAGGTTGGCACCATCGACAAACTCATGTCCTTCCTTCCCGGCAGCATGCTCGGTGGCATGGGCGCCATGTCCAAGGGACAAAAAGAGGCCATGCAAGCCAACCTTGACCGCTATCGCACCATCATGGATTCAATGACGGCTTGGGAGAAGAACGAGCCAGCCAAGATCAAGGCAGACCGTATCAAGCGAATCGCCCGAGGTTCAGGCGTTCGTGAAAAGGACGTACGTGAACTCATCGGTCAATGGAACCGTTCTCGCAAGATGATGAAGGGCATGGGCGGTAACCGCAAGCTGAACAAGCAAATGCGGAAGATGATGAAGGACGGCGACATGGATATTGACCCGTCCTCCTTTGGCATGTGATGTTGGACGTGCTTGCATGCGACTTGAATGGCCCGTTTATGTTTTCACGGCCTGCGTCTTCCTTGCATTTGCCCTCGGCGTGCAATTTCTCAACCTCGGCACCGGTGCGGTCGTTGGACTGTTCATTCTGCTCACCGTGGCCTATGCGTGGGTCGCCTGGGTGATGATCAAGCAAAAGGCCGTGCTCGAACTCCACGCTTACGAACCTTGCACCAGCTGTGGAGAATTGACACCCTCTCAAGGCCAACACTGCATGAACTGCGGAACGACTCTCAACGAGTAGAACGGAAACGCGCAAAAGTATCGAGACATAAGAGGGGCCATTGAGGAAGCCATGATGATGGCGTTTAGTGATGAGCAACGAGAACTATGTCAGGATGACCTCAAAAATTCGTTCGCCGGGACGAAACCGACTTCGGTCGTGCATCAAGAAAGCATTTGAGCCATGCGTGAACTGGTATCTGAAGGAAAGATTCGCTCT
>JASLVM010000040.1 GCA_030741355.1 Candidatus Poseidonia sp. | reverse complement strand
AGATGGACGCCAAAATCACGCCAGCAAGGAAGGGGTTGAGTACTTCCATGGCCAACAAAGGCAAACCATCCTGCGCTTGAGAGGCATCGAGGTCAAGGAAAATGGCTCGGCAGGCCAAGCCAATGATGTACATCAGTGCGATGAACGGGGTTTGCCAAACGAAGAACCAAATCGCTGCTTGCTTTCTGTCCTTATCGTCCTTCAACGTCATGACACGAGAAACGACTTGAGGTTGGCCCGCCACACCAAGGCCCCCGAGGAAAAAGGCCCCGATCCATAACGTGACGCCAAAGGTGAGGTCTGCGGGGAAGAAATTGACCATGCCGGGGTCAACATCCTTCAGGGTGTTGTGGAGGCCGGAGAAGCCTCCCACTTCAGAAACAGCGACAAAACACAGAATGGTTGAACCCACGATCATGACGCAGGATTGGGCAGCATCGGTCCAAATCGACGCTCGAATGCCGCCCGCATAACAGTAGGCAACAACCAGCACAAAGCCGATGAGGATGCCGATGACTTCGGACCAGCCGAGCATGGCTCGTAGGGCAACGCCGCCTGCAACAAGTTGTGCGGCGGCATAGATGGCAAGAAACACGACCGAGAGGATTCCAGCCAGTTTTGCTTCTGGCGCACCTGTTGTTTTCGAGACCAACGAGGAGAGCGAACGAACCCCGCGTTCGTTGCCTTCTTTCTGAATGAATTTGTAGAGCCAAATCCAAGCGACGGCTTGACCGAGGGTGGAGACCACACCGATCCAAATGCCTGAGTAGCCTTGGACGAAGATGAAGCCGATGAACCCGATGAACATGTAGCCAGAGTTCCAAGTGCTGACGGCACTAAGGGCGGCGAGGGCAGGGTGCATACCACGGCCGGCGACGAGGTAGTCGTCCGTGGTGTCCTGTTTGACCCGCATCGAAGCCAGGCCGACGCCCGCAAAGAACCCCATGAAGAGAAGGAAGGAAAGAAGCAAGACGATTTCGTCCGACAAACCAAACATTCACTCACCTCGCTTCCAACGAAGGACGGCCTTCTCTTCAACCTCACCCGTACCTGCGGGAAAGACGAGACAGTTCAGGCGCCCGCCTTTCTCATCGCCGAGAGCGCCGAGGGTGGTGGTCACGATGGCTTGCTCGGGCGTACCCATGTCCGCACACAAAACCACGGGGATGTCATCGAAGTTCTGTTGCAAGTAGAGTTTCGTTGCCATTTGGCGGAAAGCGAGGCGAACATAGTCCTCGGAAAGCGGCTCATCCACCGTTTCCTGCAATTTCTCCCACATCAGGCGCATGGATTGAACGGCGTCTTCAGGGCGCATGGGCCGTTGGTCGCCGGTGCCCAACCCAGTAGGGTCCAAGTCCAACAAGGCGAGGGTGTGGAGATTTTGTTCCCAATTGGCGGCCAGAACCTCCATCGGGGAGGTCGCAACCCAATCACCATAGGGGTAAGTGAGGGTGGTTTGACGCCCAAACTTGTAGTTTGAAAGCCCGACGGCACCGGTGACGACCGACGTGATGGAAATGCCATGGAACACATGACACTCTACGCCAACCTCTCGTGCACGAAGCTGGAGATCAACGTGGGTCGTGGCTTGCAGCGGATCGCCGACGACCAAAAGCGCCACGAGCGAATCTTTGGCGAGGGCAAAGAGCTCCTCAGGTTCTTCCACCTCTGGGCGCATGACGCGCTGAACAGGACCCACGGTCGCTTCAAGGCGAGCCAATTCATCCGCTGGCCAAAGCGCCGTGTATGCCTCATAACGGCGGTGGTCAGCCTGTGTTGCGGCGTGAATGGCTTCTTTTGTCATCCCCTCCAAACGGCCCATTCCCATACCGACCAACAGCAACCCTGTTTCAGGAAGGAAGGGGGATTGGGATTCCTTGGCCGCCATGCTCAAACCTCCGAGACGCTTGGACAGGGCGAGGGCCATGCGTCATTTGAGCGTGCCGAGCGAGCAGACACAGGTGTGGCTGCAGCGATGCAAGGCGAACGGCTGGCTTGGTGAAACCGGGGTGGTCGAGGTTGATGGCCGACATCGTGGACTCCCACTTCACGACGATGCACCGTCAGAGCAGGACCCGTTTTGGGAGGGTTTTCCTCACGTGGACCTTGAACCCAAAAGGCGGGGGCCGATGCACTGGACAGAACGCCTCCCTCCCGCCTTGCAATCGCTTCCAGAATCCACGTGGCCCGGTTCCTACGAAATGCAGGGCGACGTGTTGATTTTCAAACTCGATGAGGCTTCAAAGCCCCATGCAGAAGCCATTGCAGCGGCCATGTTGGCCCAAATCCCCAACGTTCGAATCGTATGCGCGGATGATGGAGTGAAGGGGGATTTCCGCGTCCGGGACCTCCAACCCTTGCTCAGCCGAGACGGCGACACAACCACGAGAACGAGGGTCAGAGAACACGACCAGGTGGTCGATGTTGATCCCGGTGAAGTGTACTATTCCGCCCGCCTTGCTCATCAGCGAAAGAAGACGTTCGATGAAGTTCAAGCTTTCCAAAAGAAACTCGGACGCTCACTCGTGGTCGCAGACCCCTATGCAGGCGTCGGCCCCGCCTTCGTCCTGATGTTGAAGCAAAAGGGACTTCTTCGAGGGTACCTCGCTGGTGATTTGAATCCAAAAGCGGCTGAACTGCTCGAGCACAACATCGCACGATGGACTGGAAAAAACAGCACTGCCTTCTCTCCCGCATCCATCGTATGCAAGGACGCCCGTACGTGGAAAGACGAGCCAACCCTTTGCGGTCAGGCCGACGTTGTTCTCGTCAATTTACCTCACGACAGTTTCGAACACCTGCCGGATCTCTTTCCGCTCTTCGTACCTCATGGTGAAGGCATGTTGCGAGGCTGGGCCATCATTGAGCGCACCTCCCTCGAATCTCGAGTTGAGCAACTGGAAACCCTGGTCAGGGCGGCCGGCGGCACCCCCAAGAACGCCCATGTTTTGGAAATCAAGGACTTCTCTTCGACCCGCTGTTTTGTCATGTTTCAGACCCTTATCACATGGGATTGAAGCGTTCACTTGATGAAGCACCGCCTGCTGGGATGAACCATGAAGACCGTCGTGAAGTGCGAATGTGGGGCAACCATTGACATCGCCGGCGCCACACCGCGAAAGGACGGCATCAAAGTTTGGTGCCGAGTCTGCGGTACGGTCTCCGTTCACCATCGCTGAAGATGGCGGACCCACTCCACGCAGACTCATCGGCATGTTCATGGTCGTTCCTCAACCACATCCGGAGGAGTGAGCGACGTGTCTGAGAAACCTCTCGTTATCGATGTTGTTGACAACGGTGGACAATGGACGCATCGCGAGTGGCGCATGCTCCGCTACCTCAAGGTCGACACGAAGATCATTGACAACACCACGCCGGTGGAAGAACTTCGAGAACTTGACGGACTCATCCTCTCGGGGGGCGCGGCGCGGGTTGGTCTGACCGGCGAACTCGGTAATTGCGGCGCCTTCCTTGACCTCGACATCCCGATTTTGGGCATCTGCGCTGGCCATCAATTCATGGCGCGCCATTACGGCGGCGATGCTCGTGAGTCTCCCGAACCTGAATTTGGAGCTATGGAAATTGAATTGGTGAACGGGGGCGGGACCATTTTTGCAGGGACTGACTCCACCCAAACGGTGTGGGAATCTCACAACGACGAGGTCCACGTGGTGCCAGAGGGTTTCTTCATCACGGCCGGCAGCCCGTCGTGCAAGGTTCAGGGCATGGAAAATGAAGTCGGAGATCGCTTTGGTTTGCAGTTCCATCCTGAGGTGAACGACTCCGAATTTGGAAAGGAAATGTTCGAGAATTTTGTCGCCGTTTGCCGTGCACGCCGTGATGGGTAATCCGTATGTCGTCGCCAACCAAGCGGGACTTCGGCCAGTATTTTACACGGGATGCGGTTTGGCTTCGCCCTCACATCAAGGCCCATCTCCAAACCCTTCGGAGCATCTACGCTTCCTGTGTTGACCCGTTTGCAGGCGATGGCCATTTGCTGACCCTGGCCAGCGAGATGGGGTTTCAGACACACGGACATGACCTTGACCCGGTTCGATGTTCGGCCAACGGGTGGGGGAAATCAACCGACTCCATTCGTCATGTTACGCGCTACGAAGACGGGTTTATCTTGACCAATCCCCCGTATCTGGCAAAAAATTCCGCCAAACGAATCAAATCGCCCATGGCCGACTATTTCTCTCCCGGCTTTGTGCCTCATATCGACTCAAAGAAGCTCAGCGTGTTGGATGATTTGTTCAAACTCGCCATCGAACGTACCATCCAAGTTTACGACGATTCGATTTGGATCGTCCCTGAATCTGGGATTCAAGATTTGAATCAACTCCCTGGGTGGAAAGCCATGCTCCATTCCATCACCATTCTCGAAGCGAATCCGTTCTTGGACACCGAACACCCGGTGTGTGTGATGGTGTTTTCAAAGTCCAACCCGCTTCAACAAGTGTGGAAAAATGACACGATGCTCGGTACGTACGACGAGTTGCACCAAAAGCACCTCCGGACTCTTAACACCTCTTCTTCAGCCATTGAAATGACCTTCAACGACCCCCTTGGATCCCTTGGTTATCGTGCCGTGGACGGAACCAAGGAAGACGACTCCATGAGAATCAAGTTTTGTCGGGGTGATGAGCTGGGGTATGACCGTCAACGAATCAAAGTGAGCAGCCGTCACCTCACCTACATTTCCACCTCTGTTCCAGAACCGATGTTGGACCGAGTGATTGAAGAAGCGAATCGTCGAATTGAGGCGTATCGAACCGCCACCCACGATGTTTTCCTTACCGCTTTCATGGGCAACACAAAAAACGGCCACCGGCGCCGAAGACTCGACTATTATCTCTCACGCCGAATCTTCAACGCCTCCTTCTTATCTGTCAAGGCTTTGGACTCTGAACCCTGAATGAAAAACGGAAATACTGCGACCATAGAGTTAATATGGACAAAAAAGCGGCAAAGATTGATGTCCACTCTGCGACGAACCACCCCAGGCCTGCTTGTAACCCTCCTTTTGGTAACGGCGCTGTCACCGATTGCTTCAGTGCAAGCCGTTCCCGATGAGCCCTCAGAGTACTACTACGGGGTTGAATACGATTGGTCCAGCCTTGACAGCGACCTGCAAAACGTGACCGGTTTGGACATTCAAGATTTGTTCACCGAAATCATGGCGGACGCCGACGAGGCAGGGTTCAACCTTGACCTCGGTCAGTTGACCACGGGCGCTTCGAATGTTTACGTTCATCAAACCGAGGACATCACGCCTCAAACCATTCAGGACCTTGAGGGCAACGATGTCCAGGTCTGGAGCCGAACCAGCGATGTGGTGCTCCGCCACGGCCTTCTTTCCAACGCCATCATCATGACCGACTGGTCCGAGACGACCTTCGGCAGCCAACCCACCGGGTTTGACATCGACGTCATCGCGGAAGCCGAGAACGTGCTGACCGTTGACATGCTCTACACCGAGTACCTCAACGACCAGTACCACCTCATCGGCGCGGACATGGACCTCGACATGACCGTGGGCAACGACATGAACCTCGGCATTGACATCACCCTTGAGGGCGATGGCGAGGAACTCAATGTTGACTTCGACACGGGCGTGGACTTCAGCTATTCCATCGCTTCTCAAGCCGAGTGGCGTCTTGGCAACCCAAGCCCCATTTACGTAGAGGCTGCCTCTAATGACCGAACCGTTTGGGAATGCGTCGAGGAAGGCGACACCGTTGGCGTTGACGACGGCTGGGACGACGCCGAGGTCTACGACATGTGCGGCATGGTTGACGGGTCTTACATCGGTTCGGCTGACTACAATGTGTACCTGACCGGTTTGCCCATGGAAGAGTTCGGCTTTGATGCTGGGCAGTTTGACATCAGCATCAGCGATGAACTCACCAGCGAAGGTGACTACGAAGGCGATGTCGACATGGAGGATGCGAGGTTCAGCATGCGTACCGACGAACCGCTCGAGGTCGACCTCGGCGATGGTGCTCTGTTGGATGTAACGGCCTGCGACACGTGCCCACCCGGCAACCCGGTCATGTTCATCTTGATGGGCAACGTGCTTGTTCATGCTAGCCAATCGTTCGGCGAAGCGGTGGCTGAGGACTTTGAAGCGGAACTGGAAGATTCCTTTGCGGACATTTTTGAGAACATCTTCGGCGGCGATGCCGAAGGAGAAGATTACGACGAAGGTGACTACGAAGGCGGAGATTGGTTCATGTGTGACGATGGCGAAACGATTCCGTCTTGGTATGTGAACGACGGTTCCGAAGACTGCATGGACGGTTCTGATGAAGACGACTTTTATCTCAACGGCGATATTTCCCAGGACTGGAACACCGGCGAGGAATATTACAGCTTCAACGGTCGCGTTGACGCCACCGCCCTTGGATTCGAAACTTCAGCCAGCATCATGTGCTTTTACGACGAAGAGTATCAAGAATTGACCGTCGAAAACGTGAACGACGGCTGGGACGATTGTGATGACGGCTCGGATGAATACGACAACGGCCACATCGAGACCTATGTCTGTTTGGACGGCTCCGAGATCTCCTTTGAACTCGTGAACGACGATACGGCCGACTGTGCCGATGCCTCCGACGAACCTGCCGACAACGAAGGCGATTGGTTCCTCTGCGAAAACTACGACCGTATCCCGTTCCAGTACGTCAACGACGGCACGCAGCATTGCGAGGATGGCGATGATGAGCACGAAACTCGCCAGTCAGGCGATTTCTACTGCGACGATTACGCCACGAACCTGGACTTCACCCTCGTGAACGACGGTACGGCCGATTGCGCAGACGGTAAAGACGAAGGGGAAGCCATCTTCTTCATGATGGACGCCTACATGAACGACGGCCAAGGCAATGTGATTGCCTCAATGGATGATGTTATGGCGTGCGCGGGATGGAACTGCGATGTTACAATCAGCATCGACTCTGGCTATATTTCGGTCGAAACCGAGGTCCCAGCCGACATGGCTTACGGCGATAACACGATGTGCGCCGGCGGAAGCATCGCTGCTCCCGACGGTGCCTTGCTGGTCTCCGCTGATGAAAACTGTGCCTCGACATGGGTCGGACCTGAAATCCGAGACTGGGAGAGCAACATGAACAACGAGGGCGACAACACCCTCCGTGTCACGGCGGGTGCAGGCACCTGGAGCGGTGAATACGACGACATTACGATGCAATGGAGTGTTTCTGATGCCGACAACACGGTCATTGACCAGGGCAGCGTTGCCTTCAGCGACGAGTCCGAGGTTTACACTGAGAACTTCGTTGACATCGCCGGAGAGGGCGAATATTGTCTCTCCGTTGAGTTGGTGGAGAATGGCGAAACCGAGCCCTATGACGCCTATGATGACTGCATGACCGTCGAAGACGGCCCAGAAGTCAGCGAGCGCATGGAGAAGATTGCCGGTGCACTGGCCGATTCCGGACTGAGCAATGTCTTGGAGAACTTCGGCGAAAACCTCGCCTCCACCTTCGAAGATTTGGATGATGACTACGAAGTCCCTGTCTTCCCCTATGGCGACGGCATGTGGGCTCCGCTTTGGAGTAACGAACACGCCACCATTGTTGGTGTGGGCGTCTACGCTTGGGATGACGACGGTAATGCCTACGTCATCGCCGGACCTGAAACGACCGGCTACAGCCAAGACTTGCCTTTGACGTTCGCCAGCATCCGTTACATCACCGGTGCACCAGCACAAGAAGCACAGGCAGAAATGGCTGAGTTTGATGACCTCGAAGACATCGTTGACGTGGAAAACCACGACCTATCGGAACTGGCCGACGATCTCGAAGCCGCTGGCGCTGACACCTCCGACCTCGGCCTCGGTGACAGCACCGCCGATAACGACGAGACCACCGACGAAGGCGACGACACACCTCCAACGGCTGAAGAAGTCGCTGAAGACGCCGGCTTGCTACCCTTTGTCTCTCCACTGACCGTCATGGCCATGATCGGTCTTGCTGCTTTGGCTGGCAACCGCCGTGGCAGCGAGAATGAGTGAAGTCAAAAAGAGGAAGGGAGACGGAGGGCCGTGCTACCACGGCCACGTCCGCATCGCGCCTTTGGTGCGATACGCCTCGGGGTGACGTTGTTTCTTGCCGTTCACGTCTTTATTTCAGCTTGGCTTGTCATCACCGTCGAGGGCGCTTACACCGAAGGGAAACCAGCCCCCACAGCAGCTCATTCCCTGGTCGCTATTGACAAAGACCGCACCATGATCGACATTGAAATCAAGAAAGCCACCTCGTTTTTCTTTTACGCACTCGAACGGGACGGTGATGCTGGAGTGCCTGTGGATAATACTTCATCCACAGAAGACAACGATACAGCAACTCCGGCAGAAAACGACAACGAAGGAAGGGACAGTGGTGAAGAAAGGGGCGATGGGGACGAGGATTGGCTGTCTACGGGGCGCCAATCCATCAAAGCCGCGCTGATCGTTTTGGTGTTGAGTGAACTTCTGATGATCACTCCCTTCAAGTGGCGACATCATGTTCGTTCACTCGCCTTTTTGGTGACCATTGCGACCTTTTCTGTTGTGTTTCCTGCTTGTTACATGCTCGATTTGGCAGGCGGCGACGACTATGAAGAAGACAACACAGCGGCCAACACGCCCGGCGCTAACATCGAGACGGTCTCCTTCGTCCACACCAACTCGTCATCAGATTTCTCCCCGACGTGGATTGGTTTTGAATTAAAAGCAGATTTTTCAGGCTATGACCTCGGACTGGTTGAACCCGAGAATCGCACGGCCGTGGCCGAAAACGTTCCGGAAGAGGGGAGCGAGGACGCATCATCCTTCATTGCGTTTGAATCAACCTTCGACATTCAGTTGGGAAAGAACCTTGACGCGCTCCTGGTGCTTCCTGCGATGTGGTACCTTCTTCCCGCCGGTAAGCGAGAACAACAAAGCAAGGAACTTGCTCGTGTGGAAGAGGAATGAGGTGGCGCCCACTCCGGGAATTGAACCCGGGTCGCAGGAATGACAATCCTGCATGATAACCTCTACACCAAGCGGGCAGTTGCATCCCTCCGGGGACGCAACCGCTATTTAAGCCGCGCCATGTGGGTGAAATGGGTGCCACCATGGCCAAACGAAAAACTTCTGCAGAAAAAGCAAGGGATGATGAAGAACAATCCCAACTTGACAACATGTTAGGCGGCGCATTTGGAGACATTGAATCTCTTGAAGCGCCGACTGAAGAAGTTGAAACATCAACGGAACCAACGGCTGAACCTGAACCGGAAGTGGCCCAATCCGAACCGGGCACGTCGGAAGACACGGCAGACGGTCCAACCGGTCCGCCCTCTGGCCCACCCACCGGTCCTCCCAGTGGCCCTCCATCCGGCCCTCCCAGCGGCCCACCCACCGGTCCTCCCAGTGGCCCTCCATCCGGCCCTCCCAGCGGTCCACCCACCGAACCCTCCACACCTTCATCATCCGATGCAGTTGAAGAAGAACAGCAAGAGGAACCAGAAGAAACACCACAGGAGGAGCCAGAAGCCCCAGCACCCGAACCATCGGAAGAACCTGCGGCCGAGGATGAAGCTAGCGTCCCCTCCGAATCGACGGAAGAGCCACCCTCAACGACCGAGACATCCGTTTCAGATGAAGCCGAAGCAGAACCTGTTGCGGAACCTGTTGCTGAATCCCCTGAAGAACCCTCAGCACCTCCGGCACCCGATCAACACACCTTGGATTTACTCGCAGAAAAAGAAGCAGAACTCGAACGCCTTCACATGGAGAACGCCCGTTTGCGTCAATCCGTGGTCGGCGCTACCGAGGTCATTGAAGAATTGGAAGAACCACCGATGCCACCGCTGGTGGAAGACAACATCGTCATTCCCCCCTACATCGTGTCGGACTTTGTCCGGCTGGGACGGCAACTCGACCGGGAACATTTGGTTCGAGCTACCATGGGCTCCATGGCGATGATTCATCCCGAGCAACCCGGGGTGATGATTTCCACACGCCATATGGTCACGCTCCCTCGGATGAACGAGCGAAGCCTCTGTGCCGCCCCCCTTGGCTCCACTTCACCTCGAGGCGCTCCTTCCGACTGGCATGCCCTTGAAGTCGTGCTTGCCTCGGTCTCGATGGTCACTGGCGGTCCGGCTGCGGTGATTCACATGCACGGACCGCACACCACCGCCGCCAGCTGCGAGAAAGACCTCGTTTTGTTGACGCCCATTGATGAGATTGGGAAACAACACATCGGCAAAATCATCATTGTTGACCCCGACCCTGACCATCCCGAAGACTACCTTCGACAGGTGGCTGAAGCCCTCAATCAGGGCGGTATGCGATGCGTTGTGATTCGCGGCAACGGCGCCTATGCTGTCGGCGCAGACTTCGACCAAGCCTGGGCCAACGCCGCTATGGTGGAACACAGCATGCAAATCCACCTTCTTGCTCGACAAGCGAACCTCAAAACTTGATGACTTCATATACTCTCAGGAGTGTATGATTTCGGAAGTGAGTGCAGTGTCCGTTTTCAGTTGTGTCAGCGATGAATTCCTGTGTTGGGGAAGAAAAGTCGTTTGTTCATATACTGTAGGACAATCACTCACTCAAAGGTGAACACACATGGACCAAAATACGAAATTTGACGTTGAAATTGCAGACGCATCCGGACACTCCACCGTCCAGATGACACAGAACGAAATTGCCGAGAAGGCCACCCAAACTCAGGGCTCCTGGGTTTTCGTGAACAACCAACTCGTCAGCGCCACCGATATCGCTGACATGAACTTGGAAGCAGGCAGCCGAATCCGATTGATGCCCGGCCTCATTGGTGGGCAAGACGCCCCCAGCTTCGTCGTTCAAATCACCGACCAATCCGGCCACTCTGAAGTCGTCATGACCCAAGCCGAGATTGTTGACAAGGCCACCCAAAACAACGAGTTGTGGGTGTTCGTGAACAACCAACTCGTCAACACCGCCGACATCGCCGACATGAACATGGAAGCCGGCAGCAGTGTTCGCATGGCTCCCGGTATCATCGGTGGCCAGGACATCCCCACCTTCGATGTGGAAATCGCCGACGCTACCGGTCACTCCACCGTGCAAATGACCCAAGACGAACTCGTCGAAAAGGCAGGTCAGACCCAGGGATCCTGGGTGTTTGTCAACAACCAACTCGTCAGCACCGCTGAAATCGCCAACATGAACTTGGAAGCAGGCAGCCGCATTCGCTTGATGCCCGGCCTCGTCGGTGGACGTGCTTGTTGAATCACATGAGCGACTCTTGGTTGCCGTTCGAACAAGCACTTCTCATCGAGAATCTTGAACTTGGACAAGACCTTGAATTGATTTCAGAAGCTCTCGGAAGGACACCGCCAGACGTTGCTTTGAAAATGATTCAACTTTACCAAGAAGGCGCTTTCATCGTGATGGCAGAAGCCACTTTTGATGCCTTTGTGAAGCGGATTCGCGAATGAAAGATTGAAAACGGGAGGCGAGGTCGCGACGCTTGGAGAGAGAACTATGGTTGAACTCGTTGACTACAAGTGCGCCAACTGCGGAAACCTCGAATCGTTCCACCGAGAGCGCAACGGGATCAGCTGCAAGGCTTGCGGCTCCCGCATTTTCATGAAACTCCGCCGACACGGCACCAAGCGCCTCAACGCCGAGTGAGCCAAATCGCTCGCAGAGTTCAAAGACCATGGACCGGTCTTGTTGTTCATGACCGTGTGGCTTGAGCAATACAAGCCCGTGCTGTTTGATGATTTATTGACTTCAACACAGGTTATCGATGCGCTGAAGCATTTGGCCCTCCAAGCCAACCCCCCACATCTTCTTCTTTCAGGCCCTTCTGGTTGTGGCAAAACAGCCGCTCTGCAACTCGTTTGTCGCCAAGTACTTGGCCCTTCATGGCGAGCCACCACGCATGTATTGCAAGCGCGTGACCTGAACAAAACAGCAGGTGCGATGGCCAAATTCGAGGCTTTCTTGCGTCCCGAGGGCGCAGGTTCGGAGGATACGCTGGCCGGACGCACCAGTCTTGATGCCTTTGACCACAGCATCAGCGCCACCGCCGATGCATCACCTCCGCCTGCTGGCGAAGAATCACCCGCTCCCAAAGCGGGCACGTTCGCCGCCGTTTCTCGCATCATCATCATCGAAGATGCTGATTATTTGGGCCACGCCCGCCAATCCTATCTGCGCAGGATGATGGAAGAAAGCAGCCGGAGTGCTCGATTTTTGTTCACCACACACACGCCCTCTCGCATCATCGAAGCTTTACGGAGCAGGACGCAACACGTCCGTATGCCAATTCTCACCCGTTTGCAAATTGAACAGCGCCTCGAACACATTGCGGGCGAGGAAGACCTCCAACCCGCTTCGGGCGTTTTGGGCGATATTGCTCACGTTGCCAGCGGCAATCTGAGAAAAGCGGTGTTCACCTTCCAACTCCTCGCCCAACGCAACCTCTTGGACGACCGAAAAAACGTCCAAATGCTCATGGCCAACTCAAGTCGAAGGGAGGTTCAACTGGTTCTTGAGGAGGCGCTCCGGGGCCGAGTTCACGAGTGGAAGTGGGACCGTCAGGGTGAGAAAAACGTCCGCATGCTCAAGGGGGCGATGGGCGCTCTCGACCAGATGATGACCAACCACGACCTCGATGGAAGGGGGGTGGTCGACCGGCTGCATCACTTCCTCGTGGCCGGCCGCACACACTACCCGGAACCGCTCTTGGCCGATCTCTTGGTGGCCGTTTCCGCTTGCGACATGAACCTTCAACGCTCAGCGCAGCAACGCATTCAACTCGAGGAATTGCTCCACCGTTTTGCAGAAGTTGGCGATAAGCACCTCCGCTCCACCCCAACGCAATCGTCTTGAAAGGTCGCATGTCAGCGCTTCTTGGGCGTGTAGCACAGCTGGATAATGCATCGGCCTCCTAAGCCGAAGATCGCGGGTTCGAATCCTGCCACGCCCGCCAATTTTTGGATAAGAGCCATAATCAGGCGCACCCCCCCAAGGTACGGGGAAGACATGGCCGACGAAGCCTCCGAGGCCAATACCATTCTCCCCGATCCGTACGGGCGAGGTTTTGCTCGGGTTGAAAATCCAATTGAGAGAACCATCGAAAAGTGGCAACAGCAGGAGATGCTCCGACTGCGATTTGGGCAGTTTGCTCGCCATCCTGCGACGATGGCTCTCCGCTTGTTCTTTGGGGCGAGCGTAGCGATTGTGGCGCTCCTCTCGGTGATTGTTCCTGCTTTTGCCCCCCCAAATCCCGGCTACGTGATGTTGTTTTGGTTGGTCCCGTTGTTGCTTGGAACCGTTCCTCCACTTCTCGCCGGCGAGGCGATGTGGCAGTCCATCCAAGCCCGAATATCGATTCGAGAAATTGATGATCACAGCGTTGGCGGTAAACTCTCACTCCGTTCTCAGCCCGGCATGGACCGGATTTTGGAGGGGTTGACCGATGTCCGCCGACACAACACGGTGAACATTCTCTTGGCGCTCAGCACCGTTTCGTTGTTGGGCTTGGGCACCGCACTTCAACAAGATTCTCTGGTGTGGAACTTGTCGTTCTTGGTCTCCATGACCCTTGGTTTTGCCCACTCCTTCCACTCCTTTTTCACGGCCGATTCGGTTCGCCAACAAGGCGATGGAATGCCTTGCCTGGTTCATCATGCTCCCACGCACCACCCAACCCAACTCGGCTCCATTCTTGGCGAATTGATCGTGCTTCATTTGGACCCCGACCTGTACCTTGATTGGCGGTCATGGCTCGATGATTTTCGAAACAGCGTCCTTCCCGGCTACGACAAAGATCAGTCTTGGGAACGCGTGCTGTACATCTTGCACCTCAACGCGAAAGGTGATTTGAGTGATAGCATCGCCATGAATGAATTGAGCGAATTCATCCGGCCAGACGCCATCAGTGATGTGCTGCTGGACGAAGGTGCGAAATTCAATTGGCGCTCTTTACAACGTTTGTTGGCCCATGCACGGGTTTGGCAACCCAGCGCCTTCCGGTTGCTCGAGCGCCTTCAACTGGACCTTTTGTCCGGCACGCCTAGCATGCTACGCTCACCGTGGAGAATGGATGTGGCTTTGGACCCGGAATGCGATGAAGGTACAGGGCACCTGTTCATCGCCTTGAACAATCAAACCTTTGAGCACGCCGTTGCGAGAATTGAGGTCGTTTGTCCTGGAGGCGAGCCCTTTGCTCGAGACCATCGGTTTGACCTCCAAGCCTGCCCGCCGCCGCGACAGGCCGTGAGCCTGAACGCCGAAGGTGAAGACGATGCTTTGGATTGGGTGCCCCGCTACTTGCAACAAGGTGTCGTTCTTTGGCTCGGTGTTGCTTGGCCAGAGCGCGACCAAACCGAACGGTACGTTCAGGTGATTTTGCGCGATGAAGACGGGGTGGTCATCGAGTCTCGAGTTTTACGGACCATCGTCAAGCGGAAATCGAGTTTCCAATCAAGGAAAAAGAACAGTGCTCTTGAACGGGCTCGCACTTGGGCCACGCGCCCCTTGCCCAAGGTCTGATGGCGTTTTCCATCACGGCAGCCTCCCTCGTGCTTGTGGATGAAGCGCGCACCTTATGGCGGTCCTCTGCTTCGCCAGCCACAGGGGAGTTTCAGAATGGAAGCATGGGATGTCATTGTGCTTGGAGACGGGCCCGCTGCACTTCACGCCGCTGCGGAAGCAGCAAAATCCGGTGCAAGCACCTTGATGATGTCATCAACCGGCTTGGGCAACCCCGGAATGAGTGCACTTGAGGGGCTGTCTGCTTCGATTCAAGAATCAAATAACCGCAGTCATCGAGAAGACACCATCCGATGCGGTGCTTTTCTTTGCGACCAAGACATGGTTGCTGAAACCACGTCAGGGGCCATTCGATTCGTTGATTTGCTTGAACGCCGAGGCATGAATTTCCGAAGAGACCAACAAGGCCTCCCCATGGTCAGAAAGGCCCCCGGGCATCAACAGCCCCGTACCACAGGTGCTGGGAGCGCAACGGCACTGGGGCTCCAGCAACTCGGTGAAGAGCAATGCATGCGCCACGGGGTCATCCGACGAGGCGATCAGGTTCCTTTGACCCTGGTTCATACCAATCAATCGGTGGAAGGTTTGGTTGCCATTGACATGGTGAACGGGAAGATCATCGGCCTCCAATGCAAAGCGCTCATCATCGCCGACGAAGGTTTTGAGGGCGCTTACTCTTCAGGTGTTGTCGGTCTTGGCATGGACATGGCCTTCCGAACAGGCGTTGCTCTTCGAGACATGGAGTTCATGACCCATCATCCGCTGACCATCAAAGGCACAAACGTGTTCTTGCCCACGGGACTTCTCCTCGACGGGGCACAACTTCACGAAGCCTCAGGCGCCGCTATTGAAATCGAAGGGCACTCCTCTCTGGACATCACCGCTTCGCTCTCGGCAGCGGTCCAACCTGTATTGGACGCCCGAAACATGGGACTAAACGCCTCGTGGTGGGCCTCCCTCTTCAGACTGGTCAAGCAGCGAACTGGCCTTGACATGAACCGTCAAACCGTCCCGCTTGCGCCCACCGTCGGCCATACCCTCGGCGGCCTTCCCGTCGATGGAAACGGACGCTGCGTTGTAGGGACCTGGGCTCGTTGGTTCACCGGCCTCTACGCTGCTGGTGGTGCCGCCTGTACCGGTCTTCACGGAGCGGCACCTCTGGCTGGCAACCGTTTGCTTGACGCCCTTGCCTCAGGGACATCCGCTGGAAAGCATGCTGGCGAATGGATTGCAAGCCGTAAGTTCAGCACTCCCGCCGGCCTTGAAGCAGCGCTTGAAGACGCTGAAGCCGATGTTTCAGCCATGATGGAATCCGACGAAAGTACCCACGTGGTCCGTTGTGGCACGGTGATGGACACCCTCCACAGCGCGTTGGCTTCCACCTCTACGCTCTCCGCGGACTCCATGGGCAGCCTCCAAGCCAAACTTGAACAGCTCAACATCACGGCTGAGTCCCTTCATCTCGACCAGCGCTCACTCATCGCCAACACCAACCTTCTCGAAGTGTTGCGAACGCAAGCCGCTGTTCGGATGGTCATGGCGTCAGTTCAGAGTGGCATGGCTCGAAAAGAATCGAGAGGTTCCTTTGTCCGTGAGGATTTCCCTGAATCCAACGATGATTTCCTCCACCACATCACGGTTGACCGAGAAGGCAACACCGGGACCTTGGCCATCAAGAAAGGAGCCGGCGGCCACTGGGTTCTTCCTCCACAATGAAGAAAGACATCGGTTCACACCGGTCTGCTATGACCACGCTGTTCGAGAAGATTCTCACCGGCGACATCCCCTCTCATCGCGTGGCAAGCGGCGAAGGCTGGTACGCCTTTCTGGATATTTTTCCTCGTCGAGAAGGCCACACCCTCGTCATCCCTCGCCGGGGTGTCCAACGTTTGGCCGACTTGTCCCCAGAGGAACAAGCCAACCTCATGGAGGGGGTCACTCGTACTCAACACGTACTGGGCCAGCGGTTTGAAACCACGGATTTCACCGTCTGCGTCCACGATGGGCCGCTTGCTGGCCAGGAGGTCCCTCACGTTCATGTTCACGTTCTTCCACGAACCGAGAACGATGGCGGTTCCACCCTCATGGCGATGTGGCCGAAAACCAATGTTGCCGAACCCGATCATGCTGCTCTCGCCTCGCTTGCATCAAGCCTTCAGGACGTGAAGTGATGGCGAAAATCATCACGGAACAGGAAGAAATGGACCACAACGGCGAAGCCCTGCCCATCCTCTCTGCCTCCGCCAAGAGGATGAAAATTGACAAGCTCCTCAACGCCCCACTCCCAACGTATGATTCGTCGGTCCCCGGCTCGTTTCTTTGGACAAAAATTGCGTTCTGGATGTGCCGTCGAGTCTCCAGCGTTCAGTTTAGAACCTCCATCACCTCTACCCTGGCTCCGCTTGAGGTGGGAGGTGCCGGCGCGATGTGTTGCGGTTGGCACACGAACGGCCTGATGG
>JASLVM010000003.1:62154-74914 GCA_030741355.1 Candidatus Poseidonia sp. | reverse complement strand
TATTGAAACAGGCCCGTATACAACCGACCTTTTGCCTGAAGAAGCACTCATCCACACCGACGAGGATAATGCAGGAGAGACCGGCTGGTACATGCTGATTCCCGGCGACCCAAAGGCCGATGATGACAGCAACGGCATACCTGATGCATGCGATGATTTGGGCCAACTGAACATCACCGATTCCGACGGGGACGACGTTGGCGAGCGGGTGGCCACCATTGATTGCGCAAAAGCCTGGGATTACTACGACATCGAAGACCACGTCGTCGTTGGTGTCATCTGCAGCACCATCAAAGACCAAGACAATGGAGCCAGTTCACTCAACCGATGTGAAATCGGCGAGGAAATCTACGTCTCCAACAGCAACAATGTGTCCATGAAAGTGGTGGATTTGGACGCCATGCTCATCCCCGTACTTGGAGAGATCGTGGGAGAGGGCGCCCTCATGGGCACCTCCTTCTTTGCGGGTTGTTGTTCCATCTGTGGCGCCCTTATTGCGCTCATTGTAGGCCTTTTGCGCTTTGGTGGCAACAAGGAGCCAACCGTTCAGTACAACATCAACTGATTCATTCAAACCTTGGTGAGCGCTTTTCCAGGAAGGCCGAAACACCTTCTTTGAAGGCCTCGGTGGTTCCCGCCGCTTCAATGAGCGTTCGCTCATGGTCAAGGTGAGTAGAGAAATCGTTGTCCGTTTGAACGTGGAGGAGGTGCTTGGTCGCTTCCTTGGTATGCGGGCCCCACGAGGACCATACCGTTGCAAGGCCAATGGCCGTATCGATCAGCGAATCGGGTTCAACCAGAACATCGATGGCCCCGTACTCATGGGCTTCCCGACCTGACCAAACTTCGTTTTGCATGAAAAAGCGACGAGCGCGTTGCTCGCCCACCAACCGTGGAAGCAGCCAGGTTGTCCCACCGTCCGGTGAAAGGCCCATGCCAGCATAGGACGCCGCCATACGGGCGTCGTCGGTACCGATACGAGCATCACAAGCGAGGGCGAGACCGAGCCCCCCCCCGGCCGAAACGCCGTTGAGCGCCGCGACGACGATGGTGGCGGAAGTCCTCATGCGTTGAAGCAAAGGATGGAGCACCCCGGTGAGCTTACGAATCAGTTCTGGTGCCGAGTTCGTTTCAATCGAATCTTGAAAGGCGTTGATGTCGGCGCCTGCCGAAAAGAAACGCCCATCGCCGGTGAGCACGATGGCCTTGGTTTCTGCATCTTTGAGACCGTCATCGATGGCCTGAGCAATCTTTGGCAAAAAGGCCGTTGAAAACGATTGGGTTGATGCCTGACCGGCCATTTTGATGAGGCGAATTTGGTCTCGCTGTTCGATCTCAACCGCCATTCAACCACCTCACAACTTCACGTTGACGTTCTTCACCTTGGTGTAGAAGCGAAGAGCGTCTTGGCTTTGTTCAACACCGATGCCGGAATGCTTCCAACCGGTGAAAGCTGTTTGTGGGAAGGTGATGGGATACTCGTTGATCGAGACCATGCCACACTCCAAGTCCCTTGCCATTCGATGGGCTCGACCGAGGTCGTTGGTCCACACACCGTTGAGCAGACCGAAGGGTGTATCGTTGGCCAACTCCAATGCCTCCTCGTCGGATGAAAAGGACGTCACGGCCAACACGGGTCCAAAGAGTTCGTCTTGGAACAGGAGGTGGGACCTGTCCACCCCGGTGACCACGGTTGCTTCCATGAAGGCACCGTCACGGTCGAGCGGTTTTCCACCAAGGGCGAGAGCCCCCCCTTCGGCGAGGCCGGCCTCCAATTTCTCGAGCACTTCTGCTCGGTGGCGTTCGTGGACCAAACTGCCCATACGAACCCCTTCTTCCATGCCCGGTCCCACCGGCCACTTTGAGACTTCAGCGCAGACGGCCTCGACCAAATCATCGTGAACATCCTCATGCACCAACAACCTGGAACCTGCCCAACACATCTGTCCGGCGTTCATGAAGATACCAAAGCAGATGGCTTTGGCAGCATAACGTAGGTTTGCATCGGGGAAGACGATGTTGGCACCCTTTCCTCCAAGTTCAAGCGTGACGGGGGTCAATTGCTCGCTGGCCTTGGCCATGACCGTTTTTCCGGTCGGCACACCGCCCGTGAGCACAACGCCGTCTACACCAGCGTGGCCGGCCAAGGCATCACCTGCAAGGGCACCCGAGCCGGTCAAGACTTGCAAAACACCTGATGGAAGTCCGGTTTCTGCTTCATCGATCGCCTTGCCCCATGCAAGCAACGAGAGCGGCGTCCATGAGGCGGGCTTGGCGATGACCGTGCAACCAGCAGCAAGAGCCGGCGCAATGGATCGCAGAGCCAGTTGCAGCGGGAAGTTCCACGGAACAATGTGAGCGGTAACTCCGAGAGGTTGGCGAAGGGTGTAGTTCAATCGAGGACCTGGGACAGGAATCGTGCTGCCTTCGATTTTATCCGACAGACCGGCGAAGTATTCCAGCGTCCAAGCACCGTAGCGAATTTCAGAAAGTGCTTCTCGGAAGGTCTTGCCGTTGTTTGAGGATTCAATCACGGCCAGTTCCTTGGCTTTTGCATACGTGACAGCCGCCATTTTGTTGAGAATACGCCCGCGCTGAGCAGGGTCCATGGCTTTCCAGTCGGCGTGGTTCAACGCTTCTCGAGAAGCTGCCACGCAACGGTTTACATCGCCGACCGTTGCCTTGGGTACCGTTCCCATCACCTCTCCTGTTGCAGGATTGAGGACATCGCTGGTTTCTCCATTCTCTGAGGCGCACCATTCACCGGCAATCCACATCTGTTCATCGGCCATGAAACTTCCAAGCCAAGGCGCTTCAAAGGGGCATCGGTGGAACCCTCCGCCTTCAAACCCCGACCCGTCGTACCGAAGACGACAGAACCCTCATGTGCCCAAACGCCATCGTGACCTCCATGACCAAGAGGGTGGGAATGGCGCAGCGCACCGCACAGACCCTCTCAACCCGGCCTCCACGCCTGCTGATCATCGCCGGAGCGACGGGGGTGGGCAAATCCACGGCCGCCGTGGGCGTCGCTCAACGCGCTGGATTCACTCGCGTGATGTCGACCGACGCCATCAGAGAAATCATGCGTGCGACCGATAACGACCACGAGCACGAAGCCCTCCACCGCTCGTCGTTTTCAAGAGGAAGCAGTGGAGAACCCGTCCTTGATTGGAACGAAACCTGTCTCGCGGTTGAAGCGGGTATTTCAGCCACCCTGGAACGAGCCCGACGAGAAGGCATTGACCTCCTTTTGGAAGGCGTCCACATTTTTCCCAGCGCCCGTCTTCTCAAGGGTTGGGAAGATGCAGGAGGGGTGGCGCTTGGCGTGGTCATGGTGGTTGATGAAGAACGCTCCCACCAAGCGATGCTGAAATCCCGTGACGCTCATTCTTATCGAAGATCCGACCGATATTTAGCCAACTTTGGGCGCATTCGTGCGATTCAAGAAGGGCTGATCGAGCGGGCAAAAATCGCCAACTGGCCCATGGTGGACCCTACCCGTGTGGACAGCGATGTTGAACGAATCTTCACGTTGCTCAACAGAGCGATTGACCAGTATCACGAGGATTGAACGTCCAACGTGAAATTCACATCGTAATTGAGCATGGCTTCCCCATCGGAGACACCGAGTTCTGCTGCGACCGCAATCGTGTTGGCGTCCACTTGGGTTAGCACGGTGTTGGTCAATTTGATTTCCACCCCGCGAAGTTCGCCGTGATGGAGCAGGTCATCGTGAACGGTCTCGAAGGCCAATTCAGCGGCTTCCATCGGCTCCAAACCCCCGTCCACCCACAGGTCCGTGCGGGCTTGTGTCAGCGATTGGATGCTCTCCAGCACCTGATTGGTCGTGTCGATGACATCGTCTGAAGCGGCTTCATGAGGCAGGGTGAGGCCAGCGACCTTGACGCCGAAAATAGCCATGGACAACAGCGACATCAACAAAACCACGCCCGTGGCGAGGAGCATCTGTCCGGTTTGTGATTCACGAAGGTCGGTCGTTTGCATCATGCACCACCTCCACGGGCCCAAACATCGAGGGTGACCGTCCATACATACGGGCCGATGACGACGAGGTGATGCACGGCTACGGTGCCGCTGGACGGGGAGCCAACGGTCCCGTGCGGCGTGGCGACAGAACTGTCCTTTGCCAGCCAGCAGTTGGCTTCCTTCCCGGGAGCCACAGCGGATTGAAGGAGTTCGCAGGCTCCTTCCCGGTTGTCATCCGCCAACAATTCCTCAAGACGGTTCTCGCCTTCAATTTCAGCCTCAAGGCCTAGACCGTAGCGTATGGCATCATCGCCGGCCATTTCCAGCGAAGAATCGAGCGCTACGGAAGGCGAATCAGGAACGTGGACGCGAATCAAGAAGGTGGCCGACATGAAGAACAGCCAAAACAGCGTCAGCATCTCCAAAATATGGATCTGCGCCTCTTCGTCATGACGCATGGCTTCAACCTCCAAAGTAGAGCGGTGAAGGGACAAACGTACCCGAAGATGGATTGAGGCCCGGAACTTCGGTGATGCCAATGAGGTCGGGCGAGAAGGCGACGAAGTTGAAGATCACAAGGGCGACGACGATCATCATGCCTGAGTGCTTGAAGCCGGTAGAGAAACGACCGGTCGCCATCAAGCCGGCCATGGAACCGTTTCCGAGCGCCTGCATGGTCACGCCGTAGTAGAAAATGGTCAGGAAGAACAGCGGGTCGATGTTTCGGATGGTCATGTTCCCAATGGTTTGACCGCCGCTGTCTCCACCGTCCTCTCCGCCTGAGTTTGAACCGGCAATGGCCGGGATAAACACCTTAGCAAGAACGACGATAACACCGAGGAAAACGAAGTAGGAGGTCCAAATAACCGCAATGTACGAACCGATGGCTCGTTTACGTTCACCCTCAAGGAACTTCAATTCACGAGAGTCGTTTGCAGCCGTGACCAAAATATCCGAAATTTTTCCACCCGCACGGTCGGCTTCCGCAATCAAGGTGATCGCACGACGAACGAGTGGCGTCCCCACACGTTCAGCAAATTGGAGAATCACATCGGAAAACTTGACGCCCCAACTGAGTTGGTCTGACATCTTTTTGACTTCGTCATTCAATGCACCGTATTCGGACGTTGCAAGCGTTTGAACGGCCACGGTCATGGAAAGACCACCTTTCCAGTATTCAGCCAAATCACGAAGGAAATCAGGGAATTTTTCCTCAACTTCGTTCTTGGCGTTCTCGACTTTTTCCCAATAATAGGAAGCAGGATAGATGAAGAAGAAGAACGTCAATCCAAAGAAATTCAAGAAAATAGTGGGATGGACCTTCAGTGGACCGGCTTCAACGGCTGGCCCGAGCCAGAGCGATTTGTTGTTCATATTGGTTGGAATGCCGTCTTGGTAGTGAACGGTCATGTCAAAGGTGACCGTTTGCAAGAATTGCCCATCTTGAGCGGTCATGAAAATCAATTCGTACCGGGTATCGGGGGGAATCGAAATCATGGAGAGTTGCTGCTTGCCGGTGTTGGTGGTGTCGTTTTCCCATTCGAGAATGTCCCCAGCGGACGTTCGAATCGCCACGGTGTATTCGTAGGAGCCCGAGGCTTCGACGGTGTAATTCAACCACAAAGGTTGCAACACTGGCGCCCCGCCTGTCGAAGATTCAGGCACACCAGGGACGTCGAAGTTCTTTCCACGTTTCGTCACCATGGTCCACTCTTCGCCCTCCCAAGTGATGCGGTCAGGCTGGTCTTGGAGGATGGAGCAGGTTTGATTCGCCGTGTAGGTTGGCTTTTGATTGGTTTGGAAGTATTCACCCGTTGGGTTTCCAGCTTCGTCTTGTGCGGTCGCACCGCAGTAGAGGTTGGTGAACATCGGCTCGCCGTTGGCGGTGGGGACGAAACCGGAGTTGGCAATCCAAAACAAACCGCTGGACAAACCAAGAATGATGGAAAAGAAGAGGATGATGTACAACCGCGTCAAGGTTGTGTCGTCTTTGGGCAAGTCCAAATTGACGACGATCTTCTCCTTCTTTCGTGCCAACGCTTCTCCCCCCTCTACATTTCTTGCTCTTTACTGCTGGTCCAAACGAGGATAGCATAAGCAATGTGAATCATTGGAATGAACCCAAGAACGATGCCGTAAAGCATGCCTTCGCTCATTTGGGCACCAGAACCCGATACCCAGAACATGATGACGAGCATGACGATCAAAAACAGCGGCATGGCGACGGCGACCACAATGTAAGATTCAGCCAAAAGGGCGATGGATTCGAGGAATTGCCCCAGCCGTGTTCGGTTTTCTCGCATGTAGTGCTCAGCACGGTTCAGGAAGAACAATTTCAGTTGGCCACCGGCCGTCAGTGTGCCGACCATGCCTTGGAAAAATTCCGTTAGCCAAACCGAGGCAGCACGGTCAACGCTCATTTTCATCGCCGTGATGAGGTCATAACCCAAGAGCGTGACATCGCGATAAATCATGGCGGCGTCATCCGCAACGTCGCCGTAGATGTCTTTGTTCATGGCGAGAGAACGGAAAATCTTGGCCGGTGTTGCGTTGGCTGCTGACATGGCAGCCGTGTAAGAAGCGGCGTAAGGGAGGTACTTCTCAATCATGTCAGCTCGACGAGTGGCTTCGCGGGCGGCGCCACCCTTGTTGTATTTGTAAGCAGCAAAAGGAATGATCGCCCCGCCCAGTGCCACAATGATGACTTTCAATGCGGCGGGGAAAACTTGCAGTGCATAATCAGGACAACCGTTGCCCGCAAGCGTTGGGTCAACAAGGTCAGGGTTCCAATATTCCCATTCAAAGCAGGGGTCCTTGGTGGCGGCGTCTTGGATGCTCTCGTAAAAGGCGATAACACCAATGTCTGGAATAAAGAAGACGGCCACGAAGGCCCAGGACATCAGGGTGATGGCAATGGACGTGACGATGACCGTGGAGAGGTAGACCTCGGGCATCATGCCCATGGAGCCTTTCACGAGGTTGGCGGACAATTCCTTGTCGTTGCGAGCACGCTTCTTGACAAACGGCCCGAGGAGCCGATTGCAGATGCGTTGCCATGCCGTCAGGTCCATCGTATCACCGTGTTTGGATTCGCCGCCTCACTTCAACCCGTCCACACGAGCCAAGATTTCGTTGGGGCGAACGTAATACTCGGTGACGATTTGAGACACTTGGTCGGCTTTTCGGATATCGTTCAAGACCATCCACTCAAGAATGCGCTTTCGGGTGCGCAATTCTCGTCGCATCTCTTCTTGGCTGTAGTTGATTTTAACCATGATTTTCTCCAACACGTACGACTTGCCGCTGAAGATGAAGTCGTCGTTGGTGACGTCCCAACGGAACACTTCGTTGGTGATGACTTCCATTGAGTTGGGGTCGATACCGACGATTTCCACGATTTGCTTTGTTCTTCGGACACGTCGCCCGTTGATACGGGTCTGAATCTGAATGGAACAGGCTTCAAGCGCTGGAAGCAACACACGGGGGATGTCAATCGGTTTGTTTTCCAATCGGTGGACCAGGGAAGGGACGGAGTCGGCGTGGACCGTCGAATAAGCGCAGTGGCCCGTCGCCATGGCTTGGAACAACACATACGCTTCTGCACCACGAATCTCACCCACGATGATGTACTCAGGTCGTTCACGGAGGGCGGCTTTGAGCAATTCGAACTCACCGATGACACCGTCGTCACTTTCACCACCAAACCCTTGACGGGTCAAACCGGGAACCCAGTTTGGTTGTGGGATGTTGACTTCACGGGTCGATTCAATGGACACGATCTTCATTTGCCAAGGGATGAAGATGCACATGGCGTTGAGCGTTGTCGTCTTGCCAGAGGCGGTACCACCGACGAACAGCATGGGGACTTCGTTCTGGAAGGCAATCCAAAGATAGGCCGTCATCAACGAAGACATGGTTCGGAACGCGACGATGTCAGCAGGCGAAAACGGGTCGTCCTTGAACCGTCGAATACAGAAAGCGGAACCGCGGGTTGAGATTTCGTGACCGAGTTTCATCACGATACGTGAACCGTCCATCAGCGTTGCGTCGAGCAACGGTTCAGCCACGGAGATGTGCTTGCCACAACGTTGAGCGAGTTTAATCACGTAGGATTCCAATTCTTCATCGGTCTCCCAAACACAGGTGGTTTCCACCGATTCGAACTTTCGGTGATAGGCAAAAATAGGGACGTTGGTGCCGTCAAGTGAGATGTCTTCAACGTTGACGTCGTTCATCAGCACGTCCATTTTGCCGTAGCCGATGAGGTCGCGGCGGAGATAATAGAAGAGTTTGGACTTGGATTTCTTGTTGATTTTCATGCTGTAGGATTTGATGACCTTGTCCATCGCTGTGCGCACATACGCTTCAGGGTTGGAATCAATTTCCTCGATGTTTGCCGTGAGGGAGCGAATGAAAATATCCATGATTTCATCACGCTGCTCCTGCTCCTTCTTGGTCAAAGGAGGTTCGATGATTTGGTAGATGATGTTCAGCGTCTGCTTGTCACGAACGATTCGAGCAAAGGCGTGAGGTGGCATCACAGGGTACTTGTCAAGTTCATCGTACTGCGCTCGTTGTCGGGCCCTTTGCCTGCCCTTGCCACCGCCCTTTTTCCTTGCCATGGTCACCAACCCCCGCGATTGCAATTTGCTACAACATCTCCCCGACTATAACACTTGGGTGAAAATCAGCAGGAAAACGACCTGCTGTGGCGAAACTCAGGTGTTCGACTGATGCAAATTATCCGTTCAGAACATCCTCGAGCCAAGCCGAGCATCGAGCCTTGAATTTATCCAGTTCGACATCGTTCATCAGCACATCGTTGGCGTCGCTGATCAACACCTCCAAACCCCAGCCCCGCTCTCGGGCATTTCGGGCTTCAAAGGCTGCGCGGTCACCGTCTTCCGAACGACCGCGTTGCACGATGCGCTGGAAGCGTAATTCACGGTCCGCATGAATGGCGACCGTGCGATAAGCGCCGTTCCACCGAGCGGAGAATACGGCGTCTTCTGCCGTCCCTCTTAGCCCCTCAATCAACACGAGTTCGTGGTCTTGAAGCAATTCGTCCACACGGTCACAGAGACGGACAGCCAGGACGTCCTCGCCGTGTTTCGCTCGAAGTTCGGCTGCCACCTCGCCAAAAACATGAGGTTCTTCCACAAGACCTCGGGCTCGAACTTCGGCTCGAATCATGTCGCCCATGGAGACGATGGGAACCTGCGCATCGCTCAAGACGGCAGCAAATTCTCCCTTTCCTGACCCGGGCATGCCGCACACCGCCACCACCTGAGCCATGAGGTTGGCTCAAGACCGCCGCTCAAGAACATACCTGCCAGAACATCGGCGATGTTCAGTTTGAGAACTCGGAACGGCCCCAACGCTTGTCCATCAATTTCCACAACAAAGCGGAGGCAAAAATCAGTCCAATGGAGATAGCAATCATGCCCATGTAGCCTTGTTGAACCATGGATTCATCGTACATTTGAGCGGTTGCAGCAAGACCGTCTTGACTGGCTCGCTCCCACCAGTTGCCGTACAAACTGACATCGCCTTGCGTAAAGGAGAGGAGGAAGAGGCCGAGCAGCGGCAGGACCGTCCCGATCCAAAACCAGACCATGACCGAGGCATCAAAAATGGCCTTGTTGGGCCGAAGGCCCATCAAGAACGCCGTCAAGGCCACGATGTAAATCGAGTTGGCAAACATGACGATGATGCTGGTGGGCAAGGAGGCCCATTCGTCCAAACGCCACGCCATCAAGACGATGAAAATCAACGAAATCCATGAAGTGGCCAAGAAATAAACCACCACTTTCGCCCGAATGAGGTCGGGTACTTTCAGTGGTAAACCGTTCATGAAATCCGGCGAGTCAAGGATGGTTAACCAGGAGTAGAAATTGAAACCGAAGAAGCCCAAAAACGGGGCATAGGAGAGCAGGTTGATGGGAATCGGGGCTTCTGCGAAATCCACGAGCCACGCCATGCCGAGAAGCACCAAAAGGGGAATGGCGTACGACACGGTCATCTTTTTGATGGCCCCTGAGCGAAACAAATCAACAAATTCCTTGGCCACGATGAGGCGGATGTTCCCTTTTCCGAGGAAACCAAGACGAGCGTGCATCGGAGCGAGCAAATCCCCACGCTCCACCACGCTGACATCAAAATCATCGAGGATGAGAAGTGAAGCGAACAAGCCCAGACCAAAAGACAACGCCAGGCCGAGCAGGATGGCTACGCCGCTTTGAGAGGACTGCGCCGCCAACCCCCAAAGCAAGACATCAACGGGTAAATGCCCGAGGCCCACGCCAATGCCGATCGCGACCACCACGACCGGACCCACAACGGTGTAGGGTCGGCCACGAAGCCACAGGGAGGAAGCCAAGAAGGACAGCGCCAGGCCTTGTCCCAAAGTGGTCGCCATGGCCAACCATGTCCACGGCAAAGAGCTCCACAGCAGCGGGGTTCGAATACCTGCAACACCATCGAGAAGAATTCCAAGGGCCATCCCAGCGATGATGGGGGTCAAGATGAGAAGCACGTAGAACAGGACCTCCTTGACGAAGTACACGAAATGCGCCATGGAGTTCGGCAGCGGTTGAAGGGCTGGGGCTGCGAGAAGGAAATTCTTCGTCCCTGTCCGTCGGAGGATAGCGTCACGACCCATGAAGGCGAAGGTCCCCATGCCCAAAGAAAACATGAACATGGGCAAGTGAAGAGCAAAACGAAGTTCTCCCCAAGTGAATGTTTTGGAATCAATATCGGCCGTTTGCGCCGTCGAATCACCGACCAGAAACTGCAGGCCGATGGTGGAGATGGCGGTCACGAGGGCGAGCAACAGCGGAAAAAGGACCATTTGCCTTTTCTTGGCAAACTCCACGCTTTTGCGAGCCTCCTCAACAAACATCACGCGAAAAGTTGCGGAAAAAGCAGCCCAACCCCTCAGAGGCTCGTTGAGCATCACGCCATGCGAAGAAGTCCCGAGTGAGCCGCTTTCACTGAAATCATCGTCCGTCCACGAACGCGTTTCAATGAAGGTGCCGGCCATGGTCATTCCTCCGAATCGTCCACAACACCCTCATCGCTGAATCGCTCAACGTCCTCGATGGAACGGCCAACCAAACGAATGAACACATCTTCCAAGGTCTCGTCTTCTGATTGCTTCAAACCCTTGACCGTACCGGCGGCCAGCACTTTACCGTCGTTGATGATGGCCATGCGATTGCACATCCGTTCCGCCATCTCCAAGACGTGAGAACAGAGGAAAATCGTACCCCCTTCAGCCACGTGGTCCAACAGCCACTCTCGGCATTTCCGTTGGTATATCGGATCCAGATTGGCAAACGGCTCGTCGAGAAACAGCAGCTTTGGTTTGTGAATGAAAGCACTGGCCAGCATGACCTTCTGTCGCTGGCCTTTGGACAAGTCCTTGCACATGGTGTCCCTTTTTTCCTGAAGACCAAACCATTCAAGCCAGTGTTCGACCTTGTTTTTCATGTCCTCAACGCCTCGGAGGCGAGCAACGAACTCCAAAAATTCCGCAGGGGTAAGGAAGGAAGGTGGCGATTCAGATTCGGGCACGATGCCGATGTTCGCCTTCACTTTTTGAGGGTCGTCCACGGCGTCGACACCAAGCACCTCAATTCGGCCCTTGCTTGGACGCAGTTGGCCGGTGAGGAGTTTGATGAAGGTGGATTTCCCTGCGCCATTCGGCCCAAAGACGCCAAAGAATTCTCCGGCGTGAACCTGAACGTTCAACGGGTGAAGGGCAATGAAGTCACCGTATTTCTTGGCCATGTCTACGGCGCTGACCATCGGTTTTTTGCCCTCAGTCATAGGTCTGTGAAGCCGCCCGTGAATATCATACCTTGCTTGGTGTTCATTGGAGACCGGCGATGACATCAAGAAGAAGCAGCGGTTCAGTCAAATCATGAACACACCGGAAAGCGATGTGATGAAGGTTGAGCTCCACCCCATCAGTGAGGAAGAGGACCTCGGATTTTTTGCTTGCATGACCATTGACCGCCCCGACAAATTGAATGCGTTGAATGCCGACGTCATGGCTTCCTTGAAAGCCGTGTGTGCCTGGATGGAAGCGAGCGATGAGGTTCGTGTGTTGGTGGTCACCGGTGCACAACCGAATCAACCCCCCGAAGGAAAGCGGGCCAAACCACACGCCTTCGTTGCCGGCGCTGACATCACAGAATTTGCTGGCGCAGGCAGCGAGGTCATTCGAAAGCGGTTCACGAACAACGCCGTGGAGGCCTTGTGGAATTTGAACAAGCCCACCATCGCAATGGTGGACGGTTTTGCCCTTGGCGGTGGCTGCGAAGTGGCGTGTTCCTGTGATATCAGAATCGCCAGCGACCGCTCCACCTTTGGAACGCCCGAAATCAATCTTGGTTTGATTCCCGGCTACGGCGCCACCCAGCGACTGGAGCGTTTGGTCGGCTACGGTAAGGCCCACGAGATGATCATGACCGGCGACATGGTGCCTGCAGAAGAGGCCCGTCGCATCGGTTTGGTCAACCATGTCGTGGCGCCCGAAGACCTGCAAGAAACGGTCTTTGCCATGGCCAAGCGTATCGGAAGCAAATCATCTCACGCCCTTCGTGTCGGCAAGGAAACCGTCCGTGCAGCCCTTGACGAGGGATTGACCGACGGCGTGGAAATCGAAGCCATCGCGTTCGCTGGACTCTTTGACAGCGAGGACAAAGAAATCGGCGTTCAAGCCTTCATGAACCGAGAAACACCGGTTTGGAAGCATCGCTGATGG
>JASLVM010000003.1:0-61392 GCA_030741355.1 Candidatus Poseidonia sp. | reverse complement strand
GTCTCAATCGTTCATTTCTTTACGAAGAGCATCAAGAGCGCTGCTCGCCGCGGGAAGGGGTGGAAGTGCAAGTGGGGAACCGTCAGGACCAAGCAGCGGTGGCAATTCTTTGCCGTCGGGACCGATAAGCGTTGGGAGTTCAGGCTGAGCGGCAGGGGTTGGGCCAACGGATTCAAAACCGACATCAAGTGGAAGGCGGAGTTTCAAAATGCGTGCATCGTCAATACGAACAAAGGTCGCGCCGTAGACGTGCCCCGGTTCAGGATGTTCAGGCTCGACCAGCACCGTGTGGCCGTGGCCGGGGGTCTGTAAAAGCGCGACGATGTCTTCTCCCGAAGCGTGCTCTTCCCACATGCGAGCGGTCGAAGCTCGGATATCAGCCATCTGGCCCATACGTCGACGCTTTATGCGCTCTCGAATGGCTTCGTGGCGTTCACGACGATCACGTACGGTCAACTCAATATCGGCGTCTTCGACGGATTCCGGACTGACATCCACGACGTATTCGTCAGCGACATGGACCTCCTCCACCTCGACCTCAACCATGATTTCAGCGTTGTCCACATCCTCAGAGAGGTTTTCTGCTTTGGCAGCCTCTGCGGCGGCCTGTGCTGCAGCAATTTTCGCCAGTTTTCGCTCACGTAGAGTTGCACCGTCAAGCGAATCAGCCGTGACGGGTTCAGGAAGGTCATCATCGTCCTCTTCGACTTCGGGCGATTCGTCTTCAACTTCGACTTCAACAGCCTGAGGTCGTGGACTTCGTGGTCGAGGCCTGGAAGCAGGTTGAGCCTTCCCTCCGAGATTGATGTATGCGAAAGCAAGGACGCCCATGGCGCCCACGAAGCCCCATTTGGCCTCATCGGTGAGTTGCCCAACCGTGGCGAGATAGAACAACAAGACGGAAAGGAACAACACACCAACGGCGGTCCTTGCGAATCCCATGTCCCTCGCCCGACCCAATCCTTGATTCTTTATGACGGTGATGGAAGCCTTGGTTATTCATCGGGTTCGTGAAGCGGAAGTTGGCTCAACAAATCCTCAAGCGCCCGACGGCGATGACTGAACTGGTGTTTGGTGTACGGGCCCACCACACCAAAGGTCTGCCCGTGAGTACTGACGGCACCGAGGACACCCGGGCTGACGGGCTCGCCCGAATCGTCCAAGTCGGACGGAATGAAAATCGGATCAAAACCAAACCCTGCTTCACCTTGGACTTTCGTCGCAATGGCTCCTTTGCAGACCCCTTTTCCAATCAAAACGTTCTCTCCATCCCACAGCGCCGCCACCGCTTCAAACGAAGCGGACCGGAGGTTCTTGATGCGAACAGGGTCGTCGTCCACGAGATGGGAAAGCAATCGTAGAATGCCGTGATTTCCAATGGTCGAAAAGGCGTAAGAAGAATACACGCCGGGAAATCCATCCAAGGCGTCGACGAATAAACCGGCGTCCTCAACCATGACCATGGCCCCTTCGTAGGGTAGGTGGGCCAAAGCCTGAGCGAGTTTGGACCGCGCTACGGTTTCTAAATCACCGGCTTGAGGTTCAAGGATGGTGTCTTCCGGCAGGTCCAACCCCTTGACCTCAATCCCGAGTTCTTGGAAGTGATGTTGGGCCTCCTCCAACTTTCCGGGATTGGAGGTGAGAAACCACACGGTTGTGCTCATGCAAAGCCGTTGTGCCGGTAGCCTATGACCATGTCCATTCCACAGAGAATGGACCCAATTGTAAGGAGATTCTTTAGCGGCCAACCGGGTGTGAAGGTCATGTTCTCCCATTGGCTTCTGGTGGCGTTGGGGGGGGCTGCTGGTGCGGTTTTGCGATTTTACATCAGCGAAACATTGCCTTCCGAGGCCTTCCCGTGGGCCACCCTCAGCGTGAACCTGGTCGGCTCCTTTCTGCTTGGCATCGTGATGGCCGCCTCCTTGGCCAACGTCCTTGGTGAGGCCGAAGCACTCCTCTTGGGCGTTGGCGTGTTAGGAGCCTTCACCACCATGTCGACCTTTTCGGTGGAGACGATGATGCTGATGGAAGACGGACATTGGCGAACAGCTGGAATCTACGTGTTGACCTCGGCTGTTGTCGGCCCGCTCTTGGCGTGGTTTGGCTGGAAGAGCGGGCAAGCGTGGTTCGGCTAACTCATTTCAAAATGGCCAACATGCGATTGAGAGCCAGCAGTGAACCGGCTTGGACATCCTGAGGCACCACGATTTGGTTGGGCACCTCTCCATCCACCAGACGCTCCAAGACGTCCATGAGGTAAGCTGGATGGATCATGTACATGGTCGAACACGGGCAAATCTCTTCATCGAGGCATTCAATGTGCTTGTCAGGATGCTCCGCAGCCAAGCGAGCCACCATGTTAATCTCGGTACCAATGGCGATGCTGGAACCTGCTGGTTGGTCGTTGACAAAATTCCGAATGTATTGCGTTGAGCCGTTGGCGTCAGCAAGTTCAACCGTTTCGCGAGGGCATTCCGGGTGAACCACAACAATGCCATCGGGATATTGTGCTCTAAACTCATGAATCTGTTGAGGCGTGAAGCGCTTATGGACGGAACAAAAGCCATGCCAAAGAACAATTCGAGCGCCTTTGAGTTCACCCATGGCCCCAATTCCTGGCGTCCATGTTGGCATGTGTTCGGTTGAAATGCCCATGGCCAATCCCGTGTTTCGACCAAGATGTTGATCGGGGAAAAAGAGGACAGCGCCCTTTGGGCCTGCTCGTTCAAAGGCCCAATTCAACACCCCTTCTGCGTTTGAGGAAGTGCAGACGACACCACCGTGCCGGCCAACGAAATCCTTCAGGTCAGCGCTGGAATTCATGTAAGTGACGGGAACGAGGTACGCCTCTTCTTTACCAACGGGTTGACCCGGGTCGTCGCGAGTGATGGGGTCCTTCAAGCCGGATTCTTTGAGGATTTCATCCCAAGCCACCTCAACCTCACTCAACGTTGCCATGTCCGCCATGGAACAACCAGCCCGTAGGTTGGGAAGGATGACGTTTTGGTCGTCCGAAGTGAGGATATCCGCTGATTCTGCCATGAAGTGAACGCCACAGAACACGATGTGCTTCGCTTTCGATTCAGCCGCCTTCTGGCTGAGCATGAACGAATCCCCAAGGAAATCAGCGTGCATGACAATGCTGTCGCGTTGATAATGATGGCCAAGAATGAGCAAGTCCTCCCCCAACATATCCTTGAGTTCTTGAATTCGGTCGGCGACAGCCTGTTCTTCAACGGACAGCGTCGTGTCCATGAAGTTGACAGAACACATCGGGAGGCTCACGGTCATGGGACTCATATATCCCAAGCACCGACCCTTTTTCAAGGAACGGATGGGCATGAATGTTCAAAAAGAGGGCCTCGGTGAGCGAACCATGGCCTTCACGCCAACCGAGCGCCTTCACCTGGGGGCAGAAGCCGAGGTTTGGAAAGGCGAGTGGTTTGGAAAAACCGCCGTGCGGAAGCAGCGACGGCCGCGCTCATGGCGACACCCAAACCTCGACCATCGACTCGGCGTCCGCCGAATGATCAGCGAAGCTCGTTTGTTGATACGCATTCGCAAAGCCGGTCTATCGGTGCCTTCCGTCTGGGACTTGGATTACGAGGGGGGTCAACTCATCATTGAACACCTTCAGGGTCAACCCCTCATCGACGTTCTCAACGATGAAGCCATCAGCGCCCGGGAAGTAAAAGCCATTCTTGAGCGAGTTGGCCACGCTGTTCGCCAACTTCACCGGGAAGCCACGACGCACGGTGATTTATCCAGCAACAATGTTTTGATCGACGGCGAAAAGGTTCACCTCATCGATTTTGGTTTAGCGTCCATTGAATACGACGTTGAGCGCTTTGGTATCGATCTGCACGTTCTGGACGAAATTCTTGGGGCCTCCCACCCACAATGGGAAGGCGCCATTGATTGGGTCATCGAAGGCTATCTCGCAGCCGAAGAAGAACTTGGTCCGGCGCCGGCGTTACAGGGAGGCTCCGTTCCCTCTGCCAAGGAAGTTCACACGCGCCTTGAGGACATTCGCACACGAGTACGCTATCACGGCTGACGTTCCTGCCGCCGTTCGCTCTGTCGCTGCCACATGTTCCAAGCCACCACAACAAAGGCGGCCAAAACACCGGCTTGAAGGACGAGGCTGGAGTACAACCTCAACTCGGGCTCCCATGAATGGACCTCAACGGAAACCACTTCACCGTCCGTTTGGAAATAGACGAGGTGTTGTTCCAAGACTTGTGGGCCCCACTGGTCGTTGGCATCCGATGTCAAGACATGGGAGGTGTTGGTGTCCAATTCGGTAAAGTAAATTTCACGGTCAAGGTATTTCTGTTGAGGTGAAAGTGGATTGTAATGGTCTCGTACCGACCAAGCAAGGATGCCGTAATCGAGGGATAAATCCGAAACATGGTATTTTGGATTGCTGGCCAGCCATTGCTCAGCCGTGGTGCGGTTGTAGAGCACCAACCGGTCGGTGGCGGAAACGTTCACGGTCACGGCAAGATACTCGCGGTTGAACGCCATGTTCTGGATGCTGGCGTTTTCCATGTCCACAGGAATACCCCAGGAGGCGAGCAGTTCGTCTTCCTCAACCGGAGCAGTGGCGTTGATGAGATAAGCGACTTGGCCTCGAACACCCAATTGGATGATGTTCACTTCCATCGGTTTGTCCTGCGTGACATAGGCGATTTCCGAGCCAGTACACATCATGCTTCGGATGTTATTGGGCCGCTGGTCTCCAAGCAAAGTTTGCCCTTCGAAGTTCATGACATCAAGCACCCCGTCCGTGGTGTAGGTGATGACGGTCGAGCCGGCTTGCTCACACAAAAGCAGATCGTCATGCTCGCCAAACGGCATGCTCGACAACGGTGTTTCAGGTTGCGCGACATCAAAGACAAGCAACGAAGTGGCGTTCGTGGCAACGAGGCGGTCTTCCTTGAGCGCATAGGTGGAATCCAATGTCAGGTCGGGAACCTCAACCGATACAGGGTCAAACGATGCAAACGAAAGGTCATGCAGCAGGAGAGAGGGCCCGTCGGTTTGGTTGTCCAAGGTCACCAGCCATCCGTCGGCAGCTGCAGCCGCTTCGGGAGCCTCAACCCCTCCAGCGGGAAGCGAACGGTGCGTCAAATCCCACGTGATGACGGCAGCAACAATGACCAAAATGACCACAGCAATGTGCCCAGTTTCACGGCTGGAAGGTGATTTGTATTGATGGAGTAAACGACCCCCTCGGGAGCGAATCCAGGACCATGCCTGCTTGGGACTGGTCAGCACGGTGACGATTCGAGTGTTCATGGTTCGCTCGTCAAAAAATTTCCACCAGGAGTTGGAGGTTCGGTCCGCCATTGACACGGCGGCGCCTGCGATGAGCATGCCGCCGATGATGTCGACAAACCAATGAATTCCGAGGTAGATGATGGTAAAGGCCGTGAGGAGCGTGTAGGCAAAGACCGTGTAGCGATAGCGATTCCAACGGCGGTCGTCATCAAACCGAGTAAGGCAAAGCCATACGGCAAACGGAATTCCGATGTGAAGCGAAGGCATGCCGTTGGTAAACGGGTCAATCCGGCGGAACCAATCCGCTATTTCTGGTGTGAGTGTGTAAGCGAGGGTTTGCATTTCAGGTATCGTGTCGCCGGTCACTCGAACGTTGAAGAAGAGGTAAAACGGTACGGCGAGAATGTAAACCCATGCGATGGAAAGCGTGACTCGGTCGGCAAGCCATCGGTCGTCAAAATAAGCGAAATAGAACACGGAAACATAGCAGATGAACATGAAACCGGCCACGTAGAAGTGAGTTAACGCTGTGGTTAACCAGTCCGCCTCAAAGGTCTGTTGAACCCAGAGCACCAAATTGCCCTCAATGGCCCAAATGTAAGGCGTCATGTCAAGGCCGGTGCTCGCCATCAAAAGCCGGTCGATTTGGTCGAGGGTGTCCTTGGCATTGTAGATGGCAAAAACGATGAGGACGTGCATCCAATACCTTCGGAAGAAGTCAACAAAGGGGGGCAGTGACAACTTCGCCCACGGCGGCTTGAACACCGGGAGCAGGATGACGCCAAGCGCCAAGGCGCTGATCATCCAAGTCAAATAGACGCTCTGCACGTGGGCTCACTCCAAGTCGTGGTCATGGCGTCCCTTCATCAAAGCGTCGTCAGCAAGCATCCCGGCGAGGCGTTTTCTACCAGGCACCGTGAACATAGGGCTTACCACGGTCAGGGTCACGCCGGTTGGCGAGGTCGTAAATTCGCTCGAACCGATAGATGCCGCTGGAGCAGCCTTGTTGCCAGTCAAAGGCCAAGGCGTATTTTCCAACCGTGCGAACAGCCGGTTTTTCCGCTGGTAGGGCTTCAATTTGGCGCCGAAGGTTTCGACTGGTGTCGTCCTCGTTGCGCATTGGCGAGCATTTTGCACAGGGACATGCATGACGTAAATCATCGTAGGAAACCGTGAATTCCGAATCGTTGTCGTAGGTGAGCACCATGTCCTGAGGACGACGTTCCAATTTCTTGAGATTCGGAAGGGTTTCGCTCATACCGCCACCTCAAATGATTTCAAGACCGCCATCAGTGCCATCCGAGAGTTGGTCTTGAATGGCAGCAACAACGTTTGCGAAAGCCAAGGCGGACGGCCCTTCGGGTTCAGAAACGATGCGGTGAACACCGTCATCGCCGCCTCGCACAAAACCGGGGTCAAAGGGAAGGGCACCAAGGAACGGGACCCCGAATTCCTCGGCAGTGTCCTTGCCTCCACCTTCTTTGAAAATATCCAGCGTAACCGAAAAATTCCCTTCACCATCGGCCTTGGCCGAGAGGGTTTTTCCACCGGGGGCTGCGATGCTAACCTCGGTTCCCGGAGACGTCGTTCCGTTGACCGTAAAACCGCTCATGTTCTCCACGATACCGAGAACGGGGACTTTGAGGGATTCTGAGAAGGTGATGGATTTGCGGCTGTCAAGAAGCGCCACTTGTTGCGGCGTAGTGACGATGACCATGCCGTCGATATCGGGAAGGGATTGTGCCACCGTCAGGGGTTCATCGGAAGTGCCCGGTGGGAAATCGATGACGAGGTAATCCAATTCGCCCCATTCGACATCACCGATGAATTGCTGAATGGCTCCGAGTTTGATGGGGCCGCGCCAAACGACCGGCGTGTCTTCGTCTTCGAGCAGGAAAGCCATGCTGATGACTTTGACACCCAAGTGGCCTTGAGCAGGGTGAATGCGCTTGTTTTCAACATGAAGGCGGCGGCCATCCAATCCCATCATCTTCGGCACGTTCGGTCCGGTGATGTCAATGTCAAGAATGCCCACACTGTGGCCTTGTTGGGCCAGGGAAAGAGCGAGCCCCGTCGAAACGGTGGATTTGCCCACGCCTCCCTTGCCTGAGAGCACCATGATTTTGTGCTTGATCTTCCGACCGATTTCTTCCATCGCCATTTTGCGCTTCATCTGAGCATACGCCTGTTCCATTTGCTTCTGCTCTTGGGGGGATGGTCCGGCGGATGCTTCGTTGGAGGCACCGGGTGAATTGATGGAGACTGGGGAATCCGCCATGCTCAAACCACCGTACTGGCCTACTTCAACCCACCCACGAAGAGGAATGCGGGAATCCATCAATCAAGGGACAACTGTCGGTCAAGCGTTGCGTGGAGAATCAAGGTGGCCCCCACCACGGCGCCCACCGATGTTATTGACCAAGCCATGCCGCCGTAGGCCCACGCCAAACCAAAGGAAAGCGGAAGAGCAAACAAAAAGCTCACCCGATTGGTCTGCCGGCGGTCGTTTCGAAGGGTTGCCCCTTCAAGCACGACGGTGAGTGGTCCAAACAGAATCACTTGAAGGCTGATGAACAGCGCAACGACGGAAAATGCGAGGTCAAAATTCTGAGAGGCAAAAAGAATGTGAAGGAGAAACAGGAGGAAGAAGGCGGCGATGTTCATCGCTAAAGCACGCCACATGAACTGGCCAGGACGCCCCCCTATGTGAAGCCATCAACATCTATGGAGCAAGGATTGATAGCAAGTGAACTCCTCCTCAAATCATGAAGTTGCTTTTCGTGTGTGTCGGAAATTCTTGCCGTTCTCAAATGGCTGAAGGCTTGGCCAAATCCATGGGCTTCGAAGCCTCTTCGGCCGGAACCCACCCCGCTTCAAGTGTCGCGAAACACGCGTTGACGCTGCTTGAATCCCGAAGCATCTCAACCGAGGGCATGGTGCCAAAAGGACTGGATGAGTTTGACCCCAGCACCTTTGACATGGTGATTTCCATGGGATGTGGCGTCCACTGTCCAGCCATCAAAATCGACGAGGATTGGGAACTTGAAGACCCGGTCGGGCACGACTACGAGGTGTACGAGAAAACAGCCGCTGAGATTGAACGACGACTGAATTTGCTGGCCGCTCATTCCTCTTGATCGTTCGGCACGTCGCCAACACCTTGGAGATCAATTCGAAGAACGCTGACGGTTCGCATACCGTTTTCGCCTTCAATTTCCTCAGACTCACAGGAGAGGTTCTGAATATTCACCGTCTCAGGCAGGCCTTGAGCGATGTGCCCGTTGCGACGACGGCACACCTCAGCAACATCCACGGCACGGGAAATGGTGGCGCCCCTTGCGACCAATTGCAATTCCTTGTCGCCGTCTTCCATGGCTTTCACCACCGCTCGAACATAGGCGTGTAGAGGTTTCTTTCCTACGAAGATGATGCGTCGGTCGCTCATGGTTAACGAACGCTCTTGAAGTACGCCACCCCATAAACATTCACTGAATAAAATCAGAAAAATGGCTTGCAGTGGTGCGAGCGCCGGGACTCGAACCCGGGTTCAGGCGTTGGCAACGCCCGGTGATAACCACTACACTACGCTCGCTGGTGCCCTTCCCATCTTGCCGGGGTTTAAACGGTTGTCGGCGAAGATTCACGGCCCCTTCCAAAGCACGAGAACATAGCGGTCATTGCATGCCAAATCGGTCGCCGCCACCTTCCCCGCCACGGCGGGCAAGCACGGTCAAAACAGCAATCGCACCGACGAGGACCACCAATCCAAGTCCACCGAGAACGGCGCTACTCAGGCCATCGGTCCCGTCGGTCGACCCTTGACCTTCCTTGAGGGTAATCACGGTGGAAGCGGTGTTCAATTCGCCGTAGTTGTCAACGGCTCGAAGTGAAATTTCATGGGTGCCCAAAGGCGTACCGTCCCTGATGGACAACGCCACGGAGTAGACGCCATCACCGGCAACATCATCGCCGCCGTTCACGCCATCATCGTGCATGAAAGCCCATGTTTGGCCTCCGATTGGGGTGAATACACCGAGGTTGATTTGAACGCGCTCAATACCGTCTGGGTCGTTGACTTCCACGGTGTAATGAACGGTGGCCTCCGTGTCTTTCTCCACCGTGGAGGCTGAACTGACAATCGTCGGCCTGTCGTTGAGAATGTGAACTTCAACCGGGAGGCTGACCGCTTGGTCAACATGATGTGGCCCGAACACAGTATCTCCGACACCGTTGGCAGAGGGTGTGTAAACGCGCTGTTGTGACACGGCGCCTTGTTCGTCCTCCGCCACGACCAACAAAGATTGGTGACCCGGCGTCATCCCAACCGGCATTTCGATCATGGCCGCCCAAAGGCCGCTTCCGCTCTCGGAAGTCAGGTTGACCACCTCGCCTCCGTAGCTGCGCAGGTCAATGTGAACGGAACGAACCCCGTGCCCATCATATGCCTCAATGTTCACCACAACCGACTGACCTCGTTCCAGCGAGGACGGGACGATTTCAACATTCACCAAGCGAGGCGGTTGATTCGAGACCTCAAGCATTTCTTCACCCGTGGCCATGGCCCCGAAGGTGTCGGTTGCTGAAATGTTCACGCTGAACGAGCCGATTTCAAGACCGGGGATGATCACCGACGCGGTGTAAACGTCATCACCCACGGCCAGGTCGCCATCGAGTCCTCGGTCGTTGAGTTCAACCTCACCCAGACCGAGGGCTGTGAGGTCGGCTTGCACGCTCATCACGTTCCACTCTGCATCCTCGACGGTGGCTTGCAAATGAGCGACGCCGCCCCCTTCTCCAACAGCGATTCCTTCTCGCCATCCGATTTGTGAAATCACCGGTGGATGGTTGTCATCTGCACTGACGATCTCAGGCGATAGAACCCGTTCAAGGACCTGAGTTTCCTGAAGCATCACCGATTCGTTTTCATCACCGAATGGCAAGGAAAGAGAACGTTCAACCGTAGATAGCAGGCCTTTGAGCGGACCATCAACGACAACAGCACCCGTGGCCGTACCTGTTTCACCGCTGCCTTCGTAGACGCCCGTCCAGTCGATGACGCTGAGGTTGTGTCCATCGCGAACATCCGTGCGCGTTTCACCGACCTCAACGGTGAGCGTGAGACCTTCCTGTCCGTTCAAACGAAGCCGGTCGTTCGTGTTGAGTGGAATGGGCATCCAACCGGTTTCTCGGCCCACGGTCAAGTCCCCGAGGCTTTCTTCGGCCAAGGGGGCCGTGGCATTTTGCTGAAGCGGGCTGTGTTCTGGGAAGTCTTCACCTTCGGAGGCATCGGGACCTGTTTCGCGCCAAACCAATCGCACCGTCCGGTTGTCCCAATCGGACTGAACCGCTTGATAGTCCCAGGTTTGGTTGTGGGTTGCACCGACCCCTGCACCGTCAAAGAAATTCCCCCCGTTGACTCCGGTGATGTTGAACCAAGTTTCCTGGAAGATGACGTTGACCAAGAATTCTTGACCGGAGACGTTGGCTTGCATGCCGGTGGTTTCAATGCCTCGAACAACACCGAAGGAACCCTGAACATCACCGGTCAGGGTTCCATCGACATGAAGGTCATCGATGAGGGTCGTCCCGTTTTCCAATTTTGTGTGCAGGTCGAGAATGGTGCCGTTGACCTGCAGGGAAGCGTTTTCCTCTTCGCCAGCGAAGCCAAAGGTTCCGTCGCCGTACAATTCCTCAAGATGCTGGGTTCGCACACCGTCTTCCCAGCGGACAAGCGATGAGAAACCGTCCAGAGAAACATCGAGCCGGGTGTCGTCTTCAATCAGAACAAAATCGGCCATGGCTTCGAATTGGGTGTGTTGGAGCACCCGTACACCGTCGACGTCCTCATATTCAAAGAAAAAGACAGCCAACTCCCCATCGATGGCAAGTGAATTGTTCTCGCCATCGTCTTCCGAAACGTTGAGCAAACCCGTGGCTTCCAACGACAAACGTTCACCGACAACCCCGTTGATGATGGAACGGTTCAGCATGGCGTGAGACACATCAGCGTCGATGACGGTGGTGGTTTCACCATCGATGACTTCGGTTCTCAGATCTCCAAAGCCGCGGGCATCGAAGACTTGACTGGTCAGCACGCCGGCAACCACGGTCTCGTTTTTCCACACCTGAGTGAGGACCAAATCGAGTTCCGACACGCCTTCAGCTGTGCTTTCAACGGTAGCAAAGGTACCGTTTCCGAGTTCCCACGAGGAAAGGGTGTCTCCAACACGCTCCTGCCAGCCTTGACCGGTGAAACTCAGCGTGAAATTTTGGTCGCCCGTCGTCGTTTCGAAGGACTGGTCAAGTTCCCACGACGTCGAAAGAAGAACTTCGTGGTCGTCCATGGGTTGATTCCAAAGACCGACCACGAAACTCCTCACCGTCTCAATGTCGAGGTTTTCTGCGTCGTCATGGTCGGTGATGGTGATGCCGAGGTCAACGCTATCACCCCACGACAAGGACGAGTTGAATTCAAGCAAGGCCGTTCGCATGCCAGCCTCGCTGCCCCACGTGATGCTGTGACTGGTGGGCAGTTGACTCCCGTTGTGGACGTGATTCATCTCAACCTCAAAACCGTAGGTGCCGTTGTCGGAGAACGTGAGCATGTACGCGTGCACGGTGTCCGTGGTTCCTTGACCGACCCAATGCGTGGTGATGCGAACCGAGGGGGTGTCATCCGCTTGGACATGAAGCGGGAGAACCGTAGCAACCAAGAGCGCCATCATCAACGCTGACGCCAACCTTCGCTGAGTGGTCATGGTTTCAATGTGGGACGGCTCCCTTTCAAGACTTTGGGGGCATTGGTCCTCCTCAGAGGTCCAGAACGTAGCCAAATATCAGGGGAAGAACGATGCTAGCATCGCTCTGTATGTTGAACCGGGGCGTTTCAAGGCCAAGTTTGCCCCATGATATTTTCTCGTTAGGAGGAGCACCTGAATAACCGCCGTAAGACGCTGTGGCATCCGTGATTTGGCAAAACCAGGCCCACAGCGGCACGTCCACTTCACCCAAGTCTTGATGCAAAAGGGGTACAACGCAAATCGGGAAATCTCCGGCGATGCCTCCACCGGATTGCAAGAAAGCCAACGGCTGAGTTGAATGCCGATAGAAATCCATGAGATGCGTCATGTAATGGGTGCCACTCAACACAAGTTCGGGAGAAAGTACACCCTGTGAGCAGCGGGCAGCGAAGATGTTTCCGAGGGTTGAATCCTCCCATCCGGGTACGTAAAGCGGGAGGTCGCATTCCGCCGCAGCCAAGAGCCAGGAATGTTCGGGTGGCCCCTGATAGGAGGAGCGAAGAGCATCCGAAAGAAGAAGTCGATAGAGGAAGCGATGAGGGAGGAGCGATTCACCGTCGGCTTGAGCCTGGGTCCAGACCTCCATCAGGGCATGCTCAATCTTTCGAATGGCTTCTTCCTCTGGAATGCAGACATCCGTAACACGATTCAATTGCTGCTCCAACAACGCCACTTCATCTTCAGCCGTGAGGTCATCGGGGGACGAAACGGAAACGTAGTCATCGCGTGCAACGAGGTGGAACACGTCCTCCTCGAGGTTGGCTCCCGTACACGAAATGGCAGACACATGGCCCGCACGGATCATTTGAGCGAGACTGCGCCCTATTTCTGCCGTACTCATGGCTCCGGCGAGCGTAACAAAGAGACCTCCGCCCTGTTCGAGATGGTCAACCAATGAATCCACGGCTCGGCGAAGAGTACCCGCGTTGAAGTGGCGAAAGTGTTCATCCACAAAGGCTCTCACCGTCATGGTTCAAACCTCCGTGATGAACCGGTCTACCCGTTGCCTGCGAACGCATTGAAGCGCTGGCATTTGCTCAACCAATCGGTCATGAAGATACGTTGCGATGGTATCCGGGTCGGTGTCGCCGCAGGTGAAGCAATCGATGGCCAACAGGCCACGGTCTGCATAACAATGCGCCGTAACATGGCTTTCATCGATCAAAACAACCGCTGCAAATCCCGGAGGAGAAGTGCTTCCATCAAACGGAGCGAGATGGGCGTGAACCTCCGTAGCAGGGCTCTGTTGAACGGCCTCCCTCATCAGTGAAAAAAGCCATTCATAGGTGGCCTCATCATCGAAGACGGCGTTGATGTAATCCAAAAACACATGAGCGCCTTGACTCGCCTCTCCCGTCATACCTTCACCTGCCGTCTGCCGTGCCGTGCCCGTTTTCAAACTGCCGAAATCGCATCTCCGTCAAAATCCTTGAAAAACGCGGCATCAAACGGCTCTTCTTGTGTAGAAACCATGGCGCTCCAGCGTCCTTCCCTCCGAGCAAGGACATGGTTGGCCACAATTTTGGTGGCCAGCAAGGCCGAAGTAAATTGGGTCAACACCCCGTCGGTTTGAGCAACGATCTCGTTGACATCAGCACTGATGACGACCACCTTCGGATTGGCGAACAACGTCTCAACCGTCTCAACGGCTTGCCAGAAACTCAAGCCACCGGGAACGGGAGTCCCCGTAGCAGGAACCAGCGCGCCGTCCAAACCGTCGATGTCAAGGGTGAAATGGACCGGGCCTGAGAGCGAACGAAGTTCATCCAACCAAGCCTGCCAGACTTCACTGCCACCATGAGGGTGCTGCGTGTCTTTCGCGAAGAAGGTGCTGATGCGCTCGTCGCCATTGATGCGCACGAGTTCCTCCTCGCTGTAGGCTCGAACGCCGGCCTGAAGCACGCGTCCAGCGCCGACATCAAGGCTTCTGGAGGCCGCACATGCATGTGAAAAAATTTCACCGTCCAAAGAAGAGCGCAGGTCTGCATGGGCATCGAGTTGGACAATGGTCAATCTGGAGAGGTCACCATCAACAGCCGGGTGGTGCCTGGCCGCATGGATGATGGGAGGAAGAATGCCGTGTTCACCACCAAGGAACAAGGGGAACACGCCCCCGTGGTAGAACAAACGAGCATGGGCCGCCAATTCATCGAGCTGCCCTCGCAACGTTGGAGCACTTCCTTCCCAAACCGGCTCGGTGACCATGGCTTGACCGGCGGGGAGGTCCATGCCTAGGCGGTCGTCAAAGAGTTCGACTTGAGCACTGGCATCGAGGCAGGCCTTTGGGCCATCGCAGGCACCGGTCCCGTACGACGTCGTCAACTCATACGCCAGCGGCACGACGGCAATATCGGCCGGACCGACGGCCGTTGGAAGGCCAAGAAACGCCCCCTCCTCAAAGTCGTCTGACATGCATTTTGCGGGTTGGCGCCCCCTTCATCATCCTACCGATGAAGAATGAGCGCCGATTTCAAGGGTGAAAGAGCGGTTTTCATGAAATGCGATGGAACACTTAATATGGGTCGGTGACCAATATAAGATAGCAACAGGGACCGAAAACACGCGGTTCAAGTGCTCGGATGGGACGAACATGGGGATGACACTCGCAGAACTGACCAAGGCCATACAACAACACATCGACCTTGACATGGATACCGAAGTGGCTCAGGGCATGGCAGAACACGCCCTCGGCTTCTTTGGTTTTTACAACCGCATCATCGACAACGCCCTTGAACCCACGGACCGCAACCTGTTTTACATGTTCCAGGATTACGATCTCTTGACCACTGAGTCGGAGGAAACCACCCTTTGGGACGGACGGGAATGGCGCATCCACTACTGGAAGTTCAAACCTGACCTTCGCGAGCGTGTGGAAGCCTACATGCAACGCAACTTGCAAGAAGAAGAAATCGACCCCTTCGCTGACATTTACGCCACGGACGGACCGAGTATTTGGACCCGTGAAGGAGAAAAAGTCGCCAATCCCAATGCGTTCACCTCCGACTGGTGAAGCACTCACCATGCAAGCGTTTTTGATTCGCATACCCGAGGGGAGGCCATGCGCGTCGCTGTCGGGCTGGCCCTCTGCATGCTGCTGGCGTGCGTTCCAACCGCATCGGCCCAATTCGACCCTGAAAGCCTCTACGCATGGCCCGGCGACCCGGTTGACAGCCATGTCCACATGACGTGGGCCGCCTTGACCTTGGAAGTGAACGAATGGGCCGATGACCACCCTGACATCGTGGACTTGGTGAGTGCAGGTGAATCCGAACTTGGCAAGACCTTGTGGGTGGTTCGTCTCTCCGATTGGTCCATGGACACCAAGCCCAACGGTTCATCGAAGGAAATCGTCTACATCGATGGAGGGCATCACGGAAATGAATACCTTGGAACGGCCCTTGCATGGTTGTCTGCGAAATGGTACATCGACGGCTGGGTAAACGGCAACGAAGAAGCCATCAACGTCTTGCAAACCACCGAGCTCCACATCCTCATCATGCTCAACCCTGACGGGAACGATATCGACACCCGTTGGAACATCAATCAAGTCGACCTCAACCGTAATTATGACCACTATTGGAACACCTGCCCCACCACCCAACCCGGAAGCAGTGCATTCAGTGAAGCCGAAACCGCAGCCAATGCGGCCTACATCAACGAATACGTCACCGATGCTGACCTCTACGTGACCATGCATACCGGTGTGTGGATCATCCTCTACCCGTGGGGCAAATGGCCTGAACAACCCCCCGACTGGGAACTGTTCTGGAGCATACGCGACACCGTCAACGCCGGTATTTCGGACATTCCCCTCCAAAACGCAAACCAAGGCTTGTACCCGAATTGCGGCACCAGCCGAGATTACGGCTACGGGCAAATGGGCTTCCCCACCTTCACCTTCGAGACCGACGATGAGCAGTTCGTCCCAGGGAGCGTTGAGAACCTCAACGACCGACTTGGGGAAGAGATGGATGTCATGCGCTATTTGATTGACAACGTGTGGTATTGGCGGGCTCGACTTGTTGTTCAATCCATCACGATCGACGACGATACCCTCACCCTCGATGTTGCGAACCACGGTGAAGCCTCAACAGCGAATGCGAGTTTGGAGTACCACAGCCCAACCGGGGAGGTGCTCTGGGCCTCCTCGTTGTTCGGCGTGAACGCCACCAACAGCACCGTTGTTTCCTTTGAGGTGGACGATGACGCCTTTGAAGGACCGGGCTCTTGGAATCTTAACTATCAAAAACGCGTCATTAACGCTGCCATCTGGGTCAACGAGACCGTGGACGGAAACACGACCGTGATGATGGTGGAAGAGGACGAAGGCGGATTCCTCACCGGCTATGGTTTGTTCAACCCCCTGGCCGTGATCCTGAGTTTGGTCGGCGTCAGCGCTCTTGTTCGCAGAGAGCACGATGTTGAGGATGCATTGCGTGAGGGCCAGTCCAACAGCGAACATTGAAAGGGAGTGCCCGCCTGGTGATGGCATGAACCGAAACACCCAACGCAATCAACGGAAGATTCGACTGCCCAAGCGTTTCAAGAAGAAGGCTCCAAGCGCCCCGGTCACGGCCGCTGCCCCCAAGATGGAAGTTCCCGAAGAGAACACGGCCAGCTGTCAAACCAGAGGCTGTGGCTGCGGAAACTGAAACCGCCTTGAAAGAGAACGCTCCAACCTTTGGAGAGCGTCTCACCTTGCTTGCACGTTGATGCTCCGTGGCAGAAGCCGCACGGGGAGGATTGAAGTGGAGGAAATCGTTGGCCTTGGTCGGTGAAACCATGCAAGTGACCATCAGTTCAGGAAACAACATCAACGGAACCCTCGTCCTCCCTCTCTTCGAAGGCGAGGAAACGCTCCCCGAAATCGTCGAAGGCATCCCTCAAACGCTGAAAAGCCAAATCAATCGCGTCCTCGGTGATGGGGATTTCAAAGCGAAGGCCAACGCCACGATGACCCTGATGGGCACCGAAGGCGGCAAAGCAATGCTCGTTGGCCTTGGTAAAGAGGCCAAAGCCGATGTTCATGCCTACCGAGAAGCCGGCGCCACCGTGGTCGCTTCCTGCAAAAAAGTCCACGGCGATGAATTGACCGTGGTTTTCCACGGTGCTGATATGGACTGCATGACCTCCTTTGCAGAAGGCATGATGCTTCGAGATTATTCGTACAACCTCTACAAGAAGAAGGACGAGGACGACGGCGACACGAACCTTTCGGCTCGCATCAACTGCGACGAAGGCGATGCCACCACCCTGTCAGCAGCCATCGACCGTGCGGCCTCCATCGTGAGTGGCGTGCACCTTTCTCGAGATTTGGGCAATTGCCCACCCAACGACATGTACCCCATGGCCTTCGCTGAAAAAGCCGAACTTTGGGCCAAGCAATACGACAACGTCAAGGTCGAAGTCATCGATTATGATGCTGCTAAGCGCCATGGCATGGGTGGACTCGTTGCCGTCGGCATGGGTTCCTCCCGCAAGCCTTGCATGGTCATCTTCACCTTGAACGGCGACCAGAAAGGTCAGCATCCGATGCTGGTCGGAAAAGGCATCACCTTTGACACGGGCGGCATCTCGCTCAAGCCCGGCGCCAACATGGACGAAATGAAGTACGACATGGGCGGTTCTGCCACCGTCTTTGGTACCATGGAAGCCCTCGCCTCAAGCGGTTACCCCGGCAAGGTCGTGGCCATCACCTGCATGGCCGAAAACATGCCTGCTGCGAATGCACAACGCCCCGGCGACGTCATCACCACCCTCTCGGGCAAAACCATCGAAGTCCTGAACACCGACGCTGAAGGCCGTCTGGTCCTCTCCGACGGTTTGTGGAAGGCCGGTACCGACTACGACCCAGAATACATCGTGGATTTCGCCACCTTGACCGGCGCTTGCGTCGTTGCTCTAGGACACGAAGCCACCGGATTGTGGTCCAACGACGACGACTTCCGCACCCGTATCCACGAAGCTGGTAACGATGTCGGCGAATTGGCCTGGCCCATGCCGCTCCTGCCCGCCTTCGAGAAGGAAATGACCGATTCGAAGATCGCCGACACCCGCAACTTGGGTGCAGGACGTTGGGGTGGGGCCAACACCGCCGCTGCCTTCCTGAAGCAATTTGTCCCCAACCGTGGTGAAGGCGATGATGCCGAACAAATCACCTGGGCCCACATGGACATCGCAGGAACATACTGGGGTGCCAAGACCAACAAGATGGTTGGCCACGGTGCTACGGGCATTCACGTCCGAACCATGGTCCGCCTCATCACCGGCGAATGAGGTTCAACACCCAAAAAACCGCACGGCATTGGGTCGTGTGGGGAATTCTTTGAGCTGTTCTGCGTAGCCTTGTGGCGGATTTCCCTCCTCCTTTCTCCAACTCAGCACACTGTTTTCATTAGATTTATATGGGGTAATGGACTGGCAACTACATAACCGATGGTTTAGTAGTGGTGAATGGAGATGACCGACGACTGGGAAGATGACCTATTGGACAAGTTGGAAGAGATGCTCCGAAACATGGGCATGCCCATCAATCGCGAACAACTCAAGGGCTTCATGAATCAATTCAAAGACCAGTTCGATGCTTTGGGCATCAATCCAGAAAAAATCGCCAAGGGTGAAGTGAACTTCAACTTCGACATCTCTGACATCTCAAAAATGTTCAACGCCGGTACTTCCGTAGAAGACCTGTTCAAGAATTTGGGCATGGACATTCGCGTTGACGCCGCCCCGGTCGAAATCGACCCCTCCGCCCTTGAATCCAACGACGACGAAACCGTCACGCTCCCGGCAGAGGACGTGTACCTCGATGGATGGAACATGTCCGTCACCCTTGATTTCGCGCTCAAAGGCGACCTTGACTCCGAATCGCTCGAAATCGAACTCATCAAGAACGGTTCGCAAATTGAAATCATGCGCACCACACAACCAAAGCCGCTGGCTTTGGTGGAACTCCCCCATCCCTGCGACGATGTCGTGGAATGGACCCTGAACAACGGTATTCTCGACATCACACTGAAACTGACGCCCCAAGGAAAGGCATTGGAATCGGATGATGACGACACCCTCCCTGCCCCGGGGGAGGTGAGCATTGACCTCGGAGACGAGGACGATGACGAAGACGACGGCGGCATCCCCATCTTTTGAAGGACGTGAAAACAATGAGCAAAGTAATTGGAATTGACCTAGGAACGACGAACAGCTGCGTGGCCACCATCGAAAACGGTGAACCCGTGGTGATCCCGAATGCAGAAGGTGCCCGCACCACCCCCTCGGTGGTGGCCTTCGCGAAAGACGGCGGTGAACGACTCATCGGCGTGACCGCCAAGCGACAAGCGGTGACCAACGCCGACCGAACCATGATTTCCGTGAAGCGACACATGGGTACGAAGTGGACCACCGATGTTGACGAAACCACCTACACGCCACAAGAGGTATCGGCCTTTATTCTTCAGAAGTTGAAAGCCGACGCTGAAGCTTACCTCGGGCACGAAGTGAAGCAAGCCGTCATCACCTGTCCGGCCTACTTCACCGATGCTCAACGAAAGGCGACCAAAGACGCTGGCCGTATCGCCGGACTTGACGTGTTGCGCATCATCAACGAGCCCACCGCAGCCGCTCTGGCCTACGGTGTTGACAAGACCCAGGACCAGACCATTTTGGTCTACGACCTCGGTGGAGGTACGTTCGACGTTTCCGTCCTTGAAATCTACGAGGTTGATGGACAACCCCAGATTGAAGTCAAGGCAACCGCCGGAAACAACAAACTCGGTGGCGACGACTTCGACGAGAAAATCATCGATTGGATGGTGGCTGAATTCAAGAAGGAAACCGGCATTGACCTTTCGAAGGACAAGCAGGCCATGTCTCGGCTCAAAGAAGCTGCAGAAAAGGCGAAGATTGAGATTTCAGGGACCCAACAGACCCAGATCAACCTCCCCTTCATCTCCATGGCCGACGGTCAACCCGTCCACATGGACCTCTCTCTTTCACGAGCGAAGTTCGAAGACCTCATCGCCAAACTCATTGAGAAGACGATGGTGCCCACCCGCCAAGCCATGAAAGATGCCGGACTCAAGAAAGGTGACGTGGACAAGGTGATTCTTGTTGGTGGTTCAACCCGTGTGCCTGCCGTCCAAGAAGCCGTTGAGAAAGAGGCTGGAAAACCCCCCTACAAGGGCATCAACCCGGACGAAGCGGTGGCCATGGGTGCAGCTCTTCAAGCGGGCATCATCTCCGGCGATGAAGGCGTTTCAGACGTCTTGCTTCTCGACGTCACACCGCTCACCCTCGGCATCGAGACCTTGGGTGGCGTGATGACCACGATGATCGAGCGAAACACGACCATCCCCGCTCGCCGGTCCGAGGTCTACTCCACGGCCTCTGACAACCAACCAGCCGTGGAAATCCACGTTCTGCAGGGTGAGCGAGAATTCGCCAAAGACAACGTAACGTTGGGCCAATTCCAACTCGTCGGTATCCCGCCTGCCCCACGAGGCGTTCCTCAAATCGAGGTCACGTTCGACATCGACGCCAACGGCATCGTGAACGTCAGCGCAAAGGACATGGGGACCGGTAAAGAACAATCCATCAAGATCGAATCCGCAACCTCGCTCAGCGAAGACGAGATTCAGGACAAAATCGCTGAAGCCGAAAAATTCGCTGAAGAAGACCAACGCCGAAAGGCCAAGGTCGAACTGCGCAACATGGCCGACCAAGTGGTTTACCAAACCCGGCGAACCCTTGAGGAATCGGCCGATAAGTTGGACGACAGCGACGTCGACCCCGTGAAGGCTCACCTGGACGAACTCGAGAAGATGGTGCAGGACGACGATGGCAAACCCATTGACATCGACGCCATGGACGACGCCGCCATTCAGGCAAAGGTCAAGGAAATCGAAGAGGCCATGCACGGCGTTTCAACCAAACTCTACGAAGCTGCAGCCGCAGAAATGGCGCAACAAGAGAGCGGTGAAGACGGCGACATCAGCGTCGATGATGGCGTGGTTGATGCCGACTTCGAAGTGGTTGAAGACGAGGACTGATGGAAACCCCAAGCAAGCCCAAGCGCTTGGCTTATGGGGAAGCGGTCGGTGGATGAACCATGAGCGAAGTCCCCATTCTCAAGGAGACCACGCGCTCTACGGGCCGTGAAGCCCTTCGAAACAACATCACGGCCGCCATGGCGTTAGCGGGAGCCGTGCGCAGTACACTCGGCCCCTTAGGCCAAGACAAACTGCTCATTGACGACGAAGGTCGAACCATGGTCACCAACGACGGTGTTACTGTCCTTGAATCGGCCAAGGTGGAACACCCTGTTGCCAACATGCTGATCAACGCCTCCACCACCCAAGATCGCATCGCTCGAGACGGCACCACCAGTGCCGTCTTGCTCTCGGCCGAGTTGTTACAGAACGCTTGGGAACTCGTTCTCCAAGGCGTCCATCCATCAGCGATTGCACGAGGGTATCGCCATGCCGAGGAGGCATGTCGCAACCATTTCGAAAACCTCGTCATCAAAGCCACCGAGAAGCACATGTTGGCCGCTGCCACGACCTCGCTCTCAGGGAAAATCCACCAGGCCATGCAACATCACTTGGCAGCCCTGGCCGTCCAAGCAGCCAAAGCGGTGGTAGAACAACGACCAACAGGCCCGCTTGCCGACCCGACACGAGTGAAAATTCTCACCCAAACGGGTGGAAGCATGACCGATTCCTCCCTTGTCACCGGCCTGGTGCTCGCCAAAAAACGAGTATCGGACCGCATGCCAAAGCAAATGCCTTCTGGGAAAATCGCCCTCGTTGATGGGGGATTGGAGCGTCGGGAACTGATGAGTAATGTCAAACTGAACGTTTCCAGCACGGGGGTTCTCGAAAGTTTTCGGCAAAAAGAAAAAACCGTCTTGCTTGAACAAATCAACCACCTCGTGGACCTCGGTGTGACCCTCCTTGCGTGCAAAGAGGGCATTGATGACGACCTGCATGCTGCACTGACCGACGCAGGCATCCAAGCCTATCGGCGCGTCTCGCGTTCCGACCTCGACCTGCTCGCTCGCGGCACCAACGCCACCCTCAACCACGATGTGAAAGGTTTGACAGCCTCTGACCTTGGCGTGTTCATCCAGAGCAGCAACGAACGCTGGAACGGCGTCATGCACTGGATTGTGGAGACCGAAGAAGGAGGGGCGACCTTCATTGCCAAAGGGTCGACCAACGAGACGGTCGGCGAAGTGGAACGCTGTTTTGCCGACGCTCTGGGTGTTGCCTGTCAACTGCTCGAGGAACCTGCACTCCTCCCGGGAGGTGGCGCAACCCAAATTGCGCTGGCCCGACACCTACGGAGGTTTGCAGAAGGCTTTGCTGGCCGTGAACAATTGGCGGTAGAGGCCTTTGCCGATGCCCTTGAAATCATCCCCAGAACCTTGGCACAGAACGCCGGCCTGGACCCGCTTGATACCCTGCTTCAAACGGTCGCCAAACAAACCACGGATGGAGGAAAAAACGCCCACTTCATTGGACTCAATGTCGAGAAGAAGCGACCGGCAGATATGGTTGAAGACGGCGTCGTGGAACCCCTTCGCATCACACGCCAAGTGCTCGCTGGTGCCACCGAAGCCGCCCTGTCCGTGCTGCGTATTGACGACGTACTGTGGGCCAAGAAAGACCCTGCGGCTCCCGAGATTCCTGAAGAAGACTGACGGAAATACCTCGATTGAAACCAGTCCTTCAAATAGCCGACGGCTGACGACGGGGGGTGTCCGGAGTACCTGAGATTCCTGTTGGGATTGACGACATTGCCATCCACTTTCCACGTCTTTACATGGACATGAAGGATTTTGCAGACCTTCGGGGAGCGGATTACGGTAAGCTCAACAAGGGGCTCGGACTTGAAGCCATGGCCATTCCTGATGTCCATGAGGACACGGCGACCATGGGCGCCATGGCCGTCATGCAATTGATCGACCGGAACGGGCTCGACCCGCGCACCATCGGGCGCATGTATCTTGGAACAGAATCCGCTCTTGACGGTGCGAAACCCACCGCCACCTACATCGTTGACATGCTGACTCAACGCTACGCTGAACGATTCGGAAACGACTGCTTCCAAACCTGCGACGTGGTCGACATGACCTTCGCCTGTATCGGAGCGGTCGATGCCTTGCACACGACGCTGGATTGGGTCGCCCGCTCCAATGAAAACGACGAACGCGTGGGGATCGTCATCTTCTCTGACAACGCCAAATACGCGCTTGAATCCTCCGGCGAGTACACGCAAGGTGCTGGCGGTGGCGCCCTCCTTATTCGCCGGAACCCTCGCCTTTTGGAAATTCCAGACTGCATTGGCGTCTCGACCACCCCTGTCCATGACTTCTTCAAACCACGACGAGAGGTCTCCATTCGCTCGGTGATTTCCAACGTGATGCAACTGGCACAAGAAGCCGGCCAAACGGTCAAGAAAGGCATCATTGAACGGATGATTCGACACCTCCCCAAATCCACGGTCCGCAAACTCGGTATTTTCGCCCATGGTGAAGAAAAAGTGAGCGTACACCGAGATGACCCCGTCTTTGACGGACAGTTTTCGAACCGTTGCTACCAAAACGCTGTTCGTCAAGCCTTCTACGATTTCAGCCAAAAGGCAGAACGAGACGGACGAATCGACTCCGAAACCGATGAACCCTTCACCGAACAATGGTCTCGCATCATCATGCATTTGCCGTACGCTTACCAAGCCAAGCGCATGTTCCCTGATGTGTTCCGCCATGACCGTGAACACACGCCCATGTGGAGCGATGTCGTGGCCGCCATCGGACCCATGCCTGAGCAGCCCGAATCGAAAAGTAAGGAGGCTCTGGAAACATGGGAGAAGGAAAAAGACGCCTACCGTCGTCGAATCTCCAAGACCCCCCAATACGCTGATTTCCACGCCAGTCGTATCGAAAAAGGACAACGTGCGAGCAGCCTGATCGGAAATCAATACACCGGTTCAATTTTCCTTGCTTTGATGTCAACTTTTGAGTCTGACCTCGAGGACAACAGCAACCTCGACAACGCCCTGTTCGGAATGTGCGGCTACGGCTCCGGTGCGAAAGCCAAGGTGTTCGAAGGCAAGGTCAACCCACGCTGGCGAGAAGTGGTGGCCACTTGGAGGCTCTTTGAGCGACTTGCCGGTCGCATGGCCATTGACCACGTAACCTACGAGAACTTGCACAAGGGCACCCAAGACAGCAGTGTCATCGAACCGAGTGGCGAATTTGCTCTCGTTGACATCGGCGAAGAAGGCGTGGAAGAAGGCGCTCGACGCTACCGATGGATCAAGGCTTGAGCGTCAAAAGTCAAGCACGACTTTTCCGCAATCACCTTTCATCGCTAACAACACAGCGTCCTCAAAGGATTCAATGCCCATGCGATGGGTCAGGACCTTGTCCACATCAATGGCCCCTCGTGCAAGTAAATCGTGCATGATGTCCCACGTGGACCACATCTTTCGACCGTTGATGCCTTTGAGGTGGAGATAGCGGAAGACGACGTCGTTCATCGGTACTTCCGGCATGGATTCGCCGTAGACGGAAAGGATGTTCACATAACCACCCATTCTGGTCGAATGAATGGCGTTGGCCAACGCCGAGGCGGCCCCTGAAAATTCGCAGCTGTTGTCCACACCGCGACCTTCCGTTGCCTCGAGGATGGACGCGACCACGTCGTCGCCCTTACCGAGGACCAAATCAGCCCCCAGTTCCTTGGCGAGGTTCATCCGATAGGTGTTGTCCCAATCAACGGCGATGACGGTGCTTGCACCCATCGCTTTCGCTGCATTCACGGCGAAAAGACCGATGGGGCCCAATCCATGAATCGCCACGGTGGCTCCATCGACCGGCCCACCGGTCAACGTGTGGATGGCATTTCCAAGCGGGTCTTGGATGGAGGCATGGCCGGGGTCAAGTCCTTCGGGAACATGACGGGCGTTGACGGCTGGAATGACGAAGTAAGGTGCGAACGCCCCGTGGCCGTGCACTCCGAAAATTGACCCGTTTTCACAAACGTGAGCGTTGCCTTCGTCACACCGTGGGCAATCCCAACACGCCAAGTGGCATTCGATGGCGACATGATCTCCGATGTCGTGCGTCGATACGCCTTCGCCCAAAGCCACCACTCGGCCGCTGGTCTCATGGCCGGTTACGGTTCCAAGGGGCACGTTTTCTCGGCTCCAGTCGTCCCACTTCCAAATGTGAAGGTCGGTTCCACAAACGGAGGTCGATTGGGTCTGTACGAGCACTTCGCCAGGCCCAGGGCTTGGAACAGCATGTTCCTCCAGCGTGAACCCGCCTACCTCGGGGCGTGTTTTTGTCCACGCCATCATGGTCGCCGGTACACTGCCCATCCTTCGCCCTCAGGATGTTCTTGCTTTGGCACCTTTTCATCCTTCGGTCATTTCGCCTTGGTCGCGTTATAGCGTGGTTCTTCGGTATGTTGATTAGGGAGGCGCGACGGCCTCAAATCCCGTTGATGTTGCAATGAAGTACGTCGTGGTCAGCGGAGGAGTCCTCTCAGGACTCGGAAAAGGAGTCACTGCCAGCAGCATTGGCGTCCTGCTCAAAAGCGCTGGACTGCGAGTCACTTCTATCAAAATCGACCCGTATCTCAACAGCGATGCTGGCACCATGTCACCGTTCGAACACGGTGAAGTCTTCGTCCTTGACGACGGTGGAGAAGTTGACCTGGACCTCGGAAATTACGAGCGTTTCCTTGACATCAACCTCTCCAAAGACAACAACTTGACCACCGGCAAAATATACTCACAGGTTCTTGAAGCCGAACGGCGTGGCGATTACCTCGGAAAAACCGTTCAGGTCATCCCCCACATTACGGATGCGATTCAAGATTGGATTGAAGACGTCGCCAAGCGTCCTGCTGATGGCAGCGAGGAGACACCTGACGCCTGCATCATCGAACTCGGTGGCACGGTTGGCGACATTGAGTCCTCCCCCTACGTGGAAGCCCTTCGCCAGTTTCAATTCCGTGTGGGCCGAGAAAACGTCACCTTCGTCCACGTCTCTCTGGTTCCCGTTCTTGGACCGGTGGGTGAACAAAAAACCAAGCCAACTCAACACACGGTGAAGGAATTGCGCGGCTTGGGTATTTCCCCTGACATCCTCGTTTGCAGGTCTTCAGCACCTCTTAACGAGGAGACAAGAAACAAGTTGGCGGCGTTTTGTCATGTCAAGCCAGAAGCGGTCATGTCCACCCACGACGTTCCCAACATCTACCACGTGCCCCTGATGCTCCAAGAGCAAGGGCTGTGCGATATTTTGAGCGTGGATTGCTCAGCTACCCCGCTGCTCAAAGACTGGAAAGAAATGGCCCATCACCTCGATACGCTCACCGAAGAAGTCCATATCGCCATGGTCGGCAAGTACACCGACCTTTCAGACGCTTACCTGTCGGTCATCAAGAGCCTCCAGCACGCAGCCATGGCGGTGGATCGGAAACTCGTTATCGATTGGATTGAGGCCAGCCACCTCGAGGAGGATTGGGACAAGAGCGAACGCGAAGAAGCGTGGAAACACCTTCGTGGAGCTGACGGTGTTTTGGTCCCCGGAGGCTTCGGAGACCGGGGCATTGAAGGAAAAATCCTGGCCGCCAACCATGCGCGCACCAACAGCGTGCCCTACCTTGGCATCTGCCTTGGATTGCAAATCGCGACCATTGAATTCTGTCGCAACGTGCTTGGCATGACAGGAGCCAACTCCACCGAATTTGAGGACAATCCGGAGCACGCAGCGGTGGTGTTCATGCCCGAGATTTCCAAGACCCATCTTGGTGGGACCATGCGATTGGGTAGCAGGCCTACGCTTTGGCAGCACGAAGGTTCAACGATTCGCGAATTGTACGGCCTCGGCGAATCGGTGGATGAGCGACACCGTCATCGCTACGAAGTGAACCCCGACCTCATCGAACGAATCGAAGAAGCCGGTTTCGTCTTCGTCGGCAAAGACGAGTCTGGCCAACGTTGTGAAATCTTTGAGCTCAATGACCACCCCTACTATGTGGGCGTCCAGTTCCACCCGGAGTTCAAGTCGCGTCCGGGCCGTCCAAGTCCCCCCTTCCTCGGCCTTCTCAAAGCCGCCTCAGGCCAACTCTGAAACGAGAACCCCCCGTCCCACATCGAGTGCGAGAGTGGAACAATCACGGGCATATTTTCAAACCTTCAATGAGGATTGGAGAGGCATGGGCCTAAAGGAACGAATAGGAACTGGCATGTTTGTCGCCCTCGGCATCTTTTGGTACCTGATCGCTCCGGAATCTCTTGACTGTACAGACATGCAAACCGGAGAAACCCTCGAAGGGTGCGTGAGTTTTTTCTCGCCACTGATGACGTATTTTTGCGCCTTGCCTCCACTTGTTCTTGCTGTTTTCATTCATACATTGAGCAAGGGAGGCGAATCGAAGCCTTCGCTACAGCATCTTGCCGTTGACGAGCAAGGGCGTGCCACCATGCCTGAGCAGAAGGAGGCGAGATCACAGCAAGAAACCATCGAATTTTCATTCCGAATGGCCATGAATTTGGGGGGATTCTCATTTGCAGGTGCTTATGCATTCATTTTCATTGTTGGTTTGCTGGCTATCCCGCAACTGGTGTTGTGCGGCATGATGGGATCCAATTGCAGCGATAGCGATTTTTTGTGGATAGAAAACAGTATGGATTTGGGGTACACCGTAATGACGGTTGGGTTTTGGGTGTTTCTCGTTTCATCCGTGGCAACATTTGGCATTCGAAACCTGAACGCTGAAGCGGGCTTGTCAACATCTCCAGCGCTGAAAAAGCAACAGGAAAACGTCATCATTCCGTGTCCATCTTGCGAAAAGAAATTGCGACTCCCGGCCAATTATTCCGGAGAAATCCAATGTCCAAACTGCGAGCATGTTTTCTCTGCTGGTTGAGAAGGACCACGCATCAAGCATCCGAGGAGAGCCATTCCTTGACCAAAGCAGGAAGGAGTTCCCCTGCTTTCCCGAGGTGGACCTCATCAAAGGATTCGAAGTTCTGAGGCGGTTCAGCGTTCACAAGAACGGTGCGCGCACCGTTGGCATGAGCAATGTTGACCAGGTTCGCCGCAGGGTAGACATGACCTGAACTACCGGCCACAATGAAGACCTCACAGGCCTCCACCGCAGTGTAAATTTCCTCCATGTACATCGGCATTTCACCAAACCAAACAATGTCCGGACGAACACGTTGAGGTTCTGCACAACAGGTGCAGACCAGAAATTCATCGATGAGGTCAGCGTCATCCATTCGAACCTCTTGGCGACCGCTGTTCTCACAGCGCAAGGTTTCCAGTTGTCCGTGCATATGGACGACCTGCCGACTTCCACCCCGCTCGTGTAAATTGTCCACGTTCTGGGTGATGAGGGTCAAGTCTTCCAACCCCTCTTCCAACGCCGCCAAAGCGGTGTGGGCTGGGTTGGGCTCTACTTCGTGCAGTTGTCGCCGCCGGGCTTGATAGAACCCCCAAACACGCCCGGGGTTGGCTTGCCATGCTTGAGGCGTCGCCACGTCTTCAATGTGGTAATCTTCCCAAAGTCCATCGTTGTCCCTGAAGGTTCGAATTCCTGATTCTGCTGAGACACCTGCACCCGTCAACACCACCACTCGTTTTCCTTTCATGAACATGACAAAACCTCGAGAATATATGAACCAAACATGAAGGCCTCATGGTTCTGTATTTTCACAAAATCGGTTGAACCATTGCCAAGCCAAGATTTCAGAGTTCAGCCACTCGAATCAGTCGAGTCGTTCTGAAACCCTGAAGGATTTTGATGAACCGTTTTGATTGGAATTCAGCGTCGAGGTCTTCATCGCCTGTGTCAATACGAACGGCCTCCAATCCGATGAGTTTCGACGGTGTAGCGACACCAAGGATGTTGCTGTGTCCGATGAGTCGGAGCACATCGGGGGAGAGTTGGAGGTTTCCTCGCCCGATAAGGAAACCCTGCCCACCCATGGGCGAGAGGAGCAGCAGGAGAGGACGTCGTCCGTCTTCGTTCACATGAGCGCTGATCACCTCGATGAGGCCACGCTCGTTGAGGTCGTTGTGAACGGTGTTTCCGTGCTGGACGTCAATGCCCAGGAGGGTCAAATCATGATCGAGGTGTTCACCCATGCGACGCAAGGTACCTCCGCTACCCCACACCACCATCAGGTCCGGTTCGTCATCCAGCAGACTGGCAACGTGATGGGCCAAACCCTCGATGGTGTCTTCTTCACTGACTCGCTCAACCTGTTCCTTGGCGCCCTGCATGAAGCGGGGTGAAGACGGTGTCCAGGCTTCGCCGTACATGCGGACCTTCCATTCCCCTTTGGCGTAAACCGTTTCGTCAAGGTCCATCACTTCGGTGATCGCCGTGCGCAAATCACCAAGGGCAAAGGAAAGGACAACTTCGGCAGCGGCTTTGGGGGTGGTGGCAAAACAACCAGAGTGCATTTTCACGCCCCCTGGTACGCCGATAAGGGCGGTTTTTTGAGCGTCCTCGCCCATGCCCTCAAGCGCCTTCACGATGTCTCGCGTGGTTCCATCGCCTCCTGCATAGACCAATGCCTCTGCACCCGCGCTGACGAGTTCACGAACCAGAAGCGCCGTGTCTTCGGGTGAAGTGGTTGCAGGCGTGACCCCCATGACCTCAACCTTCAGGGGTGCGTCTTCGGCAAGTGATGGCAACCATGTTCCACCCATGCGACCCTCCCAGACAAGCAATTCCAAACCGACTTGACTTCGATTCAAGGAAGACGTAGCCAACGAAACAAGGTGGTTCAAACATTGTTGCATGCGGGGTCCTGCTCGGTCTTCAGCACCTGCCGCTCTGGCTTCTTCTGCGCGACCATCGCTGCCTTTGAAGCCCAATTTACCCCCCAAACCCGCGTCAGGATTGACCACGATGCCGAGGCGCATGGATGGCCGTAGCGGCGCCCCCTCAAATAGACCTGCATACCGGAAGTTCACGCTCAAGGACGTTCAAACCACCCGAGCATTCTTGTGGTAGAGGTTGGATGGAGGTTCATGAAAAGAGCCCCTACGGACAAGCCGAACCTCGACGATGTCCTCGCTCGAGATTTCTCGGAACTGAAGGTTGGAGAAGAGAACCTCAAGAGCGAAACCGCTGCGGCGATACCAGAAAAAAAGGAGCAGGTAGCGGCGCTGCCCAAGGCCTACAACCAACGCATTGACGCTGTTGAAGACCGGGAAGCTTTCGTTGTCAAAGCTCCAGCATCCAAGTCGAACGAAGCCAACTCCACGGAGGAAAAGGCCGCAGAGCAGGTGGTCCTCAAAGCCCCTTCATTCCAACCAGGCGACGATTTTGATGTGGACTGGTAGAACACCCCTCAACCTTCAATACGAGGCGCGGGATTCATAGCGAGGATTCAACCCCGAAGGGGTTGAGGGAGACTTCGAAAACATGGCCATGATTCACATCACCTTGCCCGACGGCACGGTCAACGAATACGCCTCCGGCATCACCTGCGGAGAAGTTATCGTGGATGCCATGGGCAAAAAACACGGCTGCCTCGCAGCAAAAGTGGACGGTGCAGAGCATGATTTGTCAAAAGTGCTTGACATCAATTGCTCCGTGGAAGGCATCCCTGCGGATTCGGAGGAAGGGATGCACATTCTCCGACACTCCGCCGCTCACCTTCTCGCACAGGCCGTCATGGAATTGTATCCTGGCGCACTGCCCACCATCGGACCGGCCATCGACCGCGGTTTCTACTACGACTTTGCCATGGAACCCATTGCGCAAGGTGACCTCAAAGCGATTGAGAAGAAAATGCACGAACTCGCTCGTCGAAACCTGAACGTTGAGCGCCTCGAGCTGGACCAAACCTCACTTCGTGAGCATTTTGAGAGCAACCCGTACAAGCTGGAAATCATTGATGACAAACTCGAGGCGGGCGACGGTTCAACCATTTACAAGCAGGGCGAATGGTACGACCTCTGCCTTGGCCCTCACGTTCCCAGCACGTCCAAACTGATGTTCGTTCGCTTGACCTCCGTGTCCACGGCCTATTGGCGAGGCGATCAGTCCCGTGAACAACTGGTCAGAATTTACGGGCTGGTTGAGCCTTCAAAGGAGGCTCTGAAAGCCACCCTGTCACGTATTGAGGAAGCAAAAAAGCGTGACCACCGGAAACTCGGCAAGGACCTCCAACTGTTCCATATTGATGAGGAAGTGGGACAAGGGCTCATTCTATGGACGCCTCGTGGTGCGGTAATTCGTCAAGAACTGCAGGATTTCATCTCGCATCATCTTCGCAGGCAAGGGTACTCACAAGTATTCACGCCCCACATCGGAAAATTGGATTTGTACAGGACCTCCGGCCACTTCCCCTACTACCAGGATTCGCAATACCCACCCATCATCGAGCGCGATTTGATGAAGAAGTTGGCGGACGAAGGGTGCACATGTGGCGACCTGTCAAACATGATGGCCACCGGTGAAATCGACGGATACATGCTCAAACCGATGAACTGCCCTCATCACGTGAAAATCTACGCCAGTCAACCCCGTTCGTATCGGAACCTTCCTCTTCGGCTCGCTGAATTTGGGACCGTCTACAGATGGGAACAGTCAGGAGAAATCTCGGGTATGACCCGCGTGCGTGGCTTCACTCAAGACGATGCTCATTTGTTCGTGACCGAAGAGCAACTCGCCCAAGAAGTGCTGGGCTGCATTGAGCTCGTGCAGATCATCTTCGACAAACTCGGCATGGAAGATTACCGGGTCCGAGTTGGCCTTCGCGACCCTGATTCCACGAAATACGTCGGTGACCCCAAACGCTGGGACAAGGCCGAGGAAGCCTGCCGAGCTGCGGCTGAATCGCTGGGTGTTAATTGGTCAGAGGAACAAGGCGAAGCCGCCTTTTACGGCCCGAAGATTGACTTCGTTGTGAAGGACGTCATCGGTCGAGAATGGCAGCTTGGTACCGTCCAGGTAGATTACAACCTCCCCGAGCGATTCGATTTGACCTACAAGGGAAGCGATGGTGAACTGCACCGACCCGTGATGATTCACCGCGCCCCGTTCGGTTCCATGGAACGGTTTTGTGGCGTTCTCATCGAGCATTTTGCTGGCCGGTTCCCAACCTGGCTCACCCCGACCCAGTGCCACGTCATCACGATTCGAGAGGAACACAAAGCCTACGCCGCTCAGGTCGCTGAGACCCTCCGTGCCGAGGGCGTCCGTGTGGAAGTGGACGATTCAAGCAACAACATCATGAAGAAAATCCGCAACCATCGAAAGCTTCAGCCGGCTTACCTCCTCATTCTCGGTGATGATGAAATGGAGAACGAAACCGTGAGTTTGCGGGCTCGAAACGGCGACCAAATCGCAGGCATTCCACTCACCACCTTTGTGACGGACCTCGCAAACGAAATCAAGGAAAAGATCACGCAACCATCCTTGGTTCCACCACCATCCGAGTGATACACAATGACCTCACCCTCCATCATCCAAGGGTTCTCCCTCGACATGGTTGGGCCGCTTTTCCTTGCGTTTTTGACGGCATGGTTCTTTTGGAGAAACGTGGTTCCCCGACAACTCAGAGGGTTGCAAGTCGCTTTTCCCACCGGTGAGAAAACCTACGAAGTCCACAAAGTGACCTCAACGGTTCAAGATGTACGTTTACTCCTTGCTCGAAGAGGAACCCGTTTGGGGGTGGTCTCCTATTTGATGGCCCTCACCGGGAGCCTGGTCCTCCTCTTTGAGTTCTTCAACTACCGTGGCGGTGGTTCCGCCGGCTATCACGCACCTTCCGTCGCCTTTGCTTTGATTCTCATCGTCGCCCCCGCCATCATCTCCAGCGGCACTTCACTGGGCGCCCAGGTCATCAAACCACTTGGTGTGAGCCGGGCTACGCTGCAGAGCAATTCCAATACTCGAAACGCATCCTACATGGCGTTGACACTGGCATGGTTGGCGTTGGCGGTGGCTGTCGGCGAAGTGCTCAAAGGCATGGGTACCTCGAAGACCACGCATTACAGCGTGATGGCTCTGGTGGCTTTTAGCCCGGCTGTTCTGGCCTACGGTCGCATATTGGGCTCATCATGGCACGCCCTCAAACAGTCTTCATCACAAATTGCTCAGGGAGGGGCGTCTCCGTTCCACAACCATCCCCCCAATGCACGGCAACAATTCATTGCCCAAGTGGTTCATTTGAACCTGGTCGCCATGCCGTTTGTAGCCGTGAACACCCTGATTTCTCTGGTGTTACTTGCCTACAACCCCGACATGTTCGTTCATTCCGACCGCGTGTTGGAACTCCCCGAATACCGCATACAAACCACCTACATGGAAGAAGGAGGGCTTCTTGGATTTGGCCTCATTGAATTGTTCTCCCACATTCCGCAAGCGGGCATACGCGTACCCATCGTCACCACCCTTCTGCTGTTTTTGTTGTTGAACGTCGCCGCCATTGGCTTTCTGTTCGTCTATGAAGTGGCTCGAATTTTGTTTTTGGACATTCAAGACGTCTCTGGATGGGGTGGCATTCGCCTCGCAGACAGTCGATTGTTACGGGCTGAGCCCATTCAGCAAGCCAATGTTCTGAATTTTTGTTTCACCGGATTTGCTGGCCAGTCCATGCTTTTATTGGCCCTTGCCATGGTGACCTTCTGGGATTCAAGTTTCCTGCCACAAGGAGACGCTTGCGGTGCATGGGAGAGCAGTGTTTGTTCTGTTCTCCAAAAGGACATGCTCGAACAACTGACCTGGATGCTCGCCTCAGGCGGGCAAGTGGCGTTCTTGATGGTCTGGGTGGTGTCGAGACGACGCTCAACAAAGCTCAGCGAAATCGTCTTTGACGCCTCCATGGACGAAGACCGCACGCGACTTCGCGGCATGAGCGACATGATTTACCTCAAGCAACGTCCAACCAGCGAATTGCTCGGCAAAGACGATTGGAACACCGCCATCGAGCGCTTTGATGACGCCACCATGAATCGAGAGGCCACCTTGGTCGGCTTGGACATGATTCGACACACTCAAGCAAAGATGCTGCTCTATTGTGGACTGGGCCGTTGGGATGAAGCTGAGGAATTGGCGGTCGACCTGCTTGCCCTGCAAGGCGGTCGAGACGCTCAAATCGCCAGGCTTGTGCTTTGCGCGACGAGCCTTGCTCAACGCGATTACAAAGAAGCGATTCCACGCCTTGAACTGCTGGATAGCGATGACATTGAGGCGGTTCGAATTCGGTGGGTTACAAGCCTGTTGAGTGGCCAAAAACATTTGAGCAAACAAGGTCTCTCCATGATCAGTGTTGACCCGCTACGTAAGGACAACATTCGCATGCTACAGGCCTTTGAGCAAGGTGAAACAATCCTACGAGCCACGCCTCCTCGGCAACCGGCTCAGCGTGCGATGTACCTTTCTCAACTCGCCCGAATGCGAATGGCTGGAGAAAGCGAGCGAGCCCTCAATCATCTCGAACGGACGCTTGCAGGAATGGAGGGCGAGACGTGGGCCCATGCCGAGTTGGTCGCCGCCCTGCTCAATCACGACAGCGGTCGTACACGCTCCGCCGAGAACGCCCTCAAAACCTTGGCAAAACAACACCCAAGACACCCTCACATTCGTGCTGTATTGCACCAATTCGCTCAACTTGGCCGTGCTGAACGTCCGCCGTCTGAACCCACGAAAATCCACTGGATCTTGGAACGTGAAGCGAATTGGAGAGCAGCATGGAACCTCCACAACGTGGCCATCCCCCCCATCATGGACAGTACCGCCCTCAAGCGACACGCCTTGCAAGCCAACGCTTGGTCGTTGATGCTGGGAAGCAATGTCTCCCAACACTCGAAAAAGAACATCCACAAATCGTTGGAAACCGAAGTCCCGATTGGCCTGTTCACCCACCTTCAAGGCATCACGGTCACCATCGGAGGCATGCCGGTTGACCTCGGACTTCCTGCTGGAATCAACCTCAAGGCAGCAGAAAAGAACGGCTTGCTCGAGTTGTGATCAAATTCTTCGGCGCAAGCGCTCCATCGCAGCATCGGCCTGACCGAGGGCGTCCAAGGTGGACTTGACACGACCGCCCTGAAGGGCACTTTCTGCCTCAGCAATCGCCTCTTCGCAAGCGCGCCGGTCCTCATCCACCACCTTGATGTTCGCTGCTTCGCATTGGTTTCTGAGGACCTTCCATTGCTCGATAACGAAATCGTAGAGTTCCTTGGCCTCTTCGCTTGCGTGCCCTTCTTTGTCCAGCGCCGAAGTCATGCGTTCCAACAGCATGCCGGCATGGGACCAAAGGCGTTGGTCGGCAGCGTCGATGATCTCCTGAAGCAAGCCGTCCCATGTCTCACGGTCATCTCGAGTTTGGTAGCGTTTGGTGAGTTGCTTCTTTTGTTTCAACGCACGAAGGACATCGTCCATCGCTGCGCGCTCTCGCTCAACCGTTCGAACCACACCATCCGCCAGGCCAATGGCTTGACTGGCGTTTCCAGCCTCAAGCGCTTGTTCGGCTTGCTGCAAGCGTTCCTCAAACTCCTCCGTATCCAAGCCGTCACTTTGGTCAACGGTCCTCCTGGCTTCCACAAGCGAGGTTTTAGCTCGTTCAAGGGCTCCTTCATCCGCTTCCAATTGAGGTAAAATTGCGATGGCAAACTCGTACGCCTCCTTGGGCTGTTCTTGTGAGAGCTTTGTTTTCGCATCGTTCAACAATTCTCTGAGATGCGAGACACCGGCCCCTTGCTTTCCGTCAAGAGCCCGCGTGGCCTCGAGGATAACCCCTTCTGCTTTCGACCACCATGCGATGATATCAGCGGCTCGTTTTTTCGCCTGACGATAGAGGAGTTCGCCTTCCCTCAAGGAACCGAGTTTTACCTCGCGCTCACCCATATCATACGCTTTACGTGGGCGTTTGGCAGTGGGGGCGATGTCCTCGGCGGCGGTCACGGCGTCAAGGGCGTCCTTCCGGATGATTTCAACATCGTCGGCCAGTGAGAGGGCTCGCTCCATGTCCTCCTCACTCTCGTCCAACAAGCGCATGCCGTATTCAGGATCCAAATGCCCTTCTTCTTTTGCTGTCGTCAGCAAACTCGCGGCTTGAGCCACGGCAGCGCCTTGAGCCTTGAGTTCCAAGAGGCGGGTTTCCAAAACATCGAGGCGTTTCTTGAATTGCTTTCGCTCAACTTTTTGGTCATCGCCAACCGTCCACGTATAGACGGTGTCAAGCACAGAAAAGGCGGACACCAGACCTGCTGTTCCTCCAGAGAGTGAGAGCAGTGTTTCGCTTTGCGTCAGGGTCAAAGCAAGCGCTGAAGCCGACCCGATACCGGTCAGAACAGCCCGATAACGAAGCACGCCGAAGTTTCCCCGCATCGTTTGGTGAGAGAGTTGGCGGCACATGAGGCCCGAAAAAATAATCAAAACGCTTCCGATGATTTCCAGACGGTTGCCGTCAAGCCCCAAAGCCCCCAAACAGAGAAGCACGGGCCAAGCAATACTGGTGGCTGAGGCGACACGAGAACGAGCAACGGCGTCGTCAAGGGTCAAATCTTGTACAAAAATCCCCCATATCAAGAGAACCAGAGGGGCTCCAAAACTGGTGAGCACCACCCCGTCACCTTCCATCAACCCCTTGATGGAGGGCCAGGCGAGCCAAACCGAACATACCAACAGGGATAGCGCAGTGAACAACGTGGCGTTTTCTACCCGTTTTGCTCGCTGGGCCCGCTCGGCTTCAACGGCTGCGTCTGCATCCGCCCAGGTGACCATGGTGAGGGCCTCAGTGCTGTTCCCCATAATCACTCCGATGATTTGGACGAGGCGGCCCCTTGTGAGCGAACCAACACAGCGGCAATGTTCAAGGGTGTTATCGGGGTGTGAAGACTTACGAGGGAACACCATGCCGGGACTCATTACCATGGATGATTTATCCAACGAAGAAATACTGAGCATCTTGGATGATGCCCAACGCTTGCTGCCCGTTGCTCAAGGCGAGACCTACCTTCCCCTTTTGCAGGGCAAAATTTTGGGCAATCTGTTTTTCGAACCGAGCACCCGAACCCGTATGTCCTTTGAAACCGCCATGAAACGACTTGGTGGCGATGTGGTGAACCTCGGTGATGTGAAAACCTCCTCCGTGGTCAAGGGCGAGACGCTGTTTGACACCATTCAGATGGTGGACGGTTACACCGACATCATCGCGATGCGCCATCCGAGACAAGGTGCTGCACAATACGCTCAGGATGCAGCAAGAGTCCCCATTCTCAACGGCGGCGATGGTGCCGGCCACCACCCTACCCAAACCATGCTTGACTTGTTCACCATACAGCAAGCACACGGCCGACTGGACGGCCTCAAAGTCATCCTTGCAGGCGACCTCCGCTACGGCCGAACCGTCCATTCGCTGAGCCATGCCCTCATTCGATTTGGTTGCGAACTCGTTCTCGCCAGCCCGAGTCTGTTGAAAATGCCCAAAGAGATCGTCAACGACCTGAACGCTCACGGAGCAAACATCACCGAAACAGAAGATTTGCTCGGTTCACTTGAAACAGCTGATGTGGTCTACATGACTCGCATCCAAAAAGAACGCTTCGCTGACGAAGATGAATACGCCAAAGTTGCCGGTGCATACAAACTCCACGCTTCCAATCTCGAAGGAGCCAAAGAAGACATGATCATCATGCATCCTCTCCCTCGCGTGGACGAAATCCACCCTTCGGTCGACCAAACGCGTCATGCTCGGTATTTCGAGCAAGCCTTCAACGGGGTGGTGGCTCGCATGGCCCTCTTGTGCCGTTTGCTCAACATTGAGGTCCCTGCAGACATTGGAGGTGGTGCTTGATGTCTCAAGAACACAACATGCGAAGAGTGACGGCCATCCGCAACGGGACCGTCATCGACCACATTCCTGCTGGTCAAGCCATGCGAGTCTTGGAAATGCTAGGAATCAACAAAACCTCATCGGTTCCTGTTTCCATGGTCATGAACGTTCCCTCGAAGAAAATGGGCACCAAAGACATCATCAAAGTGGAAGACCGCGAATTGAATCAAGACGAATTGAATCGCCTCGCCCTCGTTGCACCCGATGCCCATGTGGCCATTATTCGAGCCTACAGTGTCGCCGAGAAACTGACGATTGAGTTGGGCGATGAAATCACCAACGTCGTCCGATGCACATTTTCAAATTGCATCACGACGAACCCTCGCGAACCCCTCGCCCACCGGTTGAAGATCCTCTCAAGAGTCCCGCTTGAATTGAGGTGCCACTACTGCGGCCGCCCACAGGACCTTGACGAACTGGCCAACAACGTGATCTAATCGTTTTCGACACCGAGCAAATCCCGCATATCGCAGGCCTTGCACTGCGCCCCTGAACTTGGACTTCCACAGCGAGGACAGGGCGTAGGAGGAGCAGGCCGTTGTCCTTCTCCACCCAACGCCACCACTTGGTCGCGAAGCCCTTTGATTTGGTCGGCCATGCGAACAAGACCGTGTCGAGTCCCCGGAACATCGGCTTCCATCTGCGCCACCATCTCTCGGTGTCGCCACCGAAGAGCACCACGTGCATTCGGGCATTCCTCGTGATGAAGCGGGAGGTTGCGGTGGAGAGCATAGAGGTGAACCTCCTGTTCTGGAACCCAACGTAGCGGTACGATTCGAGGAGACAGACCGTCAACCGGTGTAGCCGTATGAGGGGCCAGGCGCAACGTGCGTTCAATATCGGCGTTGGCCATGTTCATGAGCACGGTCTGGGCCATGTCGTCGAGGTTGTGCCCCAAAGCGATGACGTCTGCACCGAGTCGCTCCGCAAGGTGATTGATGCCTTGGCGACGGAAAACACCGCAGTAAGAGCAAGCCATTCGTGGAGCATCGTTGTCTTTCTGAATCGCCATGGGAAGGCGTTGAACCACCTCGTCCATTTCGATAAAGGAGAGTTCTGGATAGGTTACGACATGGTGCTCAACGCCAAGTCGTTCGCATAGCGATGCTGCGCAATCAATGGAGGGAGGGCGGTACCCCTCAATCCCCTCATCAACCGTTCCGGCAACGATGGTAACATCCCTTCGTTTCCCAATGAGGTCAACCAAGGCATCGAGCAAGACGGCTGAATCCTTCCCTCCTGAAACAGCAACAAGAACCGTGGTATGTTCGCCTTTTTTCAGTGGCAATTGAAGGCGCAATTCCTTACTGATCTTCTTTCGCACCGATTTTGCCAGATGCTTTCCACACAAGATGCGCCCGGAATACGCTTGTTCGACGACGGCAGGTTTGTCACAAGCGTCACACGTTGGAACGGTGAACAACCCCTCCGAACCTGCGCCTCCCATGGTTACGCCTCAACAGAGGTAGGGTTTCAAATGAGCGGCAGAGGAGGAGGGTGCCACCAGATTTTGATATCGAATTCTTCAATTGAAAAATTGAATCTTTAATTGGAAAATTTCATCGCACATCCGGGTTGAACTTCACCCCTGCAGGAGTGAGAATCTCCGCTGTTCAATGGACTGGAAACGATTGAAGCGCCTCATCAGAGAGAGGAAGAAACTTATTTTCCAGTTGGAAAAAAGCGAAAGGTGCTCAAACCGCCATATTTCTTCAGCCAAGCGCAAAACTTCTTGAAGGCTACAGCGCTGTCAATCAGGTTGAGCAGGCATGTTGCAACGTCTTCTGGGGGAATTTCTCAAGATTGACGGCGTGGAGCAAGCGATGATGATGGACGACCGAGGAAAATTGCTTTCCAGCGTTGGCACGGAAGGGCAACTCCCTCCCGTGGACCGTGCAGTTGAGTTGACGGTCGCTGCGTTGGATGCGGTCCAGAACCACGACCAAGGCGACATGCACGAACTGTGGATCGAGGGCGAGGATCAGGTCCTCATTGACATCCTCACGCCCTACAGAATCGTCATGTTAGCCGGAACAAAAGGCAACATTGCACGGTGGAGGCATTCCATGGACCATCTCCGCCCTCAACTGGCAACAACCCAAGAAATGTAGGTGAACAAGCATGTTTGAATTACCAGCAGGAACCCCCATCAACGAAACGATCACACTGGAAGAAGGGGTGCTTCAGTCCTTTGCTCACGGCGCTATTTCGACCTACCTCGGCCGCCGCAAAACACCGGTGGGCCATCGACTCGTCCGTGGTGGCCGAATCGTCGGCTACCTCGCTGATGCAGAGAAGAAGAACACGCTGCTTGGAGGCGTTGAGGCCAAGCTCCGTTTAGAACATCTTGAAGCAGAGCAAAAATTCCGACACCTCGCCACGTCCTACAGCATGGGTGAACTTGGAAGTCTTGCCGAACTCGTGCCGGAGGCTTTTGTCCACCAGGCCGACCGTCAAGGCCTGAAGTCCTCAACCAACGCCGTGGAACGACTCCTCTCTCGCGACCTTTCCACCGTCATCAGAACCCTCGAAACCAACACGACGGTGCGAGGAGCGATGGCCATTGACAGCGGGATGCTCATTGACCACGTCGGCGATCTTCCCGGCCTTGGCGAAGAAGAACGCCTGGCCAGTGAACTTCACCAGATGATGGCCGCCATGGGCGGGCAGGAACTTCACAGCCAATGGGGCATGAAAGGCCAGAGTCATTGGACCCTCCACACGGAAAACGGAGCTCTCTTGTTGGCTCAAAGCGGAGAGATATCACTCGCTGTTTGGACCGAAAAAGACGCCAACCATGCTCGCCTTCTTTCCTCCGCCTCCATCGCTTTGGACGGAGATATCGTGGCCGCAGGTGCTCACGGATCAAAAATGCCAGAGGGGTTCACGCTCCGAGACGGTCGAGGTGGCCCTGACGCCGTGATTTCAATGTTGAAAGCCGGCTTGGACGAGGAAGTCACAGGGCATATCCAATCCGGCTCTTCCAGCAAAGGCGTGTCGTTGGTGCTCTCCCGTGGCACACCCGTTGCCTTGTGGGCCCCGGCCTACGACAGCGAAGAAGAAGCGATGATGGCACTCACCGAGGCGAAGAGAAAGGTGCAACTCATTCGATTCCCCGCCGGAACCATCGTCTCCGCCACCTCCGGGACGGTTGACACGTTCACACTGTCCGGGTTCATCCAATCTCTTGCGACGGTGCGAACACGTTCAGAAGCCCGGCAAGCATCGCTCAAGAGCCTCCTGGACGACATGCTGGGATTCCATGCGGGGCTTGAGGCGTTGCAAAAGGAACGCGCAAAGATGGCGTTCAAATCCGACGGTGCTGATGTCGCAGAACCGCTACCCGTCATGCGAGACGAAGCGGTTGCAGCGGTGGATGCTGGCCTTCGAAGGAAGTTGGAAAAGGCCGAACAGACCATTGACGTACTCAACAAGAGCAAAGCGGTCTTGGAAGGCCAAGTAAAGGCTTTGGAGAAAAAGAAAGACGCCGCACAAATCGTCGCCAGAGAAGCAACGGAATCTCGCCAAGAAAACAGCACGGCACTGGAAGACGCCCACGCACAACTCAACACCATGCAGGTCGACCTTGCACAAGCAAGAGGGCAATCCGAAGAGGCCGAATCTCGCGCCGAGCGATTGGTTCGTCGAGTCAACGAGTTGGAACACCAAGTCAGTGAACGAGCGGCTGAGCTCGCCAAGGCCATCGGTGATGCAGGGAGCAGCGCTGAACTGAAGGAAGCCATCGAAAGCCTGTCACTCAAAGAAGCGGAATTACAAGCCAATCTTGCGGAGGGCAGTGAACGCCTCAACACCATCCGGAAGCAGAGCGAGGACGAAGAACGCCGTTTGCGTGTCTTGAGCGAACAGGTCAACACCAGTCGTGAGCGCCATGCCCGGGTGCAATCGGATTTGATCACCGCCCAAGAGCAGGTTCACGTCAGTAATTTGGAACTTGAAGCCGCACGTACGGAGGAAAAACACGCCCGAAATCGCACGGAAGAAGACCGCGTCCGACGCGCTGAGGAAGAATCACGCCGTTCTAACATTCAGGCGGAACTTCGAGAGTTGATGGATGAACGACGCCAAGTGCTTCGTGAGTTGGGTGATTTAGGGGCACGACGAGGGCACGCAGAAGCGGAACTCGCATCCCTGGTGGACAAGGCCACCTCGTTGGCTGAAGCCCATGAAGAGGCGCTTGCCGACATCCAAGAAGCCGAGCGATTGCGAGCCCGCCTCGCTGAAGAGCCGCTTGCTCAGGCCTTGCTGGACGACAACAACACCTTCCAAGGGCTCGGCCCGGTTCTTGAACGCCTTGAGCACGCACGAGGCCTCGGTTATTCGGTCACCATGCTCGACCGTGCAGTTGAACGTGCCCTCCAAGTGATTCAGGGCACGGTGGACCATGTTGCAGCAACGCCGCGCCACCTCCTCTCTTCTGAGGTCATGACGCTCCTTGAGCGTCAAGTTCCTCAAACGGCTGGAGCCGTACGAGGTTTGGCCCGATGGTCTGTTCAACAACGTCTGGAGCAACAATTGGGAGAAACGGTCAACCACGTCGTGGTTGATTTGGAACATCTCCTGGAGGATTTCGACCGCTCCATCACGATGCTCCGACGAATTCGAAATGTGTTGGAACAGGTGGAACGTCTCGGGGCACCATCCCACGAAGTCCATGCTCTGCTCGCCAACTGCCAGCGACCTGAAGCACTGCCAAGTTTGGCCCTCGGTACGAGAAAACTCATCCAAGTGGCCCTTGATGACATCTACCTTGAGGCCGACCAGCGCGATGCCGGAGAAGCCATCGGTTTGGAAGAAACTGCTCGGGTGCTTGAGGAACTCATCACCCAACTCGACGCCTCTGGATTGACCGACGGTCGACCACGCGGCATGATGTGGGATTTCCAGCGTGATGGTTTGCTACCGTTTGAACGTGAATCCATTCCCGCTGAGCAGCGAATACCCGTCAATGAGGCCATGCTGAACGACCTCGAACCGCATCTGGTGCAGGCCGAGGAGGTTTCGATTGTGAAGACCGACACCGAGTCGGTGGACGACGAAGGATGGTCGCCACTCCCCCCACCAACCGATGACGAAGGCGGTGCTCAAACCGAGGCATCAACGGCCTTCACCCCGACCTCTTCATCAGGCCTGGACGATGAGCGCGCCCAGTTGGAGGCTGAACTGGCTCGACTGGATGCTGAACGTACACATCGAACGGCTCATGACCCGGTTGCTACGCCATCAAAGGACACGGCGTTGGCCGACTTGGAATCAAGACTCTCTGACCTCGACTTTTGATGATCAACATGTCGAGCGAGACCACCACCATCATGGGTCGAGAAGAAGCCCTTGGAAAGCCCTACCCTCTCTGGGTTGAACGCTTATTCCTCCTCGCAGCGGTGTTCGCCTTCGTGTTCTTCAGTTCCGATGTGAACGAAGCGGTTGGCCATGAGTTGCTCGGCCCCTTTGTCGCTTACATTGCTTATCCGCTTGCATTGTTGGCCGCTGTTGAACTGGCTGGACGCCTGTTGCAGCAGATGAGGGCGTCATAGTTGGGTGAAATCCTTCGACTCCGGCTCGGGCGGGAGGCTGTTGGTACGAGATTGAATGAAACCAATCACCCGCTGCCATGGAATGAAGAAGCGGAGCACCGCCATGATGCTCAAGAAGAGCAAAGCAGAGATCACAAGGCCGTATGTGAGGGTCAGTTCAATGGACTCTGAAACTTGGCCTGCCCATTGACTTCCGGTGGTATCCGATACGATGGTGAGCAACACCTTGTGGAACCCGAGGGCCACCATGGTGGCAAGACCGGTCAAACCCAAGAACAGGAAGGTGTGGCGGAGATGGGTGTTGAGAACGTTGTCCATTTGGCGAACATATTCCGGGTCTCGCTTGCACGATTCAGGGAGGCGGAAGGCGTACTCGAGGTTGCGAATGACGCCGTAGCTCGCTTCTTGGAACACCATGATGAGCACCGCGATGAGAATCAAATTGAACTGCTCTTGGGTCACCAATTTCAGCCCGAATAAACCGATGGTGGGGTCCGAGGTTTGACTTTCCAGTGTGGTCAATGCCCCACCGTAGGAGCCCAATTGCGACTTGATGAGCGGGAAGGTCAGGATGGCGTGTATGCCGAGGAACAACAAGGTGAACCCGATGGCCCAAGCGATGGAACGCCGAGACAGCCCCCAAATACCACGCGTCCCCATGATGACGGGAAGGAGATAGATGAAGAGAATCAGCAAGGACATGATCATCAGCAACGGCCACTGCAACGTTTCCAATTCCGCATTGGTTGGAAGGCGCAAGTCAAAGGAAAACAACATGCCTGCGAACCATGAGAGCACCAATCGACCGACGAGCAAAACGATGAGACCGACGATAAATCCGAGTTTAATGCGTTGTTGGACCTTCGGCGATTGGAAGGCGATGATGGCCATCGTTCCACCGAGACTCAGCCCCAAAACGAGGGGCACAAAGAAACGACCCATGCCGCTGCGACCCTCGCCGGTGAGCCAGTCTCCCAGCGGCAACTGGTCAGAGATGAGCAGTTCAATGGAATCGAAGAGAATGGTGTGGTCAATGGAACCGACCACGTAGGTTGAAACAACTTCGAGGTACATGCCAATCAAGGCCACGGTAGCGATGATCTGCAAAGCAAGTATTTGCCACTGGCGACGGAGGTTCTTCAGGTGAAGGGTGCGGGGCTTGGCTGCACCGTCGAGGTAGACGTCCGATTGGAGACCCACTTCACCCGCCATCTCAGTACCCCCTTACCTGCATCAAGGCCTGGGACAAATCCATGTCCGGCATCCAATCGATGACTTGGGCCCCAGAACCGGCCAACGTCGTTAACCGGTTTTGTCGCTCGAGTTTCAGCACCTCGTAGGACATACGAGGGATTCGGCTGACCAAGCGTTCGAAATCCACGCTTGATGGAGAGAGAACGGTGACCTCATGGCCCCGACCAACCAAATCTCGAACGGCGGCTGGCACCGTACCGTCGCCCTCACAAGAGGAAATGATGAACACGGGGCTTCCTCGGCTAAATCGGCCGCTCAGTGAGTTGGTGACGGCTTGCAGCGGCATCGCTCCTTGAGGACGAACGCCGGCAAGCGCACTGAGGATTTTGAAATACTGCTTGTCTCCGGTATCGGGCGGAAGATAGGAGAGTTTCTCGTCGTAAATGGCCAAAGCCACCGAATCCCGGCGCTTGAGGAAGAAGGCGGCAAGACTGGCTGCAGACACCGTGCCCATCTCGAGCGGATTCTTGAGGACGGTACCGATGCGGGCTAAATCTCGACTGTCCAGAAGGAGATACAAGTCGGTGACGGCGTCCCGACACTTCTCGTTCACCATCAGGTCGCCGGTCCGAGCAAACGCCTTCCAGTTGATGTTCTTGAACGGGTCACCGGGGACGTATTCTCGAAGCGAATAGAATTCAGAGCCTTGCCCTGGGGTGCGAAGGGTGGTGGCGCCGGTGTACATCTTCGGTGTTCGGCTTCGGAGGAACGCCTCCTCGATGTCCTTGATTTGAGGGAAGATGACGATGTCGCTGTGGTGGTCGACGTACATCTCTTCAACACCGAGGTTGAAGGTGTTGCGAGCTCGCAAAGAAACCGGGCCGATGGAATAGTGACCACGAAGCGGACACCGCAAGACATAGCGGATGCGAGCGCTCTCTCCGGGCTTGAGGTTCAGTTGCATCTGGTTCAACCCGCTGCGCAATTTCATCTCGTGAGGAATGTTGTCGTAGATGTCGAGCATCTGCGTTTTGCGGTTGCTGCGGTTGGTCACCAAGAGTTCGACGTACAGGTCGTCGCCTTTGTAGAGATTGTCAGCGGACAAGGTGCGTTGAACTTCGACGTCGCCATGCCCTGAAATCCAGGAATTCACCACGATGAACGCGATGAGGCTCAATCCGAGGATCATCATTTGCTGATTGGAAATCATCATCCCAATCAAGACCAGCGCAATACCGCCGGTGAAGGTGAAGGCTGCTTTACGGGTCCACATCTTCTCACCTCACTGGCGCCCCCACGCCTTGATCCGTTTGACCAGCGCTACGGTTTGTTCAAGCGTGTATTTATTGCTGGATTCAACGGCGAATTTGGCAAGAACCGGGTCGTTGATCATCGACACCAATTCGTTGGCTTTCATCGCCTGGAATTCTTCACGATTCAACCCGTTTTGGTTGCGAACCTTGGACAGGAAGACCTGTCGAATTTTTTCCACTTTGGAATAGTAGGCGTAGCGATTGGCGTCGCCAAATCCGTAGTAAATGATGCTGAAAACGTGTCGCCAAGGTTCGGGGTCACGCTTCTTGATGAGCACGGCTTCGAAGGTGATGAAGAGAATGAGGAACAACAGGAGCATGGCCAAACCTTCACCGGTGAAGTAAACCAAAAGGAAGTAGACGGTGTTGTACGAATCAGCAGCCAGTGCACTTTGGGGGTGGCGGGATTCGTCAAAAATGACCATCGCATTCTCGGCCGGTTCGCCCGGTTCATCCACGCGCTCGCTCATCAGGGCCTCGGCGATGAAGTCAAGGGCCCATTTCCGGTTGTCATTGGCGGGCATCAGGGTATCGGTTGGCCCGTATTCTCCTTGATTGAAGCCCTCGTAGTCGTACATGGCGTTGATGAGCGTAGAACCGTCAGCAACGAAGACGATGCGCCCCCCGTCGCTCGGCGAACAGCTGGCTCTCGCACAGGCCTCAATGCTGAGGTTGAATTGACCCCATCGGTCAGGAGTTTCGGGCGTGATTTCGTTGCCCACCCAAATCTCGCCATCGCCGTTCACGTCAACCGTGGCCTCGTTACTGGTGAGGGCTCGAACGGAAACTTCGGACAGCGGACCACGGACACCTGGAATGACTTCCAACCCAGTGATGTTGTTGAGCAAGAGTTGGTAGGTACCGTTGTAGTCAACCCGTCCGTTGATCATGTGTTGCTCACAAAGCGGGGCTTCACCTGGAAGGAAATTTTGCTCATTGAGTTTCGAGCATGGATGTTCTCCGGGCCCTCCCTCCTTGGCCCAGCGTTGATGAGTGGACAACGTCGAGGGGTCGAGTTGAGTCCCGTTCATGCCGCAAGGGTTGTTTTGGATGCACATCCAGATGTAGTTGAAATCCAGTTCTGTGGCGTAGGTGGTGTCGAACACCTGTTCGCCGGTGTAGCGGATGCCGAAGGCTTCGGCGATGGTGTTGGCGTAGCCGTAGTCTTCGAACACCATGGCGGTGCCACCGGCCTCGACGAACTCAACGATGGCGTTGATTTCCGACGGTGAATATCCAGCTCCTGAAGCGATCGTGATGAAGCCATCATCGTCAAACTGAGGCAACGAAAGGGTATCTCGCTCAACACCGGCCAGAACGTAGGTCGTGTTGCGTGGATCTTCGATGTCGGAGAGAAGCAACGGGCTGCTCACCAGTGACCGGGTTTCAATGCCCATCGCTTTGATGTCCTCGCGGAAGGCTGACATGTCGTTCCAATCATCATCGTAGGCCGAGAGCTGATTCGTGGCGCTGAGGTTGATGAAATTCAAAAGAATGGTCATCAGCAGAATGAGCATAACCGCCCAAAACGACGCTTGAAGGGCCAACCTTCGAGCGTTGAAATTGGCAGGGAGGCCCAACATACGAATCACTGGGAGAGGATTCCCACTCTTCCACGGCGCATGATGACTTTAGAAGGTTGTCCACTCCAGTGGATAAAATGCTCATCCATGTTTCACGGTGAATCAAGTGTTGAGATGTATTTTTTCAGCGATACGAGCAACGGCCGTACCCGGGATTTTGACCGTCCTCCCCACGTGGTCAAAGGGGAGCACAGCAGGATCCAAACCGGCTTCGACCTCCACCAAAAGTTCACTGATGAGGCCAGTGTTGAGGTCAAAGTGCATATCGGTTAACACGCCCATTGAAGCGCCGGTTCGGTCAACCACGGTGTTTCCGAGGATTTCTCGACCGAAAATTGCCATGGGGTACGACTCCTTACTCTGCTTGGAGGGCTGGAATCCCATCAATGCGTCGGTGGCTTGGCCAGCCTCACATGGTTTCCATGCCACGGCTGAAGTCTCGGTTTCGCTTGATGTTGGTCAACCCCGAAGTCAGGCGTGTCTCCATCTTCTGATAGTACTCCAGCATGTCCGGTGTGACCGTAGGGCGGACCCGTGAAATCGCCTCTTGGAAGTGGGCCTTGGTGACCTTCTTCTTTCCAGCACGCATGCAGATAAGGGCCGCTTCTCGGCAGACAGCCTCAATATCGGCACCGGTGAACCCGTCCATGCCCGTCAAGATGTCCTTGAACGAGAATTTGCTCAATGGCATGCCTTCGCTGTGGATGTTGAAAATCGCTTCCCTTGCACCTGTGTCGGGCGGGGGAACGTGCAATACTCGCTCGAAACGACCGCTTCGCAACAAGGCCGGGTCAATCATCTCAGGTCGGTTGGTGGCCGCCACGATGATGACGCCGTCCAAGGACTCGACGCCGTCCATGCTGGCCAGCAATTGGTTCACCACGCGATTGCCGACATCGCTGCCTTCCGAAGCGCTCCCGCCGCTCCGCATGGAGGCGATGGATTCGAATTCATCGAGGAAGATAATCGACGGCGCGGATTGCTTGGCCTTCTTGAAAATCTCTCGGATGGCCCGCTCGGATTCGCCGACCCACTTTGAAATGAGTTCGGGGCCTTTGATGCTGATGAAATTGGCTTGCGCTTCATTGGCGATGGCTTTTGCAAGCAAGGTTTTCCCGGTACCAGGTGCACCGAAGAGCACGATGCCTCGTGGAGGCTTGATGCCAAAGTGTTCGAACAATTCCGGCTTGGTCAGTGGCCATTCAACGGATTCCTTGAGACGGTCTTTGACTTCCTGAAGACCACCCACTTCGGACCAACCAACCTCAGGGACCTCAACGTAGATTTCACGAAGGGCTGAAGGCTCAATGTCGCGAATGGCTTCCTTGAAGTCGTCCATGCAGACTTCCATCTTCTCCAAAACCTCTGGCGGGAGGGTTTCTTCATCGAGGTCAATTTCTGGAAGATACCGCCTCAAGGCACGCATAGCAGCTTCTCGGACGAGAGCAGCGAGGTCGGCACCGACGAAACCGTAGGTGTTGTCGAGCACCCACGAGATATCGAAATCGTCGGCGATGGGCATCTGGCGTGTGTGCACGTCCATGATTTCACTGCGGCCTTCTCGGTCGGGCACGCCGATCTCAATTTCACGGTCAAAACGCCCAGGGCGACGAAGCGCTGGGTCGAGCGCATCCCGTCGGTTGGTGGCGCCGATGACGACGACGTTGTCTCGTCCTTGCATCCCGTCCATCAGGGTCAGCATCTGGGCGACCACGCGACGCTCAACCTCGCCCGTGACGTCTTCACGCTTCGGACAGATGGAGTCGATTTCATCGATGAAGACAATGGCTGGTGCGTTGTCGGCAGCCTCGTCAAAGATTTCACGAAGTTGCTTCTCGGATTCACCGTAGTATTTTGAGATGATTTCAGGACCGTTGATGCTCTTGAAGTGGGCGTTGACCTCGGTAGCGACCGCCTTCGCAATCATCGTCTTACCCGTGCCGGGTGGCCCGTGGAGCAAGACCCCTTTGGGGGGGTCAATACCAAGTCTGCGGAACAGTTCAGGATGTTTGAGTGGCAACTCGATCATCTCTCGAACCTTCAAGAGTTGCTGGCCGATACCACCGACGTCTTCGTAGGTGATGCCTTCGGACTGGCCGACGTCTTCCTCTGCAACGGCTTCGTCCTTGATGACGATCTCCGTGTCGGTCGTGACCACCACGATGCCTTTGGGCACGGTTTGCACGACGGCAAAGGGAAGCGCTTCAGCGAAAAGCGTCATCCCTGGGATGAAAATTCGGTCGCCGGCCACCACGGGGCGCTTGGCAAGGCCTCGCTTGGCAAAGCCTTCTATCCCCGGACCGAACTTGACCTTCTGCTTGTTGGCCATGACCGGAGAGATGGTCAATTTCTTGCACTCTTCGGCCTTGACTTTTCGAACCGTTACCCGGTCGCCCAGACTGACGCCGGCGTTTTTCCGAATGATACCGTCCATTCGGATGATGTCCATTTTGGCGTCTTCCGGCCGACTTCGCCAATAGATGGCGGCCGTCGAACGTTCTTCGCCACTGATTTCAACGAAGTCGCCGGGTTTGAGGTCGAGGCCCATTTCCGAGGAGATACGCGCCCTACCGAAACCGACGTCGGAAGGGATGGCTTTGGATACGCGTAGTTCGATGGTGTCGTCTTTGTCTGCCATGGTGCTCCCTCTCGTTGTCAATGAACATTTTACGGTATATAATGAAATTCAACCGGGCCTTTGACCTGCTCGCAGGGGTATCTACAGCAGGGCCACTATAAACCCCAGCCACCATGTTCTTGAACGGCGAGAACAAATCCAACAACCGCTTCCATCACATTCAAGAGACGACTTAGATTCGCAAAACCATGACTCATGTTCTGGAAACCGGCTTGGAATACATGGAAATCAACAACCCAACGGGTAAACCCGCTGTCCGCGGCTACAACATCATCAACGGCCAACTGAAAACCTCGAGCGACAACGCCACCTTCCGTTCCACGAACCCCGCTCATCTCGCCGATTGTTTGGGAGAATTCCCGCTCTCCACCCGAGACGATGTTCACGAAGCTCTCCACGCCGCTCACGCCGCGTTCCCGGCTTGGGCCGCCACACCAGCGCCAACCCGTGGCCAAATCATCGGCAACATGGGACGCTTGTTGATGGAGCACAAAGACGCGCTCGTGGCTTTGGAAACCCGTGAAATCGGCAAGACCCTGAAAGAATCGGGTGGTGAAATTCAGGAAGCCATCGACACCTGTCTCTTCTTCCAGTCCGAAGGTCGACGACTCTACGGCCAAACGGTCAACTCTGAACTCCCAGACAAGGAGCTCTTCACCTACCGTCGACCGTTGGGCGTATGTGGCATCATCAACGCCTGTAACTTCCCTTCAGCGGTGCCCTTCTGGAAGATGATCCCCGCTATCATGTGCGGTAACACCTGCGTTTGGAAGAGCCCCCAAGACGCCCCGCTCCTTTCCTTTGCGCTGGCACGTATCATGCACGAAGCCGGCCTTCCCGACGGCGTGATCAACCTCGTTCACGGCAAGGGTAGCGGCGCAGGACAGTACCTGGTCGACGCCGTTGACGAGGGGCTTGTGAACAAGATCTCCTTCACGGGTTCCACCGGCGTTGGCAAGATGATCGGCGAGGTCTGTGGACGAAACCTTGTTTCATGTTCGCTCGAATTGGGCGGGAAGAATCCACTTGTGGTCATGCCTTCCGCCGACTTGAACAACGCTGTTGAAGGCGCCTACTGGGGGGCCTTTGGCACCGCAGGTCAGCGCTGCACCAGCCTCGGCAACCTCATCATCCACGAGAGCATTTACGACGAGTTCATGGAGAAATTCATGGAGAAGGTCAAAACCACTCGCATCGGAAATTCCCTTGTTCACAAAGACGTCCTCTACGGACCCATGCTCTCTGAGAAATACGCCGAGGATTTCCTCGCAGGCCTTGAGATGGCCAAAGCCAGTGGCGCCACCCAAATTTGGGGCGAAGGCCCCATCACCGCCGACAGCGCTCCTGAGAACTTCATGGGCGATGCGTCCGAAGGCGTGTTCATGTGGCCCCACGTGTTCGTGGATGTGACCGAGGACATGGAATGTTTCCACGAGGAAATCTTCGGCCCGGTCGTCACCGTGGTGAAGGCCAAGGATTTCGACCACGCGCTCCACCTCGCCAACGCCAGCCCCTACGGGCTGTCCTCGGCCATTTACACCAACGAGCGACTTGAAGCCTACCGGTACAAGACCGGCATCAAGGCGGGCATGACCGGCATCAATAACTCGACCACCGGAGCCGAAGCCCACCTGCCGTTCGGCGGTGTCAAAGGCTCCGGAAACGGAACACGGGAGTCCGGCATTTGGGTCATTGAAGCCTACTCTTACTGGCATGCTGTGAACGACGAATTGTCGGGCAAACTCCAGTTGGCTCAGATGGATGTTGACGAAATTGAAATGGTCGAAGCCGAAGTCAATTGGTCGGAATTGGCCTGAGATTGTTTCAAAAACGCCCTGCGGCTCAATGGTGAACCTCAAAGACCCTGCCCTGCTCGGATAGGATGTTCCCGTAGGGAACAGGGGGATTTTGAATGGGTGAAGGGATTAAACTCCCAGTCCTAAACGGACTCGGGCGTACCAACCGTATCGACAATTGGTGGAGCCAACCGATGGCGATGGGTATCGGTTTGACCGCCGCCCTCATCTACACCTTTTGGCGACTCTTCCTCTACGACGCCGACATCTCGTATGCCCTTCACGGCAGCACGGTCATGTCGCCCATTTTCTCGCCCAACGTCCTCGAGTGGAGTTTGTTCGGATTGAACGAATGGAACCATCCGGAATGGGTCAACGCCGCCATCCTCGTGTTGTGGATTCCTTTTGGTTTCCGTGGCACCTGCTACTACATGCGCCGGGTCTACTACCGCACCTTCTTCGCCAGCCCCACGGCCTGCTGGGTTGACGAGCCCGACATCAACAAGGCCATTGGCTACAAAGGCGAGAAGCGCTTGTTCATCTTCAACAACCTGCACCGTTATTTCCTCTATGCCGCCATGATCATTCTGGTCATCAAGTGGTGGGACGTCACCCACACGATGCACTTCCATTCCGGCACGTACGACGGCTACGGCGTTTCCATCGGGACGTTTGTGATGGGCATCGAAGCCTTCCTGCTCACGATGTACGTCACCTCCTGCCATGCCCTTCGCCATTTGGCCGGTGGCATGCTCGACCGTTGGACCACCGGCATCAGCCGCGTTCGTGGCGTCTTGTTTGGGAAGATCAGCGTCCTCAATCGTTCTCACGGTTTCTGGTTCTGGACATCGTTGATTTTCGTCTTCCTTGGGGACCTTTGGGTCCTGGCTGTGGCTGAAGGCCGACTGAGCGATATGGTGCTCTTCGTTGTGTGAGGTGAGATGATGAGCGAACAAATCACGAAACACGAATACGACGTCATTGTCATCGGTGCCGGCGGTGCGGGCCTCCGTGCGGCCATCGAGGCTGCTCGAAGCGGTGCCAAGACCGCCATCATCACCAAGTCGCTCTTGGGCAAAGCTCACACGGTCATGGCCGAGGGCGGTTGTGCTGCAGCTCTGCAAAACGCTGACCCACGAGACGGTTGGAAGGTCCACTTCCACGACACCATGAAGGGAAGCAAATGGCTTGCCAACTGGCGCATGGCCGAATACCACGCAAAAGAAGCCCCGGACCGTGTCCGTGAACTCGAACAGTGGGGTGCGGTGTTTGACCGCACGCCCAAGAACCTCATCAATCAACGGAACTTTGGCGGCCATACCTTCCCTCGCCTCGCTCACGTTGGCGACGCTACGGGCCTCGAAATCATCCGCACCTTGCAAGAGCGCGGCATTCACGAAGGCATTGACATCTTCATGGAATACACCGTTCGAAGCCTTCTGAAGGAAGGCGACCGAGTCACGGGTTGCGTAGCCTACACCCGTGTTGACGGTGAATTCCACGCCTTCTCTGCCAAATCCGTGGTCCTCGCCACCGGTGGCATCACCCGATGCTGGTCGGTTTGTTCCGGTTCCTGGGAATACACCGGCGACGGACATGCACTCGCTCTGTGGGCCGGAGCCGAACTACGCGACATGGAATTCGTGCAATTTCACCCCACCGGGATGGTGTGGCCGCCGTCCGTTCGTGGCATCCTTGTCACCGAAGGCGTCCGTGGCGAAGGTGGACGGTTGACCAACAGCGATGGCAGCCGATTCATGTTCGACTACGTCCCTGAAATGTTTGCAGGCGACCATGCCGACACCATCGAAGAAGCGGACCAGTGGGTCGAAGAAGTGGTCAGCGGCAAGTTGGCCACGGTTCGTCGCCCCCCTGAACTGCTCACCCGAGACGTCGTGGCGAAAGCCATCAACGAAGAGGTCAAAGCAGGACGCGGTTCCCCTCACGGTGGCGCTTTCCTTGACATTTCTCACCGTGGTGAAGAAGCCATCATGAAGAAACTGCCTTCCATGCACCACCAGTTCAAGGAACTCGCTGGCGTCGATATCAGCAAGGAACCCATGGAAGTCGGGCCAACGGCTCACTACGTGATGGGCGGCGTCATCGTCGACGCTGAATCCCAAGAAACAACCGTTCCCGGCCTCTTCGCATGCGGAGAAGTCGCTTCTGGCCTTCACGGCGCCAACCGACTGGGAGGAAACTCCCTTTCCGACCTCATCGTCTTCGGTAAGCGTGCAGGAGAATACGCAGCCAAGCGCGCAAAGGACCTCGCTCAACCTTCGATTGACGATGCTCAAGTCGACCTGGCCATCACCGACATGCTGGCTCCGCTCGAGCGAGACGGTGGCGAAAACCCCGGCAGAATTTACGACGAAATGCGCGACATGATGCAAGCCAAGGTCGGCATCATCCGCACCAAGAACGAACTCGAAGAAGCACTTGACGACATCAAGGCGTTCAAAGAACGAGCGCTTGCATGCTCTTCAGGCACTTCCCGCAAGTACAACTCCGGTTGGCATCAAGCCCTTGATTTGCTCAACATGGCCGACGTTTCACACGCCGCCACGCTCGCCGCCATCACCCGTGAAGAAAGCCGAGGTGGCCACACTCGAGACGATTTCCCGACACCGGAAGACGACTACTGGGGCAAAACCCTCAACATCATCTGGATGGAAAACGGTGAGATGAAGATTCGACAAGAGCCCGTTGAGGAGATGCGCGAGGACCTCAAAGGCGCCCTCAAGGAAGTGAAGGCGATGATCGCTGACCGCGCAGCAGAAGCAGGAGGCGGAAACTAATGTCCCTCAAAGGAACCAAACAATCGTTCAACATTCTACGCGGTGAAGGCGACGACGCCAAACTCCAAGCCTATGATTTGGAACTCGACGAAGGCATGGTGGTCCTGGATTGCCTTCATCGAATCCAACACGACCAGGAACCCGATATGGCGGTTCGTTGGAACTGTAAAGCCGGAAAATGCGGCTCGTGTTCTGCTGAAATCAACGGTCGCCCTCGTCTGATGTGCATGACTCGAATGAGCGATGTGGTCGCCGAAACGCCGGCCGGACAACCGATTGAAATCCGCCCAATGAAGACCTTCCCTCACGTGAAGGACCTCGTCACCGATGTCAGCTGGAACTACGACGTGGCCCAACGTATCGCCCCCATCAAGGGACCAGAGTCGATGGACTGGGAGTTCAACCAAATGGAAGCCGACCGTGTTCAACACTTCCGTGAATGCATCGAATGTTTCCTCTGCGTCAACACCTGCCACGTCCTTCGGGACCACCAGCTCTTCGATGACTTCGCTGGACCACGCAACCTCGTTCGCTTGGCCCAATACGAGATGCACCCGCTTGATACGGAAGACCGTGTGCCTGAAATCAAGAAGGAATTCGGCGTAGAATACTGCAACATCACCCGATGTTGCACCGAGGTTTGTCCAGCGGGGATTGAAATCACCGACGATGCCATCATTCAACTCAAAGAGCGCGTGGTTGACCGTTATTACGACCCGTTGCAGCGCATCTGGCGAACCTTGACCCGTCAGAAAGTTCGCTACTGAACACAAACCAGTGCCCGTGGCAGGTTCCTCAGAGAACTTGTGGATGGAAAGAAATCTTTTTCCAATATCTGCCACAGCCGATACTGAAAACCATGTCAAAAACACCGACCGTTGTTCTTGTCGCATCTTGTGCATTCCTGGTCCTCTCCTTTGTTTTGATTGGTGTGGGTTTCGCGGACGTTGATGAAATCGATGTCGAGAGTGAAGCCCTGTTCAAAGGAATCACCGGGACCGTTCAAGTCGAAGAATATGGGACTTACAGTATCTTTGTCAATGACGATTATTCGTGTGAAGAGACCACGGTTTCCATCACCGATGAAGACTACGAATACTTCAACGAAGAATGCGACGAACTGTTTGATGAAACGGGTTGGAGAGCCATTGGCATCATGAGTTCTGATGCGGACGGTGTGCTGAATGTTCAAGCGAATCACGAAATTCTCATCGTTGACGACATGATTTACCTTTCAGAAGGAGGGTTTGCGGTTTTGGGAGGAGGGGCGCTCTGTTGCATTTCGCTGATCGGCATCGTCATTGGCGTGATCCTGATGTCCAGAAAAAAACCGACCACGGTGATGATGGTGCAACATCCTGGCCAATTCCAAAACTTCCAACAAATGCCCTTCACCCCTTCGGTGCAACCCGAGACCTTACCTGAACAGGAGGGGCAGGAGCCAGTTTGGAACTTCCCCAAGAACCCCTGAAGGGTTTGGATGGATGCTGGGCCGGTTTCGAAGATGAATCAACGAGCACTCAACCAATCACGAATCCACCGTTCGCCAATGCCGTCATAATCTACATTGGGGGGCTGAAGCGGTCGCACAATGACCAGCATGTCCAGTTCTCCACCCCAGGAGGCTTTGGCGACCACGACCACTTCTCCGACCTTGGTGCCTTCTGCATCGGAACCAAAAGCGGTGGAATTGATGTTGTAACTTCGGAAAGCAACGGTTTCAATTCGCTCAGAATCCCAATCCAGTCGGATATCCAACGTGGATGGAGAAGGAACGGGTTGGAGGGTGATCTCTTCTGGATTGAGGCGCACGAAAGGCACCTCCTCGTCGATCAACTCAATCGCTTGATGCATGCGTCCTGTTTCCATGTCCATCAGAGAAGCGAGAGTCAAGGCAACCGCCTCAGCGCCCATCACTCCCGGTTGATGGGGTAGCCGCAAGGTGAGGGTTTGCAGCACCACCACATCACTGGTCACCCAAGTGTATTGCTGGCTGGCGGGGTAGATTGGAGCGTGCGGGTTTTCCGTGAACAAAGGGCGACCCCAGTCTTCGGGTGCGACGGGCTGAGATACGGGAAGGAAACCGGTTGCCCCCAAACACAAAACGGCGACACCAAGGACAAGCAGCCTTGGCGTTCGGTGTTCTGCCCAATCTTGACGCCCTGCTGGACTCAACACCGAAAGCAACAGCAACAAGGGAGCCGCCAACAGCGCACCAGCAGGTAAAATCCAGATGAGCACAGCGAATGCAAACGCCATGCGTATTCCATTGGCACCGATGGCACCCGTCCACTCGTGTTCCTCAGCACCGTCCGTTCGACGATGGTAAAGGTACAACGCGAGTCCACCCCCGGCCAAAGGCGCCAAAGACTGGATTACGCCCTGCCACATCGTCAATACCAACAAGTAACCGAAACATGTCCAACATAGAGGTTCGCCTCTCGCCAAGGTTGATGCGAGGGTTTCCCTTGGGCCAGTGCATGGCGGAGGCGGTGCTTTCCTTCCGGTCGGTTCAACACCGACACGCCCTCCCCGCCCCGACGCTGTTCAAACCGTGGGCCAAACGAGCCGGCCCGGGAATCGTTGGCCTATCACTCGACCTCTACGAAGGCTGCGTGTTGGGTCTCATCGGGCCAAACGGGGCAGGCAAAACCACGCTGCTCAGGATGATGGCGGGCGTCCTGCCCGTGCAAAAAGGAAAGGTTGAGTCTCGTTTTGATACCGATGTTTGGCAGCCTGTGGACGACCTCCGCCAATGGGTCGGGCATATGCCGGAACAAGTTCGCTGGCAGGGCCGTACCACGGTTCACGAGGCGCTGAGCCAGCTTGGTGAGATGCGTGGAACCTCTGAAACGAAGATTGAACGTTTGCTCGCCCTTGTCGGTTTACGTTCTCGGCGCGACGACGCACTGGACAACCTCAGCCAAGGGATGCGTCAGCGCCTCTCGATTGCAGCGGCCTTGTTGGGCTCGCCGAAAGTCCTCTTGCTCGATGAACCGTTTAACGGATTGGACCCTGTTGCAGCCGAGGCTTTCGCAGCGCTGGTACGAACACTCGCCTCCAAAGGCGTGAGCGTGGTCATCTCCTCCCACATGGTCGCTCAACTCGAAGGGCTCATCGATCGCATCGGTCTTCTTCACCGAGGGCAATTGCTTGACGAAGGCCCCCTGGAAGATGTCGAGCGGCGGTTGGGCTTGGAGGGACGCTACACCATCACCGGGGAGGGGGCTGCCGACATCTCGAGTTTCGCTCCTGACGAAGATGTTCTCGAACGCCATCAAGACGATGACGGGTGGTCCTTGACGGTGAAACGCGATCCGAAATCGGTGCTTTCAGCAGCCGTAGATGCTGACGTCAACATCACGTCATGGGCGCCTGTTCGGCCAAATTTGGTGGAGTGGTTATGTGCTGCAACCGGCATGAGCGTTGATGACATTTCACTCGAAGTGGCTTCTTCGGCCATGCTGCCCATGCGAACCGTGGAGGTTGGCGAAGATGAGTGACAGGAAACGCATCGTGAACGTCGCCGCTCGTATCCGAAAGGAACGATTGTCCGGGATTCGTTTGAAAATCATGCTTCCTATCCTTCTTCTGTTCTTGCCGGGCATGGCGTGGGGATTCTCCGACCCCAACATCGTTTTACCCGGTGGCCACCAACCCGATACGGCCATGGAAGTGCTGTTTTATGCCTCTCTGGGGGTCGTGTTCGGTGCAACGATGTGCGCCGTTTTGATGGCGTTCGATGGAGTGAGCAAGGACCGAGCCAGCGGCATGCTCGAAGTGCGTCTTGCCCAACCCATGCCCCGCCAACATCAAGCCACAGCGCTCATCCTTGGACATGCCCAAAGCATCCTCCTTCCGGTTTACGCCTTGCTTTTCGCTTCGGTCCTCGTGGTTCGGTTTCGCATGGGCGAATGGCCGGGCGTGACCGAAGTTGTGGTGTATGCCCTCTCCACCGGACTGGTGGTGTTCTGGTACACGCTCTTCGCCCTTTTGGCCTCCACCTCTGCAAGAGAACAAGGGACGGCCATCGCCTTCGGCATCGGTGTTTGGTTCTTCTTCACCTTCCTTTGGGCACTGGTGACCACCATGGTGGCCTACGCATCCGGCGTGGCGGTTGGAGAAGCCAACGACCCTGCGTGGGTTGCCCTTGAAGGCATGTTGGACCTGCTTTCACCCAATGGCGTCTATCATCATCTCCTCGAAACCCAACTTCCTAGCGTTGACAGAGGGGTCGCTGCTTGGCAATCTTGGCTGGCGGCGTTGCTTTGGACGGTGTTGCCGTGGTGGGCACTTCACCGCCGCATGGAACGGCTTGTTCCATGATGATTTCAACCAATTCTTCATGAAGGCGAAAGACAACCGGTGTACCATGACACACCGCTTGCCAGCACCAATTGTTTCTCTGCTCCTCGCCGTTTTGATGATGGGCGTCTCCTCTTCACCCGTGTTCACCGCCTTTGACGATACGCCCTCGGTGTCCTCAACCGAAGGCCGTCAAGACACCTTGGACGTTGATTGCAGCGGCTACACCTTTGAAGACCTCTTCGAGTATGATTTCGCCTTGTTTGAACTGAACATTTTGGATGACTGGGCAACCGGTGATATGTTCGCCAACGCTTGGGTGAACGGTTCAAACTCCGCCATTGTTCGGGACAATTTGGACGGTCTGTTCGAAGGTTTGCCAGGAGGAGACAATGAATGGATCAGCACCGACGAGCGTGACGCAGTTCGCAGCATTGGACCAAAGTGCATCGCCGACATGGAGACTCGGCTCGGAATGCGTGAAGGCATTCCTCACTCAGGTGGAGTGGACTGGAACGACTTTGAGTTTGTAGAAGACGGCATCGGACTCGATGAGGTCAACTTGGTACCCGATGGCCACCAAGACGCCCGAACATGCACCAACTTTGGTGCCGCTGGCGACTGCAAAGAGGTCCCCACTTCGACCACCGACGACATGGAAATCAGCCTCTTCGTCGCCGATGGCCAAGCAAATAACGTTCGTTGGGATAAATTACCCAACAACGGCGTTTCAAATTTCACCCTCGCCATGAACATCAGCAACATGAGTGACGCAGCGCTTGTGGTCACCTTCCCCGTCCTCCAAGGGCTCCGAATTTACGACTTCCGCGTCATCGACAACCAGCCCGAAAGCGGTCAAACTTGCGACCACATTGGCGAACCTTCCTTTGTCTACCTTCCAGATGGGGCACTCAAGGTAACCCAATTGGTGTCCTTTGACAGGACGCAATGGGATTTGGAATGCAATATTTTCATGGATTTCACCACGGAGGAACCCGCAACCAACGACGCCCCTGCATGGACATCAACAGCTCCAGCCAACGGGACGAAAGTTCCGACTTCCGGAGCTGGTAGTTGGCGGTTTGCCACCGCCGCTATCGGAAATGCATGGGCCATCGATGACAACGGTTGGTCGCTTCAGTGTGTGTTTGATGAAGACGGATGGAGCGTTTCCACCAACGTCATCGGCGACTTCTTTGTCAATCAGCCCGAGAGTTCGACCCAATCGACTGCTACCTGTCATGCGGTTGACCCGCTCGGCGCAGTGGACGAAAACGACTCACGAACATGGACCTTTGGCACACTCTACACCGCCACTGGTACGGTGGACGAAGACGGTAAGAACGCCAGATTGACCATCACGTCCTCAGGTCTTGTGAACGAATTTTTGTTCTCTGCAAGGGCCCTGCAAAACGGACAACTGGGTGGTGCAGGAGATACCATCACCATCGCCTCCACACCCGTGACGACCGCTGTTTCGCTGACCAACCTCCGCCCCGGAGCGTTTGAATTCAGCGTGACGGCTGAGGCATCCAACATGGTCGCACATGCAGCAGAATTCTCCCTTGGCTTGACCAAACCAAATTCTCCACCGGCCGTTTCCGTGGCCGTCAACTTCGACGGTGAAAACGCTTCGTGGGATGAAAGCCAACTCAAATTCGAAATGTTCGGTTTGGTTTCAGACCCCGACTTGGAGGCTGTCACGATGAGCCTCACCATTTGCGGTGCCGACTACCAAGGCTTCACCATCGACGGTATCAACTGGGTCGTTGAAGTGTCGACGGCCATCTGCCTCGCCAACGGCCTAACGAACTACGATGTCGTCATCACGGCCGTTGACGAATCCGGAGCGACCACACAGCTTGCCGTGGGCATCCCAGCACCCGTTGTCGAGGATGTCCCCGATCTTTCCACACCGGTAGAAAGCACGGACGACGCCCTACCCTCGCTCTCGTTTATGGCTACGATTTGCATGCTCGGCGTGGCCGTCCTACATCGTCGTAAAGTCGACGAATAAACCGACAACACCAAAAAGCGATGGTCGCAGGCCAAAACAGGTCTTGAGATGTTTACTGGCACCGTTGAAGCACGAAGCCACGAGGGTGGCTTGCTGGTGCATTTTGAAGGATCATCTCCCGCTCTCAACGCCATCATGGTTCGAGCCGATGATGGCACGTACATTGGAAAAGTGGACGGCGTGATCGGTAGCACCAACCATCCGCTAGCCCATGTAGCCCACATTGACAGGT